>LADQ01000278.1 GCA_000961635.1 Hoeflea sp. BRH_c9 | reverse complement strand
CCTGGCGCGCCGCAAGGCCCGGCTTCAGATCGGTCGGGCCGCTCCAGTTGCTGTCAGCTTCAGATCTCACCCGTGTTCGCCCGGACCGTGCGCCGGTCAAGACCACGGGCCTTTCCGGACAGTTCCATCACGGCCCCAGGGACCGGGATCGGACCGCCGTGACTGTGCGGGCGCGGGCGCGAAGTCCGCGGCCATGGCTTCAAGCGCCGCAATGCGATTTTCGGTCGCCGGATGGGTGGAAAACAGACTGTCCATGCGTTGACCATTCAGTGGATTGATAATGAACATGTGGGCGGTGGCCGGATTGCGCTCGGCGTCTTCGTTGACCACACGGCGGGCCCCCATGGCAATCTTTTTCAAGGCCGATGCCAGCCACAGCGGATTGCCGCAGATCTCCGCGCCGCGCCGGTCGGCGGCATATTCGCGGGTGCGGCTGATGGTCATCTGCACCAGCATGGCTGCAAGCGGAGCCACAAGCATCGCCACCAGCACGCCGATGAAGCCGAGCGGATTGTTGTTGTCGCGGTTGCCACCGAAAAAGAAGGCGAAATTGCCCAGCATGGAAATCGCGCCGGCCAGCGTCGCGGTGATTGTCATGGTCAGCGTGTCGCGGTTCTGCACATGCGCCAGTTCGTGAGCCATGACGGCTGCCACTTCCTCGTCACTCAACGCCTCCAGCAGACCGGTAGAAGCGGCCACAGCGGCATTCTGCGGGTTGCGCCCGGTGGCAAAGGCATTGGGCTGGGCATTGCGGATGACATAGACCTTCGGCATCGGCAGCCCGGCATTCTGCGCCAGATCCGCGACAATTTGATAGAACTCAGGAGCCGTTCGCGCATCCACCTCCACCGCATGGTGCATGCGCAGCACCATCTTGTCCGAATTCCAGTAGGAAAAGAGGTTCATCGCGGCGGCGATGACAAAGGCGATCATCATGCCGCCGGCGCCACCAATCAGGTAGCCCACGCCCATGAACAAGGCGGTCATCAAAGCAATCAGCATGGCAGTGCGAACCAGATTCATGCCTGTCTTCCTTTCCAGCGACCTGTTGCCGGTTTGTCCGGGATTGCGCGAGGGTTTGGTTTTTGTCGCTTGTGGCGTTAAAGATGGGGTGTTTCAAGCTAATCTTCAATGTAACCATCACCGCCGCGGACCCTGCCCATGACCACGCCCCAGAAACCCGAAGGCTCAGCCGTCCCAAACCCGACTCCGGCAAGCGATGCCGGAGCGGCCTCGACTGCCGCCAGCCCGCCCCCCGAAGCAGAAATGCGTCCACTCAGCCCCGCGGCCAGGCGTGCGCTGGCCGAGGCAGAGGCCCGGCGCAAGGCGCAGAATGCGGAAGAGTTGACGGTCGAGAGAGAACTCGGCGGCCGCGGCGGCGCCGATCCGGCCCGCTATGGCGACTGGGAGATCAACGGCCGCGCCATCGATTTTTAACACAGACTTTGGTTGCCATGATTTCAATAGAGGAATATATTCCTCTACTATGAGATTCTTTTCACACCCTGCTTTGGCGCTTGTTGCTTCATTCGCCCCTTGGCTGGCCTCCGCAAATGCTGTGCTTGCGGCTGAAAGCCAGTGGAGCAGCGTCGCCGGGCCGGTCTCGGCGCGCATCGTTCGTGTGATCGATGGGGATACGCTGCTGGTCGATGCCCATCCGTGGCCAGGTCACGCCGTGCGGGTGTCCGTGAGAGTGCGCGGCATAGATACGCCGGAGCGGCGCTCGCCCTGTTCAACCGAACGGCTGGCCGCCGATCACGCCCGCAGCGAACTCGAGCGGCTGCTCACGGAATTTTCAACGGTGGAGCTGATCAATGTATCCGGCGGCAAATACTACGGACGCGTGCTGGCCGATCTCAAGGCCGGGACACGTGACATTGCCGCCGCCATGCTCGCAAGCGGACTGGCCAGCCCGTATCAAGGCGGCAAGCGCGAAAAAGCCAAATGCGGCGCTGCCACCGACTGACCCTTCACTCATAGCCCAAATCAAAAAGGCCACCTTTTGCAAGGTGGCCTTCGTGAATTCCAGCGCCGGTTGGACGCCTGCCCGATCACATCAGGGATGGATCAGGACTTGCCAGCTTTACCGGCTCTTCAGAGGCTGCTCCGAAGTCCGGCAATCCGAATCGTACGAACCGGCTTTTGGGAATCACTCGACATCGGATCACCTCCTTTCAATTGTTGAAGACAACCGCAGTCTGGCGCGAAAAAAACGATTTGCCAAGCGTTTCGGAAGACAAACTGCACTTTCCCGGCGACAGGCTGCAACCCAGGGCAACTCGGGTTTTTGCTGCAACCTCTATTGATGCTACATTACGTAGCGTAAGCCATCAGGATTGGGAGCAAAGACATGGCACAGCAGACAAACGATCGCTGGCTGGATATGAAAGCAGAGGCCGCGCTCAAGGAAATTCATGGCGCAACGGCAATAGATGCCCTTCTCGAACACATGTCGGACGACATCTACCAGGTTCTGGCAATCACGCTGGAGCGAAGCGCCTTTGGCGCAAGACCGGAAATCGGCACGGCGTTCCTGCAGGCGGATCTGAAACGGCGCCGGGCGGAGGCATCGATGGTCGAATCCGAAGCGGAAATGTTCCAGACCATTTCCGCCAACCTGATCGCCGCCAGCCAATCGCCGGAAACTTTTGCGGAGGTCGCCATATCGGCGGCTGATCTCGTCTCCGCGCTCGCCGAGAAAAACGCCACGATGGGCGACGGCGACCCTTCCGGGGGAACAGCGCCGCCGGAAGAACCGTTGGTCCCCACCCCTCCGCCGGGCGGAAGCAGCACACCGCCCGAGGGCTGCTATGAGCGCTACCGCCGTGAACTCTCCGAGCTGTGGCGAAACAAGGACAACATGCCGGCCTATGACTGGTGGCTGCAATGGGCCGATCTGCTCAACAAGCTGGTCCTGTGCGCGGGACCCGCAGCGGCCAAGGCCTTGATCGACATCATCAAGGCCGGCGGCAAGTAGGCCGCAAAAAGGCCCGCTCCACACCAAGGTGGAACGGGCCGGTATTAGAGCGTCGTGCAGATCAATCCAATGCCGGAGTGATCAGGTCTTCTTGTTCTGCCGGTTGGCGATCAGATCATCGACAACGCCGGGATCGGAAAGCGTCGAGGTGTCACCCAGCGCGCTGAATTCATCCTCGGCGATCTTGCGCAGGATACGGCGCATGATCTTGCCCGAGCGAGTCTTGGGCAGACCCGGCGCGAACTGGATCTTGTCGGGAGAGGCGATCGGACCGATTTCGTGGCGGACATGGGCGACCAGCGCCTTGCGCAGCGCATCATCGCCCTCCTGGCCCTCCATCAACGTGATGTAGCAGTAGATGCCCTGTCCCTTGAGGTCGTGCGGATAGCCGACCACGGCGGCCTCGGAGACCGAATCATGCGACACCAGCGCGCTTTCCACTTCGGCCGTCCCCATCCGGTGGCCCGACACATTGATGACGTCATCGACCCGGCCAGTGATCCAGTAATAGCCATCCTCATCGCGCCGGCAGCCGTCGCCGGTGAAATACTTGCCCTTGTAGGTGGAGAAATAGGTCTGGATGAACCGCTCATGGTCGCCATAGACCGTCCGCATCTGACCTGGCCAGGAATCGGTGATGCACAGATTGCCTTCCGCGGTGCCTGACAGAACATCCCCGTCACTGTCGACCAGCTCTGGCTGCACGCCGAAGAAAGGCCGGGTCGCCGATCCGGGCTTGAGATCGGTGGCGCCGGGCAACGGCGTGATCAGAATGCCGCCGGTTTCGGTCTGCCACCAGGTATCGACAATCGGGCAGCGCTTGTTGCCGACGACATTGTAGTACCACACCCAGGCTTCCGGGTTGATCGGCTCGCCCACCGATCCCAGCGTGCGCAATGATTTGCGGGAGGATTTCTTGACGTGATCATCGCCGGCGCCCATCAGGGCGCGGATCGCGGTCGGCGCCGTGTAGAAGATGTTGACCTGATGCTTGTCGACCACATCCCAGAAGCGGCTTGGCGTGGGGTAGTTCGGTACGCCTTCATACATCAGCGTGGTCGCGCCATTGGCCAGCGGTCCATAGACAATATAGGAATGACCGGTCACCCAACCGACATCGGCGGTGCACCAATAGACATCGCCCTCATGATAGTCGAAGACATATTCATGGGTCATCGCCGCATAGACCAGATAGCCGGCGGTGGTGTGCAGCACGCCCTTGGGTTTTCCGGTCGACCCTGAGGTGTACAGGATGAACAGCGGATCCTCGGCCTTCATCTTGGCTGGCGGGCAGTCCGGTTTGGCTGCGGCCACAGCCTCGTGATACCAGATGTCACGGTCGCCATACCATTCGATTTTTCCGGCGGTGCGCTGAACCACCAGCACTTTTTTAACGATGACGCCGGCGCGCTGCGCGATTTCCACGGCAAGGTCGGTGTTGTGCTTGAGCGGTATTTTCTTGCCGCCGCGCAGCCCTTCATCGGCGGTGATCACGAAGGTTGATTCGCAATCGCTGATCCGGCCAGCCAAGGCGTCTGGCGAGAATCCGCCAAAAACGATCGAATGGATCGCGCCAATGCGTGTGCAGGCAAGCATCGCATAGGCTGCTTCCGGAATCATCGGCATGTAGATGGTGACCCGGTCGCCTTTCTTGACGCCGTTGGATTTCATCACATTGGCCAGACGGCAGACCTGATCGTAAAGTTCCCGATAGGTGATCTTTTTGTCATCATAGGGGTTGTCGCCCTCCCAGATGATCGCCACCTGATCGCCGCGCTTTTCCAGATGACGGTCGATGCAATTGTAGGAGACATTGGTCAGGCCGTCTTCAAACCATTTGATGGAGACCTTTCCAGTAAAACTGGTGTTCTTGACTTTGGTGAAAGGCTTGAACCAGTCAATCCGCTTGCCGTGCTTGCCCCAGAATTTGTCCGGATCCTTGATGCTTTGCTTGTACCATTTCTGGTAAGTCTCATCATCAATCAGCGCCCGGGACTTGGCGTCTTTCAAAACTTTATAGGTTTTATGCGGCATTGGGACCTCCTCCAAACAGGTATGCGCGTCACGTCATCTCAAATGCGCAACACGGCTTTTATCGCGATCATTAATACCAGCGCAAATAGTCTCGGCAATTAGACATTGGGCCGGTTTGCGAAAGCGCGCGGCAACAATTGCAATTGGCGGGGCTTGCGGTTATACCGTAGCCGATTTCCCGGAAATGGTGGTTTCATCCACGGCCCGCGCCCCCGGAGCGGACGGACAGGAGGATTGTATTCATGGCACAGCAGCTTCTCATGCCCAAGGCGACCGCCGTCTGGCTTGTCGACAACACAGCGTTGAGCTTCGATCAGATCGCACAATTTTGCAAACTGCACCCGCTTGAGGTGAAGGCGATCGCCGACGGCGAAGCCTCGCAAGGGATCAAGGGCCTCGACCCGATCAACACCGGCCAGCTTTCGCGGGAAGAGATTTCCCTTGCCGAAGCCAACCCGGACCACAGGCTGAAACTCTCCGAACCCAAGGTTCGGGTGCCTGAGACCAAACGCAAGAGCCCGCGCTACACCCCGGTCTCCAAGCGCCAGGACCGGCCCAACGCCATTCTCTGGCTGGTTCGCAATCATCCCGAACTCAAGGACGCGCAGGTCTCCCGCCTGGTCGGGACCACCAAGTCAACCATCGAGCAGATCCGCGGCCGCACCCATTGGAACGCCGTCAACCTGACCCCGATGGACCCGGTCACCCTTGGTCTTTGCACACAGATTGATCTTGACCTTGAAGTCGAACGTGCCGCACGCACCCGCGGCGCCGTCGCCGCGCCCGAACATGGCAGCGTGCTGGTGTCTGCCCGCGAGACCGAGGTGGCGGAACCGGTTGACGAACACGGCGACAAGGAAATCGATGCCGACAAGGTCTTTGCGAAACTGTCATCGATGAAGCGCACCGAACCGGAAGAAGACGAAGACTATTGAATCGTCCCCGCGTTTCAAATTCATTGGACGCTACACATGCAAAAGGCCCGGATTTCCGGGCCTTTTGCATGCGACAAGCCAGGTGGCTTGAGTGCTATTCCTTGACCGGCACCGTATAGTTGAGCGGCATGCGGCCACCATCGGCATAGATCGTCTGACCGGTCACATAACTCGCATCCGACGACAGCAGAAAAGCCGTCACCGCGGCGATTTCGGAAGGTTCGCCGATACGGCCAAGCGGCGTGCGCGACAGGATGCGGGTGCGAACCTCCGGATTGTTGGCAATGGATGCCAGCATGTCGGTCATGATCGAGCCCGGACCAACCGCATTGACCCTAATTCCATGCGGGGCGAGCGACAAAGCCATGACTTTGGTCATCTGGCTGACGCCGCCCTTGGAGACGGAATAGGGAACCTGGTTGGCAATCGCGAACGTATCATTGATGGAGGACATGTTGACGATTGAGCCCGGCTCCTCGCCCTGACCGATCCGCTCCACCATATGACGCGCGACCGCCTGTCCGCACAGAAACACGCTTTTGAGATTGACGTTCAGGACCCGGTCGAAATCGGCCTCTTCCAGATCCAGAAAATCGGCCGCATGAACTATGCCGGCATTGTTGACCAGCGCATTGATCGAGCCGAACGCGTCAATCGTCTTGGCCACCAGATTGTGAACATCGAGCCGCTCGGACACATCGGTGGCGGTGAACCGCACCTCGCCATCGCCCGAAGCCGTCTCGAGAGCTTCAGCGCCCGCCGCCTCGTCGATGTCGGCGATCATCACCCGGGCGCCTTCAGCCGCCAGGCGGCGGACAATCGCCAGCCCGATACCCTTGGCGCCACCGGTCACAATTGCGGTTCGTCCATCCAGTCTCATGATTTTTTCCTTTTCTGCCAAAGCGGCGGGACATTGGCCCGGCCTGCCGCCAAGGTCAATCTCCCTTCCTGGCGATCCCGCGCTTTGTCAGCACCGCAGCGATTTCATCGAGAACGGCCGGATCATCGATGGTTGCCGGCATTTTCCAGACCTCGCCATCGGCGATTTTCTGCATGGTCGCCCGCAAAATCTTGCCGGAGCGGGTCTTGGGCAGACGTTTGACCACCATCACGGTCTTGAAGGCGGCCACTGGCCCGATCTGATCGCGCACCAGCTTCACCACTTCCTTCTCAACTTCGTCATCGGTCCGGCCATTGGAGTTGTTGATGACGATGAAGCCAGCCGGGATTTGCCCCTTCATGGCGTCGGCAATGCCAATAACCGCGCATTCCACCACATCCGGATGCCCCGAGACCGCCTCCTCCATGCCGCCCGTCGACAACCGGTGACCCGCCACATTAATGATGTCATCGGTGCGCGCCATGATGAACAGATATCCGTCGTCATCGACAAAGCCCGCATCGGCTGTCTTGTAGTATCCTGGGAATTCCACGAGATAGGCATTGCGGAAACGCTCTTCAGCGTTCCACAGGGTTGGCAGGCAGCCCGGCGGCAAAGGCAGTTTGACCACGATATTGCCCAGCGTTCCGGCGGGCACCGGATGACCTGCATCATCGACAACCTGCACATCATAACCCGGCATCGGAACCGCCGGTGAGCCGTATTTGACCGGCAGCAACCCCAGTCCCATCGGATTGCCGGCAATCGTCCAGCCGGTTTCCGTCTGCCACCAATGATCGATGACGGGGACATTGAGCACCCGTTCGGACCATTGAATCGTATCCGGATCCGCCCGCTCGCCGGCCAGGAACAGCGCCCGGAAATTGGAGAGATCGTAGCTCTCAATCAGGCTTGCCTGCGGGTCTTCCTTTCTGATCGCGCGGAAGGCCGTCGGCGCGGTGAACAGGACCGCGACCTCATGCTCGGCGATCACCCGCCAGAACGTCCCTGCATCAGGGGTTCCGACCGGCTTGCCTTCAAACACGATGGTGGTGTTGCCATGCAACAGCGGCGCATAGACGATATAGGAATGGCCGACCACCCAACCGATGTCCGACGCCGCCCAGAACACTTCGCCCGGCTTGACCCCGTAAATGGCGTGCATCGACCAATAAAGCGCGGCCATGTGGCCGCCATTGTCGCGCACCACGCCTTTGGGTTGCCCGGTGGTGCCGGATGTGTAGAGAATATAGAGCGGGTCGGTCGAAAGAACCGGCGTACAGGCAATTTTGCGGCCGGCATTCGCCGCAATCAGCGCCGCATAGTCAAAATCCCGCCCCTCGATCAGCTCGCAGCGATGCTGTTCCCGTTGCAGCACAATCGTGGCGTCAGGCTTGTGATGCGAATGCTCGATAGCGGCGTCCAGCAACGGCTTGTAGGCGATGATGCGGCCGGGCTCGATGCCGCAGGACGCGGTGACAATGAGTTTTGCCTGGCTGTCCTCGATACGGGTGGCAAGTTCGGAAGCGGCGAAACCGCCAAACACCACCGAATGAATGGCGCCAAGCCGCGCGCAGGCCAGCATGGCGACAATCGCCTCGGGCACCATCGGCATGTAGATGACCACCCGGTCGCCCTTGCCGACGCCCTTGTCGGACAGGGCGCCGGCAAACGCCTCGACTTCCGCAAGCATCGCCGCATAGCTGATCGTGCGTTTGGCGCCGGTGATCGGGCTGTCGTAAATGAGCGCCGCCTGATCGCCACGGCCGGCGGCGACATGCCTGTCAAGGCAATTGTGACAGGTATTGGTGATCCCGTCCGGATACCAGCGCCCATAGACGCCGAGATCCGGATCAAATGCCGTCTCGGGCTTTGTGAACCAGTCAATCGCCTCGGCCTGGTCCATCCAGAACCCTTCCGGATCCGCACGCCAGTTCCCGTAGACCTCAGCATAGCTGCTCATCACCATAGTCTCCTCCACAAACACGCCGGCCCGGCGCTGACAGGCGGCGCATATACCCTCGATACTCCGAATTCGCGGCACCCTATGCCCGACCGCAGACGGCGAAAACTAGACGAACGGCTAGGTCACGCCACAAAATCGATTAGCGCGCACCGAAAATTGCCGATCCGACCCTGACTTCCGTCGCGCCGAAGCCGATTGCCGTTTCAAAATCATCCGACATGCCCATCGACAGCGTGTCAATATCATGATCCCGCGCGATTTTGGCGAGCAAGGCGAAATGCGGACCCGGATTTTCCTCCACCGGCGGAATGCACATCAGCCCGGTGATCTTCAGTTTGAGATCATTGCGGCAAAAGTCGATAAATGCGCCGGCCTCATCGGGCTCAATGCCGGCCTTTTGGGGTTCCGACCCGGTGTTGATCTGAACATAGAGGCCAGGGCTCTTCTCCTGCTTGTCTATTTCCCGCGCGATCTCGCGTGCGATCTTTTCCCGGTCGACAGTTTCGATCACATCAAACAGCGCCACGGCGTCGGCGGTCTTGTTCGATTGCAGCGGACCTATCAGGTGCAGTTCGATGCCGGCGGTCTCGGCCTTGAGGCCAGGCCATTTGGTTTGCGCCTCCTGCACCCGATTCTCGCCAAACAGCCGCTGTCCGAGAGCGATAACCGGGCGGATCTCGTCGGCGGATTTGGTCTTGGAGACCGCCACCAGCCGCACCGAGCCCTTTTTTCTCTCCGCTTCGGTTTCAGCGGCGGCGATTGCCGCCCGTATCTTCTCAAGATTTTGCTGTACGCTCACGCTGCACTCCATCGGCTTGCTTTCCGGTCTTATATTGGTGTTAACGCAGCGCGGCCGCCTTGCCAATCGGCCCGGGTCCGCCATTCCGCGGCACAAGATCCACGCCAACCCGGTAATCGCTGCCGAACTTGGCTGCGAGAACCGCTCAATGGTTGACGCTTGCCGGGTTTCATGGTGAAGGTCGCGGCAAAATCGGACAGGTTTCTGGTGACCCTTCATGGCAATTGAACGATACAATCCCAAACAGGCGGAAATCCGCTGGCAGCGCATGTGGGAAGAGGCGCGGATTTTTGAAACGGACGACAACAGTCCCGCTCCGAAATATTATGTGCTGGAAATGTTTCCCTATCCGTCCGGCCGGATCCACATGGGCCATGTCCGCAACTACGCCATGGGGGACGTGGTGGCGCGCTACAAGCGCGCCCGCGGCTTCAACGTGCTGCATCCAATGGGCTGGGACGCTTTCGGCATGCCGGCGGAAAACGCCGCCATGCAGAACAAGGTGCATCCGCGCGACTGGACCTACGCCAACATCGACGCCATGCGCAAGCAGCTCAAATCCATGGGCCTGTCACTCGACTGGAGCCGGGAGTTCGCCACCTGTGACGTCGACTACTACAAGCAGCAGCAAGCCCTGTTCCTGGATTTCCTCGCCGCGGGTCTGATTTACCGGCGCAACTCCAAGGTCAATTGGGATCCGGTGGACATGACCGTGCTCGCCAATGAGCAGGTGATCGACGGACGCGGTTGGAGATCCGGCGCGCTGGTCGAACAGCGCGACCTGACACAATGGTTCTTCCGTATTTCCGATTTCGCCGAGGAACTGGATGAAGCGCTCGATGACCTTGACGGCTGGCCGGAAAAGGTCCGGACGATGCAGCGCAACTGGATCGGCAAGTCACGCGGGATCGAGATCGATTTTCCGCTTGTCGCCCCCTTGAGCGACATCGATACGGTCACCTGCTTTTCCACCCGGCCGGACACGATGCACGGCGCCAGTTTTCTGGCGATTTCGCCTGATCACCCGCTGTCGCTCGCGCTTGAGCCCGGCAATGCGGACCTTGCGGCCTTTAACGCCGATTGCCGCCGCATCGGAACCTCCGAGGAAGCGCTGGAGAAGGCTGAAAAGCGCGGGTTTGACACCGGCCTGAAGGTCCGCCATCCCACCGAAGACCGTGAATTGCCGGTCTGGGTGGGGAATTTCGTTTTGATGGGATACGGGACCGGCGCCGTGTTCGGGTGTCCGGCCCATGATCAGCGCGATCTCGACTTTGCCCGCAAATATGGCCTGCCGGTTCGCAACGCCTTCTTCATGGTCGGCGACGACAGCCCGATTGTGGCCGACGCGCTGGTTCCGGCAAAATCGGAAAAAGTGTCCTATGTCGACCATTTCGCGGGCCTGACCGAGGCCACCGGTCAGGAAGCGATCGACCGGACCATCAGCTGGTTCGAAGACAGCAATCTGGGCAGGGCGATCACGCGCTACCGTCTGCGTGACTGGGGCCTGTCACGCCAGCGCTATTGGGGCGCGCCGATCCCGGTGATCCATTGCGACGATTGCGGCGTCGTTCCGGTTCCGGTTCAAGACCTGCCGGTCAAGCTGCCCGATGACGTGACGCTGGACCGGCCGGGCAATCCGCTCGATCATCATCCGACCTGGCGTCATGTCGCCTGCCCCACCTGCGGCAAGGCGGCACGGCGTGAAACCGACACGATGGACACATTTGTCGATTCATCCTGGTATTTTGCCCGGTTCACCGCGCCTCGCCATGAAACGCCGACCAATCCGGCGATCGCCAATGCCTGGTTGCCGGTGGACCAGTATATCGGCGGCATCGAACACGCGATCCTGCACCTGCTCTATTCGCGGTTTTTCACCCGCGCCATGCGCCAGACCGGCCATGTTGATCTCAAGGAGCCGTTCCGCGGGATGTTTACGCAAGGCATGGTGGTTCACGAGACCTACCGCGCCGGCAAGGACGGCAAGGGCGAATGGATCGCGCCGGCGGACGTTGTCATCGAGGACAACGGGGGAGAACGGCTGGCCCGCCACGCCAAGACCGGCGAGACGCTCGCGATCGGCTCGATCGAGAAAATGTCGAAATCGAAGAAGAATGTCGTTGATCCCGATGACATTATCGACAGCTATGGCGCCGACACCGCCCGCTTCTTCATGCTGTCTGATTCGCCGCCGGACCGCGATGTGATCTGGACCGAGGCCGGCGTCGAAGGCGCGCACCGCTTTGTCCAGCGGATCTGGCGGCTGCTTGGCGAAGCCGCTGGCGAACTGAACGGCGTTGCGGCAAAAACCGGAACCGCGGGCCGGGCGCTCGCCGTCTCCCGCAGCGCCCACAAGACCGTCAAGGCGATTGGCGAAGACATCGAAAAGCTTGCCTTCAACAAGGCTGTGGCGCGGCTTTACGAATTGGTCAACTCGCTTTCCGCCCCGCTGGCCGAGGTTGCGGCCGGCAAGGCCGATCCGGATCTCAAGGCCGCCTGCAAGCAGGCTGCCGACATGGTCGTGTTGCTGATTGCGCCAATGATGCCGCATCTGGCGGAGGAGTGCTGGAAATTGCTCGGCAATGACGGCATGGTGACGACAACGCCCTGGCCAGGTTTTGATGCCGGCCTGGTCACCGACGAGCAGATTACCCTGCCGGTTCAGATCAATGGCAAAAAGCGGGGGGATTTGACAATTGACCGCAATGCCGATCAAGCTGCCGTGGAGAAGGCTGTCCTGGCTCTCGATTTCGTGCAAGCCGCGACCGGAGGCAAGCCGCCGCGCAAACTCATCATCGTGCCCCAGAGGATCGTCAATGTTGTCATCTGAAAATCCCGGATCGGGCTGGAAAACAAACGGATTGGCAGCCGCCTTGGCTTTGGTTTTGTTGGCCGGATGCCAGGCGCGACCGCTTTATGGAACGATCTCGGGCGAGAAGCAGTCTGTCTCTGTCTCGGTGGCGGACTCCCGGGTCGAACAGACTGTCCGCAATGAGCTGGTGCTTGGCTTCGGCGGCGAGCAGCAAGACAGCGCCTACCGGCTTGAGCTGAGTGTTTCATCCCGTATTGCTGGTATTTTGCCGGGTGGCGTGGACAATGAGTTTTCCGCCGCTCGCGCCACCGTGACCGCAAACTACAAACTCAAAATGGCCGCCACCGGTGAAATCATCAAGTCGGGCTCACGATTCGCGGATGCGCAACTGGATCTGCCCTCCCAGCAATTCGCGCAGGTACGGGCCAAGCTTGAAGCGGAAGACCGCGCCGCGCGAGCGGTGGCTGCACTTGTCCGGGCGGATATTGCGGCAGCCCTTGCGCGATAATTCATAGATTGATGGTGCTGGCGTCATGGCCCAACTCAAATCCCATGAATTTCCCGGCTTCATTCGCCGGCAAGGCACGCCATACCGGATCATCCTGGTCTATGGGCCAGATCGCGGCCTTGTATCGGAGCGCGCCGCCCAGATCGCCACCAAGACCGGCGTTGACCTAAAAGACGATTTTGCCGTTCTCAGGCTCGAAGCTGCCGATCTTTCCGGTGATCCCGGACGGCTGGCGGATGAATTCGGCGCCATCAGCCTGTTCGGTGGCGATCGTCTGGTCTGGATCAAGAATGCGGGAAACGAGCGCGGACTTTTGGACTCGTTGACCGCCCTTGCCGAGGCCGACCCGGGCTCATCTCATCTCCTGATCGAGGCGGGGGATTTGAAGAAGGGCAGCGCGCTGCGCAAGCTGGTCGAAAATGCGCGCTCCGCGCTTGCTATCCCCTGCTATCCTGACGACGCCGGCGGCATTCAGTCGCTCATCGACGAGGAACTCGGCGGCGCCGGCCTGACGATCCAGGGAGACGCCCGCCGGAGACTGTCTCAGCTTCTGGGTGGCGACCGATTGGCCAGCCGCAATGAACTCAGAAAGCTTGCGCTTTACTGTCATGGCACAGGAACGGTGACCGAAGACGACGTCATCGAGGCGATGGGCGATGTTGCAGCACTTTCGGTGGACGATGCGGTAGATGCGGTGTTCTCAGGCGATGCTGCCCGTCTGGAGGCCGCTCTTGAACGAATCCTTGCCTCCAAGACTTCGGTCTTTCTGGTGTTGCGTGGCTGCATTGTCCAGTTTGAACAATTGGATGCCATGCGCTCCCTGGTGGAAAACCATCAGCGGCAACCCGCGCAGGCCCTTGCCGAGAAGGGGCGCGGCATTCACTTCAAACGCAAGCCAGTGATCGAGCGCGCGCTGCGCCATTGGCGGCTCAATGCAATCAACCGCGAGATGCGACGGCTGGCCGAAGCGGTGCTGGAGACACGGCGGCGGCCGCAATTGGAATCCGCCATCGCCCGTCAAGCTCTGCTGCGCACCTGCCTGCTCAGCCGATAGTAGCTATCATATTGAAATATCTATTGTTTTTCACCCAATAGCCGGCAAAGTTCATCCAATTGCTCGAGCGATTTATAGTCGATCCGCATTTGGCCGCCCTGTCCTTTGTGCACAAGTTCAATCTTCAGGCCCAGCACATCGGAGAGACTTCTCTCAAGCGCCAGCGTGTCGGCGTCCTTGGAATCGGCATGACCTGCTGATTTGGTTTCCAGGCCAGCCGGCTTGCCGGCCTGATCCGCATCCTTCTGGGCCAGCCGTTCAGCGTCCCGGACCGACAATCCACGATCGGCGATCAATCTGGCCAACCCAACCGGGTCCGATGTCGAGACAATGGCGCGGGCATGACCGGCCGACAATGCGCCTTCCGCCAGCATGGTCCGAACCTCATCGGGGAGCTTGAGCAACCGCAGCGAATTGGCCACATGGCTGCGGCTCTTGCCAATCACTTCACCCAGATCATTCTGGGTATAGCCATACAGGGCTATCAGCTGTTCATAGCCCTGGGCTTCCTCCAGCGCATTCAGATCGGCCCGCTGCACATTCTCGACAATGGCGATTTCGAGCGCTGTCCTGTCGTCGACATCGCGCACGATAACCGGGATTTGCACAAGTCCGGCCATCTGAGCCGCGCGCCAGCGGCGTTCACCGGCGATGATTTCATAACGACCGGCCTCGGCGGTGCGCACCATAACCGGCTGCACAATTCCATGCTGGCGGATCGAACGCGACAGATCCTCCAGATCGGCTGGATCGAAACTGCGCCGCGGATTGCGCGGATTGCGGCTGACATGTTCAATCGGCACGAACCGGTCGGCTGAAACCGCCGGCTTCGCCTCTGCCGTGGAGGGCTGATCAATTTCTCCGATCAGGGCCGCCAGGCCACGTCCGAGGCGCTTTTTCGAAACATCTTCTGCCATAATGCTATCCATTCTCGCCGCTGTTCCCCGGTGGCTCAGGCGGCTTTTCGGTTACGTTCGCGCTGGATGACTTCGGAGGCCAACTGCAGATAGGCCTGGCTTCCGGAGCATTTCAGATCATAAAGGATTGCCGGTTTGCCATAGGACGGCGCCTCCGAGACCCTGACATTACGCGGAATGAGGGTTCGGTAGACCTTGTCGCCAAGGTGCGCCCGAACATCTTCCACAACTTGGTGTGCAAGATTGTTGCGCGGATCATACATCGTCATGACGATGCCCTGGATGTCCAGCGTCGGATTGAGCGAATCGCGGACCTGCTCGACGGTTTCCAGCAGCTGACTCAAGCCCTCCAGCGCGAAAAATTCGCATTGCAACGGGACCAGAATGGAATGAGCCGCCGCCATGGCGTTCATGGTCAGCAGATTGAGCGACGGCGGGCAATCGATCAGAACATAATTGTAGCGCCGCGCATCCTCCGCCTGGAGCGCCTTGCGGAGCCGGAAGACACGGTCCGGCATGCCGGCGATCTCCATTTCCACGCCCAGCAGATCCATGGTCGAGGGGATGATGCTCAGATGCGGCACAGCCGTCTGCATAACTGTTTCGCTAACCGATGCATTGTGGGTAAGCAAATCATAGGCCGACACCCCACGGTCCTTGCGGTCAATGCCGAGACCTGTGCTGGCATTGCCCTGCGGATCGATGTCGACAATCAACACCTCTTCCCCAATCGCCGCCAACGCCGTGGCGAGATTGATCGCGGTGGTGGTTTTGCCGACACCACCCTTTTGATTGGCAATGGTGATGATCCGGTTCTTTGAAATCTGCATCAAGAAGGGTCCACGGCCTGGTTTCTCTTGGTTAGATTGCTGATCTGCAGGATTGCCGATCCATCCCGCGCCAGACTGTGATGTTCTATCAGATCGAAGCCCCAAAGGTCACGCGCCGATCGCACTTCTTCAGGGTAATCCAAGCCTTTGTGGAACCACATCTCCACGGAAGGCTTGTCGAGCGCAAAAGGCCAGGCATAGGCGAGCAAATCGGCGAGCGAGGCCAGCGCTCGTGCCGAAATGGCCTCGATTCCATCAAGTTCGGCGCGTGCTGCTTCGACGCGAACCGGATGGACGCTGGCCCGCGCCCCGGTTTTAGCAATCACCTGACGCAGAAAGGCTGCCTTCTTGTTGTTGCTCTCGACCAGATGCACCCAGCCGGACTCATGCTCACAGAGGCAAATCGCCGTAACCAGGCCGGGAAATCCCGCGCCGCTGCCCATGTCCAGCCAGATCAACGGTTCTGGCCGGAGCCGGTACAATTGCAGGCTGTCGAGCATGTGCCGCTCCCACAACACCGGCAGCGTTTTCGGCGAAATCAGATTGATCGACGCCTGCCATTTCCGCACAAGATCAGCATAGAGGCCCAACCGGTCCCATGTTTCACGTGAAACAAACCCGGAATCAGGGAAAAACCCCGCAACAGATGGGTTCTGGTTCATATCAGCGGGCCATCCCGGCCACGATTCGCTGCGACCCCTTGCGCAGATGCGCGAGAATCAAAGCCACAGCTGCCGGGGTCATTCCCTCGATCCGCTCGGCATGGCCGATGGACGGCGGCCGTATTTTCTCGAGCTTCATGCGCAATTCCAACGAAAGACCGGGCAGATTATCATACTGAAACCATTCCGGAATCAATCGCGTCTCGTCGCGTTGCTGGGCCTCGATATCCTGAGTCTGACGTTTCATGTAAACCGCATAACTCGCGTCTATGGCCGCGGCCGCCAGGATCTTCGGGTCATGCAACTCAAGGTCCGGCCAGATCGAAATCAAATCCGTGACACTCACATTGGGATAGGACAGCAACTGAAAGGCGGTTCTGCGTATTCCGTCCTGGTTGAGCGCCAATCCATGCGCAGCAGCTTCATTTGGCGACAGATTCCGTGACTTCAGATCCTGCAAACATTTCGTCAGCGAATCGAAGTGGCCTATATATTTGGCTTTGCGCTCTTCCGAGAGGCATCCGAGTTCAATGGCTTTCGGAGTCAGACGCAATTCCGCATTGTCCGCCCTGAGGGAAAGGCGATACTCGGCGCGCGACGTAAACATACGGTAGGGCTCGCTGACGCCCTTGGTGGTCAAATCATCCACCATCACACCAATATAGGAATCGGTGCGGCTGAACAGGCAGGCAGGCCGCGATTGAACCTTCAGTGCAGCGTTCAGTCCGGCAACGAGACCCTGCGCCGCGGCTTCCTCATAGCCAGTGGTTCCGTTGATCTGGCCGGCGAGATAAAGACCTGTTATCCGCCGGGTCTCCAGAGACTGGCCCAGTTCCCGCGGATCGACATGGTCATATTCGATGGCATAACCGGGCTGGACGATCCTGACATTGGCCAGGCCCGGAATGGTCCGGAGGAAAGCGTCCTGCACGTTCTCCGGCAAGGACGTCGACAACCCGTTGGGATAAACCGTTGAATCATCTAGACCTTCCGGCTCAAGGAAGATCTGGTGGCCATCCCTTTCGCCAAAACGAACAATCTTGTCTTCAATGGATGGGCAGTATCGCGGGCCGACGCCTTCGATCTGACCCGAATACATCGCCGACAGATGTATATTGTCCTGGATGATCCGATGGGTCGCTTCGGTGGTACGGGTAATGCCGCAACGGACCTGTGGATTCTCAATTCTGCCGGTCATGAACGAGAACGGTACCGGGTTGGCATCGGCCTCCTGCCACTCCACCAGAGTCCAGTCGATTGTATCGCCGTCAAGCCGCGCCGGTGTTCCAGTCTTCAGCCTTCCGAGCTGAAATCCGGCGCGCTCCAATGTGCCGGACAATCCAAGCGCCGGATCCTCGTTCATCCGGCCCGCAGGGATCTTTCGATCCCCGATATGGATCAGACCGCGTAGAAAGGTCCCGGTCGTCAGCACCGCCGCTCCGCAGGCGATGGTCTGTCCGTCTTTCAACCGGACCCCGCACAGGCTTTCGCCGGTAAGTTCCAGATCGTCGACCTCACCCTCAATAATGTCCAGGTTTGCAGTATCCCTGAGCATTTTCTGGATCGCCAGCCTGTACAGCTTTCTGTCAGCTTGGGTGCGCGGGCCCCAGACCGCTGGCCCCTTGCGGCGATTGAGCATCCGGAACTGGATCCCTGATCGGTCCGCCGCCCGGCCCATCAATCCGTCCATGGCATCAATCTCGCGGACAAGATGGCCCTTGCCCAAGCCACCGATCGCCGGATTGCAGGACATTGTCCCGATCGTATCGAATTTGTGCGTCACCAGCGCGGTTTTGGCGCCAAGACGGGCCGACGCGGATGCGGCCTCACTGCCTGCGTGTCCACCGCCGATAACAACGACATCATAATGCATGGCTTGTCTCCGGATGGGGCTTGTTCTTGGTCATATGATTGCTGGAGTCAAGAGACAGGTTTCACGTGAAACAATGCTGACCGTTATCTTGGCCAGGTTTGCCTCCCTGACAATGTTTCACGTGAATCATTTGCCCACACAAAATTCCGAGAATATGACGCCGAGCAGATCCTCAACATCAACCGCGCCGGTAATCCTGCCGAGAGCCAAAGCCGCAAACCTCAGATGCTCAGACCGGATTTCGATCGGCGCCGACTCTTGTTGCAGCGCCTGCTCCAGCTCATCTAGGCAATCCCGCAACAAGGAGACATGACGTTCGCGCGTCGGAAGCCCCTCGGGAGATACCAGATCCAGGGATGCCAATCGAATTGCAATATTTGCGATGAGTTCGTCCAACCCTTCACCGTTCTTGTTGGAAATGATTAGCCCGTAATCCGGCGTCAGCGCCGCATTTGCGCCAACCAAGTCCGATTTGGTCCATACAACCAGCCTGTCCGAAGCAGGCTCCAAAGCAACCGGCGCATAGGATCCTGGGATAGAAAGATCCCGCAGTTCAAGCACCAGATCGGCGTTTGATTCGGTCAACCTGCTGCGGCGAATGCCCTCGATCTCCACCGGGCTCTCGGTTTCCCTCAATCCCGCGGTATCCTGCAAAAGTACGAGATTGCCGCCGATATCCAACCGGCATTCGATCACATCCCTCGTCGTCCCCGGCATATCGGACACAATGGCGACATCCCGGCCGGCCAGGCTGTTCAGAAGCGATGATTTTCCGACGTTTGGAGGACCAACCAGCGCAACCCGGAATCCGTCACGCACAATTTCACCGGTCCGAGCCTGCTTGAGATGAAGAGAAATCTCATTGGCCAACCTCTCCATGTCCGGCCAGATCCGCTCGGCCACAGACCCTGGAACGTCTTCCTCGTCGGAAAAATCAAGCTCCGCCTCAATCATCGCGCGGGCATGGGTCAACCGTCTGGCCCATCCCTCATAGCGGATCCGCAGCGATCCGTCTGCCTGGTCAAGCGCTTGCCGGCGTTGGGCTTCGGTTTCAGCACGGATGAGGTCGGACAGGCCCTCTACGGCCGTCAGGTCGATCCGTCCATTCTCAAAAGCCCGCCTGGTATACTCGCCTGGTTCCGCTATTCGATAACCATCAAGTTCAGACAAGGCGGCCAATACGGCCGCGATCGAGGCACGGCTGCCATGGATTTGAAATTCCGCTACATCTTCGCCGGTAAACGAGTGCGGCGCCGGAAAGAACAGCACGATCCCGCGATCGAGCACCATGCCTGCATGGTCGCGGATCTCGCCCAAACGCGCAGTGCGCGGCGCCGGAACCGAACCAGTTAATGTTTCGAGTCCGAATCGAACACCGGGTCCGGATATCCTGATGACAGCGACACCCGAACGCGGATGCCCTGTGGAAAGGGCGAAGATGGTATTCCGCATGTATTGGACCGGTATCGAATCGAATCCGCGGATTGTGCGAATTATCAGGTGTTCATCGACTCAAAGAAGTCGCTGTTGGTCTTGGTCTGCTTCAACTTGTCGATCAGGAACTCGATCGCATCGGTGGTTCCCATCGGGGCCAGGATACGGCGCAGTACGAATATTTTCTGCAGATCCTGCTTCGGAACCAGCAGATCTTCCTTTCTCGTGCCCGACTTGAGAATATCCATTGACGGGAATATTCTCTTGTCCGCAACCTTGCGGTCAAGAACGATTTCCGAGTTGCCGGTGCCCTTGAACTCTTCGAAGATCACTTCATCCATGCGTGAGCCGGTATCGATCAACGCGGTGGCGATGATCGTCAGCGAGCCACCTTCCTCGATGTTGCGCGCCGCGCCGAAGAAGCGTTTCGGCCGCTGCAAGGCATTGGCGTCGACGCCGCCGGTCAGCACCTTGCCCGATGACGGAACAACCGTGTTGTAAGCCCGGCCCAGACGCGTGATCGAATCAAGCAGAATCACCACGTCGCGGCCGTGTTCGACCAGACGCTTCGCCTTTTCGATCACCATCTCGGCCACCTGGACGTGCCGGACAGCCGGCTCGTCAAAGGTCGAAGCTACGACCTCGCCCTTGACCGAGCGCTGCATGTCGGTGACTTCTTCCGGCCGTTCGTCGATCAACAGCACGATCAGATAGCAATCGGGATGATTGGCGGTGATCGAGTGGGCAATGTTCTGCAAAAGCACGGTCTTGCCGGTGCGTGGCGGTGCGACGATCAGGCCGCGCTGGCCCTTGCCGATCGGGGCCACCAGGTCGATCACCCGGGCGGAAATGTCCTTGGTGGTCGGATTGTCCACTTCCATCTTGAACCGTTCATCGGGATAAAGCGGCGTCAGATTGTCGAAATGCACCTTGTGGCGGATCTTTTCCGGATCCTCGAAATTAATGGTGTTGACCTTGAGCAGCGCAAAATAGCGCTCGCCTTCCTTCGGTCCGCGAATCGGACCCTCGACAGTATCGCCGGTCTTCAGCGAGAAGCGGCGGATCTGCGAAGGCGAAATATAGATATCGTCCGGACCGGGGAGATAATTGGCGTTGGCGGAGCGCATGAAGCCGAAGCCATCCTGCAACAACTCAACCACGCCTTCGCCGATGATCTCGACTTCCTGAGCGGCAAGCTGCTTCAGGATTGCAAACATCAGTTCCTGCTTGCGCAGGACGCCGGCGTTTTCGACTTCCACGGATTCGGCGAAGGCCAACAAATCGGTGGCGCTTTTGTTCTTGAGCTCTTGAAGCTTCATTTCCTGCATGGGAAATCCAAATTTTGTTTTTAAGATATGGGAAGCGGCGGGCATTGAGAACCAGGCTTTGGGAAGCCGGCCAGACTGAAACTGGCGCCCGCCATAGAAGACGTTGTCTGTAGATAGCGATTCACGTGAAACGCCGCAAGCCCCGTCATGCAGCAAAATAGACCCGCTGGGGCCCAATTATGAGAATAATCGATCGGATCAGGCAAATGGCTTGATGATCACCATGATCACCACGACGATCATCAGCACCGTCGGGATCTCATTGGCCATGCGCCATTGCCGCGCCGTCCATGAATTTTCGCCCTTGGCGAATCGCCGGGCTGATCGGCTGAGGAACACGTGAAACACTGTGAGCCCGACCACGCCGGCGATCTTGATCCACAGCCAGAAGCCTGAAAAACCAAAGCCGCTCCAGGCCAACCACAGACCCGCCCCCCAAGATACCATCATGGCCGGGCCCATGATGACCTTGACCAGACGCTGCTCCATCACCACGAAGGTCGCCGCCGGCTCCTCACCGATTGCCGCATCCGCATGATAGACGAACAGCCGCGGCAGATAAAACAAGCCGACCATCCAGGAAATCACCGCGACGACGTGCAGCACCTTGATCCAGCCATAGAGCCAATCAGGATCAAACCACCAAGCCAAAACTGCCAGGCCAACCACGATGGCAATCGTCAGATAGGCCTTGGTGCGGGCCCTGCTTCCCTCGCTTGCGCTGGTTGCGCCATCCGTTTTCACCGCTGTCCCGCGCCTCTGACGCGATTGAGCAGGCGTGTGACATTCTCAGGATCGGCCTGCGGCGTAATCCCATGGCCCAGATTGAAAACAAGCGGACCATGCCCCAACGTTTCAAGAACCTCGTCCACGCCCTGATCCAGCGCCGCCCCGCCCGCCACCATCAACAACGGATCGAGATTGCCCTGAACAGCCCCCTCCTTCTGGATCTCACGGGCCTGTGCCGACGGAACAGTCCAGTCCAAGCCGACACAATCAACTCCGGTCGAAGACCTGTAGCTGTTCAGCATCGCGCCGGCGCCCTTGGCAAAACCAATAATCGGAACACCTGGCCGTTCCTTGCGAATGGTCTCGACCATCCGCTTGACTGGCCCAATCGCGAACCGCGAGAAATCCCGCTCTCCCAAGACGCCAGCCCAGGAATCAAAGATCTGCACTGCGTCAGCACCGGCATCGATCTGGGCGATCAGATAGTCCGCAGATATCTCCGCCAGCAGATCGAGCAGCTTCATGAAAGCTTCCGGGTGCTGCATGGCAAACAGCCGGGCAGGAGCCTGGTCAGGCGTTCCACGGCCCGCGATCATATAGGTCGCCACTGTCCATGGCGCACCGCAAAAACCCAAAAGCGTTGTTTCCGATGGCAATTCAGAGCGCAATCTTCGCACGGTCTCATAGACCGACGCCAAATGCGCATGCATTCCGGATGCGTCCAGCGACGCAATCGCATCGGCTGAAATCGGATCCATCAGCGGACCCGTTCCCTCGACAAACCTGACATTCCGGTCCAGCGCATCGGGAATAACGAGGATGTCCGAAAACAGGATTGCCGCATCAAAGCCAAATCTGCGGATCGGCTGCAGGGTCACCTCCACAGCGAGATCCGGCGTGTAGCACAGATCCAGAAAGCCTTTCGCCCTGCTCCGCGTTTCCCGGTACTCCGGCAAATATCTGCCTGCCTGCCGCATCAGCCATACCGGAGGCGGAAACACCGTCTCCCCGGCCAGCACTCTCATCACCTTGCGTTCACTGGCCTTTGTCATCACCACTTCCTTAAAACAAATCCTATTTGAAAAGGATTCTGATTCTATGAGTCTGTGTTTTGCGGGGATTGAGATTAATCCACAGCCTGTCCACAGCTTGTTCCTATAAACCGCGTCAATCCGGAAGGCCAATACGTTCTGCCGGTCTCTTTGCATCAGGTACCGATTATCCAGTCGATTCAATGCCTAACCGCGAACCGGGGAGAACAGCCTGATCTGTCGCCCTGTAAGTTGTCCCCGAAACACCAGAATGGTTACCGGAATCAGTCCCCGGAATCGCCATTGTGGAGAAACCGCAACCTTATCCCTTGCAATTGAAGCACCGGATCTCTTACCTCGAGCCTGTCCCCGGTTATCAACACCCCTCGGAGAATCCTGTGGAGCAGAGCAAAAATTACTTCCATCTGCATCTGATATCGGACTCGACGGGTGAAACGCTGATGGCGGCGGGCCGCGCTGCCGCCGCCCAGTTCCAGGGAGCGCAGGCGCTCGAACATGTCTATCCGCTGATCCGAACCCGCAAACAATTGATTGCGGTGCTTGACGCCATAGATGGCGCGCCGGGGATCGTACTCTACACCATCGTCGATGCTGAATTGTCCTCGATCATCGAACTCAAATGCCGCGACATGGGCCTGCCCAGCGTCTCGGTACTCGAACCGGTCATCAATGTGTTTCAATCCTATCTCGGGGCCCCGTCGCGTCGAAGGGTCGGCGCCCAACACGCCATGGATGAAGACTATTTCAGGCGTATCGATGCTCTGAATTTCACCCTCGATCACGATGATGGCCAGTTGCCCGCTGATTTTGACGACGCCGATCTGGTGATCATCGGTATCAGCCGCACATCGAAGACGCCGACCAGCATCTACATTTCAAACCGCGGCATCAAGACCGCAAACATCCCGATCGTCTACGGCGTGCCGCTCCCGGAAGGCCTGATCAAAGCGAAGAAACCGCTTGTCGTCGGTCTCGTCGCCTCTGTCGACCGCATTGCCCAGGTCCGTCAGAACCGGGTGCTGGGCGCCACCACCGGTTATCAGGGTGAGCATTACACCGACCGGTCGCTGATCAGTGAAGAGCTGAAATATGCCAGATCCTTGTGCGAGCGTCATGGCTGGCCGGTTATCGATGTCACCCGTCGCTCGATCGAAGAGACTGCTGCCGCGATCCTTGCCTTGCGTCCAAAGTGGCGTTAACCCCGTCGCATGCGATACCTTTTTTCAGGATATGCCCATGCTACAGCGCCTCGTGCTTGCATCAGCCAGCCCTTTCAGAAAGGCGTTGCTTGAAAATGCCGGCCTGAGCTTCGATATCGAGCCGGCTGAGATTGATGAACGCATCATCGAGCTGTCACTGGGCGGCCTGGCTGCCGAGGACGTCGCCTCCGTCCTGGCCGAGGCCAAGGCCCAGGATGTTTCCGGGCGCAATCCCGCAGCCCTGGTCATCGGCTCGGACCAGACCTTGTCACTTCAGGGTGAGATCCTGCATAAGCCTGCCAGCATGGATGAAGCGCGGCGGCGTCTGCTCGCGCTGTCCGGCCGCACCCATGAACTCAACAGCGCCATCGTGCTGGTTCGGGATGGCGAGACCATCTGGCGGTATGTGTCGGTGGCGCACATGACCATGCGCAATCTTGATCCGGGCTTCATCGGCCGTCATTTGTCCAATGTCGGCGATCGGGCGCTGTCCTCCGTTGGCGCCTATCAGCTGGAAGGCGAGGGCATTCAGTTGTTTGATCGTGTCGAAGGCGACTATTTCACCATAATCGGATTGCCGCTGCTGCCGCTGCTGGCGAAACTCCGGGAATTGGGCGCCATTGATGGATAGAACCGCCGAAAATCCGCGCCAGGCCTTTGTCATTGGCCATCCGATCGCGCATTCCCGCTCACCGATGATTCACCGCTATTGGCTGCAGCAGGCCGGTCTGAGCGGCGGTTACGTACCGGTTGATGTCGCGCCGGCCTACTTGCCGTCATTTTTCCAGGCATTGAAAGATGGCTCATCCGGTTACATCGGAGGCAATGTCACCGTTCCGCACAAGGAAGCGGTGCTGGAACTTGTCGACGAGATCGATGACACCGCCCGGCAGATCGGCGCCGTCAATACGGTGTGGCTCGAAGATGGCCGGCTGATGGCGACAAATACCGATTCGCTCGGATTTGCCGCCAATCTGGATGATTCTGCACCCGGTTGGGATCGCGGCAAAAGGGCGATTGTGCTTGGCGCCGGCGGCGCCAGCCGCGCCGTCATTCATGCGCTTCTAGCCCGTGGCTTTGATGAGGTCTTCATTGTCAATCGCACCAGGGCCCGTGCAAGCGCTCTTGCCGAACGGTTTGGCCCCCGCGTCTCGGCCCATGGCATGGGCGAACTTGCAGATCTGATGAATGGCGCCGATCTCTTCGTCAACACCACCACGCTTGGAATGGCGGGGACCGAGGTTCCATCCATCGATTTCAGCACCATGGCTGAAGGCGGTTTGGTCACCGACATTGTTTATGTTCCGCTGCAGACGCCCTTGCTGGCGATGGCAAGGCGGCAGGGCCGGGCCACGGCCGATGGGCTGGGCATGCTCTTGCACCAGGCCGTGCCGGGTTTTCACAAATGGTTCGGGATCACACCGGTGGTTACGCCGGAACTGCGGGAGCTGGTGATTGCCGACATGGAGGCGCATTCATGATCGTCATCGGCCTGACCGGCTCCATCGGCATGGGAAAATCGACCACCACGGAGATGTTCCGCTCCCTGGGCGTTCCCGTGATCAGCGCCGATGAGATCGTGCATGAGCTCTATCGCGGCGAGGCTGCGCCGCTGATCGAGCAGGCATTTCCCGGTTCCGCGCCAGACGGCGTCGTCGATCGGCAGGTTCTATCGGAAAGACTGATCGAGGCGCCTGAGCAATTCGCCCGTCTGGAGGCCATCATTCATCCGCTGGTGCGGGCCCGTGAACAGGGTTTCGTGGAGGCGGCGCGGTCGCGCGGCGAACCGATGGTGCTCATCGATATTCCCTTGCTGTTTGAAACCGGGGCGGAAAACCGGGTTGACGTCATCGTCGTGGTCACCTGCGCAGCCGATATCCAGCGCCAGCGGGTCATGGCCCGCCCGGGGATGACGGCGGAAAAGTTTGCATCTATTCTGTCAAGGCAGACCCCGGATGCTGAAAAACGCGCTCGCGCCGATTATGTGATTGATACCGGACAGGGGCTGGACGCTGCAAAGCGCCAGGTTGCCGATATTGTTGCAGCGCTTTCCCAATCCACCACACAGGGCCAATAGTATGCGCGAAATTGTCTTCGATACGGAAACCACCGGCCTCGACAATCAGGCCGACCGGATCATTGAAATCGGCTGCATCGAGCTCGAAAACCAGTTTCCCACCGGCCGGACACTGCATTTGTTCATCAATCCCGATGGCCGCAAGGTGCATCCCGATGCCCTGGCGGTGCACGGCATCACCGATGCCTTTCTGGCCGACAAACCGGCTTTCGCCCTGGTGGCTGAGGAGATCGCTGATTTCTTTGAAGGCGCTCACTATGTCGCGCACAATGCCAGTTTCGACATGGGATTCCTCAACGCTGAATTCAAACGGATCGGCCGGCCAGCGGTCGCTCCGGATCTGGTGATCGATACGCTGGCGTTGGCCCGGCGGCGCCATCCGATGGGTCCCAACAGCCTCGATGCCCTGTGCCGCCGCTATGGCATCGACAATTCCCATCGCAGCAAGCATGGCGCGCTGCTCGACGCCGAACTGTTGACCGATGTCTATATCGAGATGCTGGGCGGCCGCCAGGCGGCCCTCGGGCTGTCGAGCGTGGAAACCGTCACTGTCGAGCGGAGCGTGGATGAGCTCATTGTCGAAATCGGCGAACGGCCACAACCCTTGCCGCAGCGTCTGAGCGCCGCTGACATTGAAGCCCATACCCGGCTGATCGAGCGCATTGGCGGCAACGCACTGTGGCGCAAGGCCTGATCGGCACGGTCCCGGCCACATCGGGCCAAGAAGTTTTGCGGGCATCAATGCAAAAGGCCGCCCGGAGGCGGCCTTTCACGAAAATATGATTGCGCCGTCTCAGTTAACCTGATTGGCAACCTGGGCCTTGGTGTTTTCTTCCGCCATGCGCTGCTGGAACATTTGCGCGAAATCGATCGGGTCGATCAACAGCGGCGGGAAGCCGCCATTGCGCGTTGCATCGGCAATGATCTGGCGCGCAAACGGGAACAGAATTCGCGGGCATTCGATAAACAGCAGCGGCAACATGTGCTCCTGCGGGAAATTGGCAACCCGGAATACACCGCCATAGACCAGTTCGACATTGAACACGATCGTTTGACCGGACTTTGCAGCGGCGTTCATCGTCAGCAGAACGTCGAACTCCTTCTCGCTCAAAGGATTGGCGTTGACGTTGACATTGATGCTGATCTCAGGCGCTTTTTCGCGCGGTCCGAGCGATTTGGGCGCGCCCGGGTTTTCAAACGAGAAGTCCTTGATGTACTGGGCCAGAACATTCAGTGACGGCGCTTCGCCATTGCCTGTTGTTTCAGCCGCTGCCGCGTCACCCTTTTTGGTCGTATCTTTTGCCATGTGGCTCGTCCCTGTTTTCATCCGCCGAGGCGGTCGTCCGGAAAATTGTTCGGGGATGGGCTAGCATTTCGTCACCGGGCTTACAACCCGTTTGCGCCGCCGCCGCCTTCCTTGTCAGCCTTGGTCAAGCCGTTGCGATCCCCCGACCAGGGTGAAGCAGGGTCCGAGGTGCGCTTGAATTCATCCTCGCTGAGGTCAACCACACCGTCCTGGGGTGCCGAGCCCGGCTCGCGCGGGCTGGAACCGAAGCCGGCCGGCATGGTTTGCACCACAACCCGATCCTTGATCAGCCGCCAGACGACATCGCGGATGGCGGGCACGAACAGCAAGAAGCCAAAGCTATCGGTGACAAACCCGGGCGTCAGCAACAACACGCCCGCAACCAGGATCATCACGCCGTGGACCAGTTCCCGGCCGGGCACGCGATTGGCGCGCATCTCGGCGTTGATCCTGTTGAACAGTTCCACTCCCTGCCAGCGAAGCAGAAAGCTGCCCAATATGGCGGTGAGAAGCACCATGCCCAGCGTTGCCCAGACACCGATCTGGCCGCCGATCACGACAAAGGCGGCTATTTCGGCCAGTGGCACGACGAGCAGCAGAAACGGGATCAGGGAAAAGCGCATGGTGAATTGTCCGCGGTCAAAAGGCGCCTGCAGGGCGGGTGGCGGGAAATAGAATGGCCAGACCCTTTGATTGATGGGCCGAAGAGCATTATATGCTTCCTGATTGATGATGTAACCGAAAGAAGGCGGGAATGGGTTCCTTTGATTTTGTGACGTTCTTCTTTTTTGTGGCGGCGGTGATCATATTCATTCAGCTTCGGGCGGTGCTTGGCAAGCGGACCGGCCACGAAGCACCGCCGCGCGACCAGGTTTCCCGTCGTGATCAGGCGCCGGCAGCAGAAGGTTTGGATGATCCCAAGGTTGTCACCCTGCCGCGTCGCGGCCGCGAAAGCAGCGAGCCGGACCAGTTTGCAGCTGTTGATTCTTATGCCGAGCCGGGCAGCGACCTCAACAAGGGATTGCGCGAGGTGGTTGCGGCTGATCCGTCCTTTGACCCCAAGGAATTTGTCGCCGGTGCAACCACGGCCTATGAAATGATTGTGTCAGCCTTTGCCGAAGGCGACCGCAAAACCCTGAAAGGGTTGCTGTCCCGCGAAGTCTATGACGGCTTCGTCGCCGCCATTGATGAACGCGAGGCAAATGGCGAAACGGTCCGGTCCAATTTTGTCGGTATCGAAAAGTCCAGTATCATCCAGGCCGAGATGAAGGGTACGGAGGCCAACATCACGCTTCGGATCATGAGTCAGCTGATATCGGCGACCCTGGACAAGGATGGCGAAGTCATCGAAGGCGATCTTGTTGAAGTGACCGACGTCAATGATGTCTGGACCTTTGCCCGTGATACGCGCTCGCGCGATCCCAACTGGCGCCTGATTGCGACGGAAGCCGATCAGTAATGGGGTTGTCGCTTCGGCGAGAGGATTTCTCCACACTTCCCGGTTGGGCGGAGGACACCCCCGGCCCAGCTTTTGCGGCCTTCCGCCGTTCGGCAATCCATGCCCTGCAGGTCAGGCCCTATCGCACCGGGTCGCTGGGTCTCAGCCACGCCGATTTCCTGCCGTCCTATCGGGCCGCACTGGCTCAGCCGGCAAGTGAATCCGGCTATCTATCCGATGCGGACTCGCGGGCTTTCTTTGAAACCTGGTTTCGCCCGGTTGCCCTGCGACCGGACGATAGCGAAGGTTTCGTCACCGGTTATTACGAGCCTGAGATCGAAGTCCGTTCCCGGCCTGAATCCGGCTACAGATATCCGTTTTTGCGCAAGCCCGAAAACCTGTTCAAGATTGCCGATCCGGCCAACCCTCCGCCGGGAATCCCGGCTGGGTTTGCTTTCATGCTCGATGATGCCGGCGGTCCGAAATGCTGCCCGGACAGGGAAGCCATTGAAGATGGCGCATTTGAGGGCCAGCGCCTGGAGATTGCCTGGGCGGAAAGCCGGGTTGACGTCTTCTTCGCCCATGTCCAGGGCTGCGCCCGGCTTCAGTTCCCCGATGGCCAGGTCAGGCGGATTACCTATGCCGGCAAGAGCGGTCATCCCTTCACCGGGATTGGCCGGCTGCTGGTTGAGCGCGGGGAAATCCCCGCCGAAACCGTCTCAATGGCAGCGATACGGGACTGGCTCGCCGTCGACGAGGAGCGGGCGGTCCGTTTGATGCGGGAAAACCGGTCTTTCATCTTCTTCGAGGAAGCCGAGGTTGCGGATGACCGTCTGGGGCCGGTGGCAGCCGCCAAGGTTCCGCTGGAACCGGGCCGGTCGCTTGCGGTGGACCGCCATGTCCACAGCTTCGGCACGCCCATATTCGTGTCCGCGCCCGGACTGGACGATTTCGATGAGCCACGGCCCTTCGCGCGGCTGATGATTGCCCAGGATACGGGAACCGCGATTGTCGGGCCGTCGCGCGGCGATCTGTTTACAGGCTCCGGGCTGGATGCCGGCGCCAAGGCGGGGTCGATCAAGGCGAGCGCGCAATTCGTGGTTCTTGCGCCAGCGGGATCGGAGCTTGCACGGCGGGCCGGCCATGAGTGACGGCAAACCCAAACTCAGCCATGAAGACCGGATCATCTGGGCGCAGGTAGCCCGCACGGTCGAGGCTTTTCCGGGTAAACAGGTCGAGGCCGATGACTGGTACACGCTGGAGACGCCGACAGTGCCAAAGGCTGCGCCGGACAAGCCGGTCAAGCGCCCGCAATCGGTCCTCAGTCTGAACCAGCCCGCCAAACCAAAGCCGCATCCGATTGAAAAGCCTGTCGTGCGCAAACTGGCCCGCGGAAGGCTGCCGATCGATGGACGCATCGATCTTCACGGCCTTACCCAGAGTGAAGCGCACAATCTGCTGTTCGGCTTTCTGGCCCGCGCCCACGAGCGCGGTCTCAGACACGTGCTTGTCATCACCGGCAAGGGCACCTCGCGCGGTGGCGAGGGTGTGCTCAAGCGGGCGGTGCCGGACTGGCTGACCAAGCCGGAGTTCCGGTTTCTCATATCGGGATATGAGGATGCGGCGCGCGGCCATGGCGGCGAAGGCGCGCTCTACATCAGGCTGCGCCGGGACAGGGGGATAGCGGGATGACGCCGTTCGGGGAGGCGCTGCGCCGCCTGCGCGCCGAACGCGGGGTGACGCAACGCCAGATGGCCAAGGCCATGGGGGTTTCGCCAGCCTATTTGTCGGCGCTTGAGCACGGCCAACGCTCCGAGCCAAGCTGGGAGTTCATCCAGCGCGCCATCGGCTATTTCAACATTATCTGGGATGAGGCCGAGGAGTTGCAGCGGCTTGGCAGCCTGTCCCGGCCAAAGGTAACCATTGACACGTCGGGCCTGTCCCCTAAAGCCACGGAAATCGCCAACCGGCTGGCGGCGCACATTGCCCGTCTCGACGATCAGACATTGCAGGAAATCGGCAATCTGATGGATGCGGCCAGGCTTGCCAGCGGTTCCGCGGGGGGAAAAGAGACAATGCGCCGTCGCAAGGAAAAACAGGCACCGCGAACCTGATGATCGCAACAGCAGACGCTGCTGCAGTCAGCGTTCTATGATGGCGCGCAGCTCGTCTTCATGAGTGTTGACCAGCCAGCCATAGTAGTTTTCGCGCGGAAGCAGCGGTTTCAATCCACGCTTCTTGCGGTTTGAATTTTCCTCAGCCAGCTCCCTGGCGCGGCGAAACGTGTTGCCGACATTGTACAGGGTCGCGGTCAGGCCGGGATTTCCGGAAATATCGAACCCGGCGATGTCCCGGTAGTTCTCGATTGAGTCGGCTATGGACGCGGCCATGTAAGCCAACGTCGAATCCGGGTCCATGATTGCCTTGTAGACTTGCGCGGCATTGCCGGCGCTGAGCTTTCTCAAGCCTGAAACCTTGCTGACCCGGTCAGTGTGGATCAAGGCGGTCAGCGGGTTGAGCTGGCCAAGCCCGAAAGTCTGTCCGGCGTAGAACGGCTGGAAGAACACGGCGCCGAATCGATCGTCGGGAAAGGCCTTGCCTGCTGTTTTCTGGCCGCGAAACTCCGTCTCCCAGACATCTTCCCGGCAGGTCCACAGCTTCGCTGAATCCCAATCCTCGTCACACTTCTCAAATTCCGGCCGCTTGACGAAGTCGACAACGCTTTCGCCTTCATGCTCGAAGCGAAAACTCTCGCCCGCATAGGAGATGGCCTTGACGTAATAGGTCTGCAGCCGGTCATAGGCATCGACATTGTAGGTATGCTCGCCGACCAGGGCACCAACGATGTGGATCGGATCGATCTTGTACCGCTTGGAGACGCTGACGATTTTTTGTCTGAGCTTGGCGTCGTCGGCGATCAGATCGCGGATTTTCTCGTATTTTGCATCGAAGCTCGACTTTGTGGCCTTGGTACGCCGCGTCGAGGCGCCCGGAATACCGGGCTGTGTCGCGCTGCGGTTTCCCGCCGGCACCGGTTCGGCCGAAAGCACGACAGGCACGCGCGCCAAGCTCATGGTGAGCGCGATCGATATCGCCATCACCGCATTGAGCTTGCTGCTGGCCACTGTCATGGTTTTCTCCATTGCGCTGTCAGATCCACGACCCGGCTCCGGGGCGACGCCTGTTTTGCCGCGCCCTTTGAGATTGCGGGTTACAGGATAAACCGCGACAGGTCGGTATTCTGCGCAAGGTCGCCAACGTGTTCCCGGACATAGTCCGAATCGATCGTGATTGTCGAGCCCGGCCGGTCCGGCGCGGTGAAAGAAATCTCGTCCAGAACGCGCTCCATCACCGTCTGCAAACGCCGCGCGCCGATGTTCTCAATGCTTGAATTGAGATGCACCGCGACCTCCGCAAGCGCGTCGATGGCGTCTTCGGTGAAGTCCAGCGTCAGGTTCTCGGTCGCCATCAGGGCCACATATTGCTTGATCAGGCTGGCTTCGGTTTCGGTCAGGATGCGGCGGAAATCATCCTTGCCCAAAGCCCGGAGCTCGACCCGGATCGGCAGCCGGCCCTGCAATTCGGGCAGCAGGTCGGATGGCTTGGAGACGTGGAAAGCGCCCGACGCGATAAACAAAATGTGATCGGTTTTCACCGGTCCATATTTGGTCGCCACCGTCGTTCCTTCGACCAGCGGCAGCAAATCGCGCTGCACGCCCTCGCGGGAAACGCCCGCGCCCATGCCGCCTTCCCGGGATGCGATCTTGTCGATCTCGTCGATGAAGACGATGCCGTCATCCTGCGCCGACTTCACGGCTTCCTGGTGGATCTGCTCCATATCGAGCAGCTTGTCGGATTCATCATTGATCAGCGAACCATAGGATTCGCTTACCGTCGTCTTGATCTTGCGGGTGCGTCCGCCCATCGCCTTGCCGAACAGGTCGCCCAGGTTCAGAACGCCGACATTGGCGCCCTGCATGCCCGGAAGTTCGAACTGCGGCATGCCGGACGAGCTGTCGGCCACCTCGATCTCTATTTCCTTGTCGTCAAGCAGTCCGTCGCGCAGCTTCTTGCGGAATGAGTCCCGCGTTGCCGGAGAGGCCGTCGTGCCCACAAGCGCGTCGAGCACCCGTTCCTCCGCATTGAGCCGCGCCTTGGCCTCAACCTCGCTGCGCTTGCGCTCCCGCACGATGGTGATGCCGACTTCCACCAGATCGCGGATGATCTGTTCCACATCGCGGCCGACATAGCCGACCTCGGTGAATTTTGTTGCCTCGACCTTGATGAACGGCGCTCCCGCCAGCCGCGCCAGGCGGCGGGAAATCTCGGTCTTGCCGACGCCGGTCGGTCCGATCATCAGGATATTCTTGGGCATCACCTCCTCGCGCAGCGGGCCCTCGAGCTGCTGCCGCCGCCAGCGATTCCTGAGCGCGATCGCGACAGCGCGCTTGGCGTCGTTCTGGCCGATGATGAAGCGGTCAAGTTCGGTGACGGTTTCGCGGGGGGAAAAATTGCTCATGTCGGGATCATGCCTTTATCGGGGGGAGTCTGTCGAGCATCGATGTGGGAAGAAGCGGGCGGATTATCAAGCGGCGGATCCGCTGCCAGCCGGCGCCAAACAGGATCACCACCGCTCCGATGGCGATCAGGATCAGGGCGAAAGGCGGAATTCCGGTGGTGTTGGCGGCGCCATTGACCAGATAATAGATCCCCACCGAGCCAAAATAGGCCAGCGTCGGCGCCAGCAGCGACCGCCTGTCGATGGCCAGCGCCACCAGAACGAACATGGTCATCATAAGGCCGAGCAGGATGCTGGCGGTAACGCCCGGCTCGATTCTACCCGACAGGACTTCCTGTCCGGTCGCCAGAATGAACAAGGGATGCACCAGAAGCGGCGCCGAGACCACATGCAGCCAAAAGGCGCAATCGGACCACACGGTCTGCCGGTCACGGTCACGCAGATCAAGCACAACGGCGACTGCGAAGATGATCAGGCCGCACACCAGCGGCATCGCCAGCGCGCTGGAAAGCACGTCGGCCAGCTGGTCCGGCGCGGGCGCGGCCGTGGTCCCGCTGACCACCTGGTCATGGTAGATCAGGATTGTTCCCAGGAACGCCACGCCGGTGGCGGCCAGAGCGATCACCGCCGCCAGCACCGGAACCTTGAAACGCACGAAATAAATCACCGCTGCGACGATCAGGCCGCCGCCGAGCGTCAGGCCGATGGGCCAGGCATCGGACCGCAGCGCCAGCAGCGAAAATGCGTTGATGGTAACTGGAAGATCGAACTGTGTGCGAATGAACCCGACCAGCAGCGACAGGACCGTCCCACTGAAAATCAGCGCCAGCAGCGTGCTCGACAAGCGCATCCGCTTCTGCCGGGTTACGATTTCGGCGACGACCCAGCTTGCCGCGGCCAGGATCGCCGCGAGTGTCTTGCTGCCTTGCGGCAAGACCGCCTGCAGCGCAAACAGCGCACCGGAAAACAACAGAACAATGCCGACGGTAACAAATATGTCGTTGCCGCCACCGACCAATCGCATCTGGTCATCGACGGAGAGAACTTGGGCGTCGTCAGGCAGTTTCCCGGCCAGGTCTTCTCCCCGCGCCAGCGACAAAAGCGCCTCCCGTTGCGCGGCGTTGAGAATGCCGGCATTGACCGCGCGGTCGAGCGTGACGTCATCTATCATGCTGGTGTCTCGCTATCGGGGCTGCGCCAAAGGGCATCGAAGTCATGACTGGGTCGGCGCGTGTGCCGAAGGATTCACGTGAAACACTCAACTGCCGGAAACCGGTGCTGACCGCCTCAATCAAGATCAAGGGTTTCAATGACGATATTGGCGTTGGTGTAGACGCAGATATCGCCGGCGATTTCCATGGCGCGGCGCGCGATCTCCTCGGCGTTCTTGTCGCTGTCCATCAGCGCGCGGGCGGCGGCATAGGCATAATTGCCGCCCGAACCGATGGCCATGGTGCCATGCTCGGGTTCGAGCACATCGCCATTGCCGGTGATCGCCAGCGTCACGGTCTTGTCGGCGACCAGCATCATGGCTTCAAGACGCCGCAAATACCGGTCGGTGCGCCAGTCCTTGGCCAGTTCCACGGCGGCGCGGGTCAGCTGACCCTGATATTGCTCAAGTTTGGCCTCGAGCCGCTCAAGCAGCGTGAACGCGTCGGCGGTCGCGCCCGCAAACCCGGCAATCACGGCGTCATCCTTGCCGATGCGGCGGACCTTGCGGGCATTGCCCTTCATCACCGTCTGGCCCAGGCTGACCTGTCCGTCGCCGGCCATCACCACATGGTTGCCCTTGCGCACCGTGATGATGGTGGTTGCATGCATTGCTCCAAAGGGATTGTGCTCGCCCATGGGGCATCCTTTCCTTCAAGCGGCAGCCGAGCCGCGTTGCGTCGTGTTGTGCACTATGTAAGCGAGCCGGGCGCGATTGCAAATCCATCCCCGGTTTGCGGGCCCGGTATCGGCCTCATACGGCAAGGCCCGGGATTGAACCACGGCATCGGACCAAAGCCGTTCTGGATATTTGTTGTGTGGCCTGATATTGAGCGCCAAAGCACAGTTCGGAGACGTCTGATGGCCACCCCTGAAAATGCGCGCGCCGCGTCGGTTGCCCGCAAGACAAATGAAACCGATATAACCGTGTCGCTGTCGGTCGACGGCGCCGGCGCCGGGTCGATCTCGACCGGCGTAGGTTTTTTCGACCACATGCTGGAACAATTGGCCCGTCATTCGCTGATGGACATCGACATCCAGGCCAAAGGCGATTTGCACATCGACGATCACCATACGGTCGAGGATACCGGCATCGCCATAGGTCAGGCGTTGGCCAAGGCCTTGGGCGATCGCAGAGGCATCAACCGCTACGCCTCGCTGGATCTGGCGATGGACGAGACCCTGACCCGTGCGGCGATCGATGTTTCGGGCCGGCCGTTCCTGGTCTGGGATGTGAATTTCACCGCGCCGAAAATCGGCAGCTTCGACACCGAACTCGTCCGCGAGTTTTTCCAGGCCCTGGCGCAGCACGCCGGGATCACCCTGCATGTGGCCAATCTTTACGGCGCCAACAACCACCATATCGCCGAGACCTGCTTCAAGGCAGTGGCGCGGGTCTTGCGCACGGCCTGCGAAGTGGATCCACGGCAGCAAGGCCGGATTCCCTCGACCAAGGGATCGCTTGCCTGACCCTGTCCGGGGCAAGGATTGATCGGAGACCATCGTCATGACCGCCTATCTTGTATTGGCCAGCCCGGGTGCGGAGACACCCGACGAGCGCTCCGTGGTGGTCGCCGACAATTTCGCGCTCTGGGCCTTCATTGCACCGGTGATTTGGCTGATGGTCAACCGGATGTGGCTTGAAGCCGTGGCGGCCGTCCTTGTTCTGGCTGTCGCAAGCCTGCTGGCGGCTGATGCCGGTCTGGCTACCGTCGGCTTGGCGGTCAGTCTGGCGCTGTCGCTGATCACGGCGCTGGAAGGCCGCAACTGGCGGATCTCGGCCTTGCAGCGCCGCGGCTGGCGGCTTGTCGATCTGGTCGAAGCCGATGATCCCGAAACAGCGTTTGAAATCCATGCGGCCCGTGTGCTGGCAGGGGAAAAAGCCCCCGCAGTGCTCAAGCGCAGGCCAAGCCCACGGCCGTTGGTGCCCGGCTGGCCGGGCGGCGGCGAGATGGACTCCATCGGCCTGGTGCCGGTTGAAAGGAAATAGATCCCATGCGGGTTGTCATTGTTGATTACGGATCGGGCAATCTTCGCTCGGCACTGAAGGCGTTCGAACGCGCCGCTCGGGAAGCCGGCGTTTCCGCCGACATTGTTCTGAGCGCTGAAGCCGATGATGTCGCCAGCGCCGATCGCGTCGTTCTGCCCGGCGTTGGCGCCTATGCCGATTGCCGCGCCGGACTTGACGCCATTGACGGCATGGACGCGGCGCTGCGCCATGCGGTCGAGGACAAGGCGCGCCCCTTTCTCGGCATCTGCGTCGGCATGCAGCTGATGTCGACGCGCGGACTGGAAAAGACGGTGACGAATGGCTTCGACTGGATCTCCGGCGATGTGGTGGAAATCAGGCCGTCGAATCCGGCTTTGAAAATTCCCCAGATCGGCTGGAACACGCTCGATCTGATCACAGCCCACCCATTGTTCGACGGCATTCCGACCGGACCCGAAGGTTTCCACGCCTATTTCGTTCACTCCTATCATTTGGCGGCAAACAACCCGGCCGACGTGCTTGCCACGACCGATTATGGCGGGCCGGTGACCGCAGCCGTCGCCCATGGCAACAGGGCCGGCACCCAGTTTCACCCGGAAAAGAGCCAGACCCTGGGTCTGGCTCTGATTGCCAATTTCCTCAAATGGAAGCCCTGACATGATCCTGTTTCCCGCCATCGATCTCAAGGACGGCCAATGCGTCCGGCTCAAACTGGGCGACATGGACTCGGCCACGGTCTACAATGAAGACCCGGCCGCCCAGGCCCGCGCTTTTGAGGCTCAGGGCTTTGAATGGCTGCATGTGGTCGATCTCAACGGCGCTTTCGAGGGCCAGTCGGTCAATGGCGCCGCGGTCGAGGCCATACTCAAGGCGACGAAAAACCCGGTGCAGTTGGGCGGCGGCATTCGCACCCTTGCACAGATCGAATCCTGGCTCGGCAAAGGCCTGGCCCGGGTGATTCTCGGCACCATCGCTGTCCGGGATCCCGATCTGGTGCGTGAGGCCTGCGCAAAGTTCCCTGGCCAGGTCGCTGTCGGCATCGACGCCAAGGGCGGCAAGGTGGCCGTCGAGGGCTGGGCCGAGGCGTCCGAACTCGGAGTCATTGAACTGGCCCGACGTTTTGAGGGCGCGGGCGTCGCAGCCATCATCTACACCGACATTGATCGCGACGGCGTGCTCACCGGCATCAACTGGGAGTCCACAATCGAACTGGCCGAAGCCGTGTTGATTCCGGTCATCGCTTCTGGTGGCCTGGCCTCGATCGCCGACATCGTGCGGATGAAAATGCCTGACGCGGCCCGCCTTGAGGGCGCAATCTCCGGCCGGGCGCTCTATGACGGCCGCATTGATCCAGCCGAGGCGCTGGCTATCCTGAACGGCACGCTCGCAGTCGAAGCCGCAAAGTTTGAAGAGGAGGGGCGATCATGACGCTCAAATCTCGCGTCATTCCGTGCTTGGACGTGAAAGACGGCCGCGTCGTCAAGGGCGTCAATTTTGTCGATCTGATCGATGCCGGTGATCCGGTGGAGGCCGCCAAGGCCTATGATGCGGCGGGCGCGGACGAATTGTGCTTTCTCGACATCACCGCATCGTCTGACAATCGCGAGACGATTTTCGATGTCGTCGCCCAGACCGCCGAGCACTGTTTCATGCCGCTCACGGTCGGCGGCGGCATCCGCACCATCGCTGATATCCGCAAATTGCTGCTGTCGGGCGCCGACAAGGTGTCGATCAACTCGGCGGCGGTCAGCAATCCGGATTTTGTGGCGCAAGCCGCTGACAAGTTCGGCAACCAGTGCATCGTCGTCTCGATAGATTCCAAGAAGGTCTCCCTGGCCGGCGAGGCCGACCGCTGGGAGATTTTCACCCATGGCGGGCGTACGCCGACGGGGATCGATGCGGTGGCCTTCGCCGAAAAGATGGTGGAGCGCGGCGCCGGCGAATTGCTGCTGACCTCGATGGACCGTGACGGAACCAAATCCGGCTATGACATCGCGCTGACCCGGACCATTGCTGACGCTGTGCGGGTGCCGGTGATTGCCTCGGGTGGGGTGGGCTCGCTCGAACATCTGGTCGAGGGGATCCGCGACGGCCATGCCACCGCCGTGCTCGCGGCCTCGATTTTCCATTTTGGAACCTATACGATCCACGAAGCCAAGCAGTACATGGCCGGCGCCGGTCTCGACATGCGCATGGTTTGACCAGACTTTTATGAGCAAATGTCCCGAGGGGAGACGCCCATCATGACCAGCTTTGATCTTGCCGATCTTGAACGGATCATCGGCGACCGCGCCCTGGCTGATCCGGGACAATCCTGGACGGCCAAGCTGGTTGCGGCCGGCATGTCGAAGGCGGCCAAGAAACTTGGCGAAGAGGCGGTAGAAACGGTCATCGCAGCACTCTCGCAAAGCCGTGGCGAACTGGTCGGTGAATCGGCAGATCTGCTCTATCACCTGCTGGTCGTGCTGAAGATCGCGGATATTCCCTTGGGTGATGTGATGACGGAGTTGGAAAGCCGGACAATGCAATCGGGTCTTTCCGAAAAAGCCGGGCGCGCAGCGGAATGATCATGGACCAGGCTGATATCCAACCCCGCGCGCTTGATCATTTCGTCGGCGACGAGTTTTCACCCTACCGGTTCTTCACCGCGGAAAAATGGGCCGAGTTCCGCGCCGACACGCCGCTGACATTGACGGAGGACGAGGTTCGCCGGCTTCGTTCGCTTAACGACCCGGTCGATCTGGACGAAGTGCGGCGGATTTATCTGTCGCTGTCACGGTTGCTGTCAGCGCATGTGGAATCGTCGCAATTGTTGTTTGAGCAGCGCAAGCGGTTCCTCAATCTGTCGGATGTGACCAAGACTCCCTTCATCATCGGCATCGCCGGTTCGGTGGCGGTGGGCAAATCCACCACGGCCCGTGTTCTCACCGAGCTTCTGGCGCGTTGGCCTTCCAGTCCGAAGGTGGATCTGGTGACCACGGACGGCTTTCTCTATCCAAATGAAGTGCTCAGGCGCGAGAACCTGATGGATCGCAAGGGCTTTCCGGACAGCTATGATGTCGGCGCGGTGCTGCGCTTCCTCTCGGAGATCAAGGCCGGTCAGCACAATGTCCGGGCGCCGCGTTACTCCCACCTGACCTATGACGTGCTGCCGGGCGAATACACTTATATCGACCGGCCCGACATTCTGATTTTCGAGGGCATCAATGTGCTGCAGGTGCGGGATCTGCCAGCCGATGGCAAGATAGTTCCCTTCGTCTCCGACTTCTTCGATTTCTCAATCTATATCGACGCCGAAGAGGCTGACATCCACAGATGGTATGTCGACCGGTTCATGAACCTGCGGCAAACCGCGTTCCGCAATCCCGAATCCTTCTTCCACCGCTATGCCGCGATCAAGGAGGAGGCCGCCCTCGCCATCGCCGAAAATCTCTGGGAAAACATCAACCTGAAGAATTTGAGACAGAATATTCTGCCAACCCGCCCGCGCGCCGATCTGATCCTGCGCAAGGGGCCCAACCATCTCATTGAACAGGTTGCGCTCAGGAAGCTGTAATCTCGGCTGATGAACCGGCAGGGCCTCAGCCATAAATGGTCGGCTTTAAACCAACACCCGTCTCAGCGTCAGATTGATGCGGCCGCCATCCTTGAGAAGCGTCGACGTTGCCGGATAGATCCGGTCGACGCCATGGAAAGCCAGCCTGCCTTCGCCGCCCAAAATGACCACGTCGCCGCTTTCCAGCCGGAATGACCGGGTCGGCTGGCCGCGCGCCGTACCGCCAATCCGGAACAGGCAGGCATCTCCAAGAGAGACCGACAGCACCGGCGCGGAGAAATCCTGCTCGTCGCGGTCCTGGTGAAGACCCATGCGCGCATCGGTGTCGTAGAAATTTACCAGACAGGCCTGTGGCGGGCTGGTTTCCCCGGTCAGTTCCGCCCACAGCGCGAGCAAACGGGAGGGGATCGGCGGCCATGGCGCGCCGGTGACCGGGTGGTGATCCTGATAGCGATAGCCGGTTTTGTCGGCGACCCAGCCAAGGTCGCCGCAATTTGTCATGCGCACGCTGAACGGCTTCCCGGTTCGCGGCATTTCCGGGCGGTAGAGCGGCGCCTGCCGCACCACGTTGCGAATGTCCTCAAGCAGGGCTTCCTGCCCGGTACGATCAAGATGGCCGGGGATGTGGCGAACCCCTTTGGGCAGGACAAACATCACCGGCTTTCGTGTTTGCTCGCCGTCTCAGGCGGTTTCGATGTCGGGAATGCGCAGCACCTGACCTGGGTAGATCTTGTCGGGGTCCGACAGCATTGGCTTGTTGGCTTCGAAGATCACCGTGTATTTCGCGCCTTTGCCCTTGCCATAGGCGGCTTCGGCGACCTTCCAGAGATTGTCGCCCTTTTTCACCGTATGAAACTTCGGCTCCTTGGCTGAGGTCGAGGCCTTGACCAGCTCGGTCATGTCCGCGGTTCCAAGCGACAGGCCGGAATCCGGCGCCATCACCTTGAGTTCGCCGGCTTCGACCTTGGAGATGCCCAGCGTATTGCCGACAGCGATGATGGCTTTCTCAAAGATCGATTGATCTTCAACGACGCCGGACAGCACAATCTTGTCTCCGTCAACCTTGACCTCGACCTTTTCGGTGCCAAGACCGTGCGAATCGAGTTCCTTTTTGACCGCATCGGCCTCTGGCGCGTCATCATCGCCGCCAATGCCGAGCTTTTTTCCTGCCGATTTGATGAAATCGAAAATTCCCATGGGTCTTCGTCTCCTTGGCTGATGGTCGCGCCACATAAGCATGCGGTTGACCGGCTGCCAACAAGAAGATGCCCCGATTACTCGTCGGTGACCTTGCCGCGGGCCTTTTTGACAACCGCCCTGCCTGATTTTGCCGCCAGACGGCGCTCCACCGAACCCTTTGTCGGTCTGGTCTTGCGCCGCGGCGGCGGCGGCGGCTCCGAGGCCTTGTCGATCAGCTCGACAAGCCGGGCGCGTGCGTCGGCCCGGTTGCGCTCCTGGGTGCGGAACCGGTTGGCCTCGATGATAATGACGCCTTCCTTGGAGACACGGCTGCCACCCAGTTTCAGCGCAACGGCCTTGACCCTGTCGGGCAGCGATGGCGAGTTGCGGATATCGAACCTGAGCTGCACCGCGGTGGCGACCTTGTTGACGTTCTGTCCGCCGGGGCCGGAGGCGCGAATGAAGCTCTCGCTGAGCTCCCAGGCTGCAATGACGATGCCGCGCGCCGCATGCAGGGGCATGGCGCTCATGGCGCGGTCTTCCAGAAAAGCACCTCGTGCTCGGGCTTTCGATTGATTGCCGGAACCCTCGCGCCTTCGGCCGGATGGCCGACGACCAGAAGCACCAGCGGCTTTTCACTGTCCGGCCGGCCGCAGATCTGATTGAGAAACCCCATCGGCGATGGTGTGTGGGTCAGCGTCGCCAGCCCCGCCATATGCAGGCTTGTGATCAGTATCCCGATAGCGATGGAGACTGATTCGGGAACATAGTAATGCTTGATCCTGCGGCCTTGCGCATCCGTCCCCCAGCGCTGGGCGAAAATGGCGATGAGCCAGGGTGCGGTTTCCAGGAACGGTTTTTGCCAACCGGTACCAAGGGGCGCCAGGGCCTGTAGCCAGTCTTCACCCGCGCGGCTGTCATAGAAGGCGCGCTCTTCCTCTTCGGCCGCAAGCCTGATGCGGCGCTTGGTTTCCGAATCGCCGATGGCGACAAAGCTCCATGGCTGCTGATTGGCGCCGGAGGGAGCGGTTGCCGCCGCCCGCACAGCCAGGCGGATGATCCCGGGGTCGACCGGCTCGGAGGAAAAATCCCGCACGGTCCGGCGCATTCGCATCAGTTCGAAAAATTCTTCCGCATTGGCCATCATCTCCGACTTCGAAAATCGCAAGGGCGCAAGTTTGATTGTGTCAGCGGTCCCGGCCATGGCGCCTGTCTCCTGCGGCAAATACGCCGTTCATCGCACGGCGCCCTCAATCCGGCAGAAAATGCGCGACAGGCCCCGCCGGGTCAACGGGGCCTGTCAAAATCAGCGTTCGAAACGGGGCGCCTATTCCGCCGCGGCTTTCAATCCGGGCGCTGCGTCCAGCACCGAGCCATCAACATGGGCTTCGAACTTAGCAAAATTGGCGATGAACATGTTGACCAGGCGATTGGCGGATGCGTCGTAGCCGGTCTTGTCGGACCAGGTCGAGCGCGGATCGAGAATCCCTCCCTCGACGCCGTCAACCGCAACCGGTACGGCAAAGCCGAAATTGGCGTCGATGCGGTAGTCAACTCGCTCGAGCGAGCCATCCAGCGCGGCCGACAGCAGCGCCCTTGTTGCCTTGATCGGCATGCGCTGGCCTTCTCCATAGGCGCCGCCGGTCCAGCCGGTGTTGACCAGCCAGCAATTGACCTTGTGGTCGCTGATCAACCGGCGCAGCAGGTTGCCATATTCAGACGGATGGCGTGGCATGAACGGTGCGCCAAAGCAGGTCGAGAACGTCGCTTCGGGTTCGCTAACCCCCTTTTCGGTTCCGGCAACCTTGGCGGTGTAGCCGGACAGGAAGTGGTACATCGCCTGTTCCGGCGTCAGCTTGGCGATCGGCGGCATCACGCCAAAGGCGTCAGCCGTCAGCATGATGATGTTGCGCGGATGGCCCGAGCGGCCGCTATCGCTGGCGTTGGGAATGAAATGCAGCGGATAGGCGCACCTTGTGTTTTCCGTCAGCGATCCGTCATTGAAGTCAGGCACCCGGTGTTCGTCGAGCACGACATTCTCAAGCACCGTTCCGAAACGCTCGGTGGTGCCGAAAATTTCAGGTTCGGCTTCACGCGACAGGCGGATGGTCTTGGCGTAGCAGCCGCCTTCAAAATTGAACACGCCATGCTCGCCCCAGCCATGCTCGTCATCGCCGACAAGGGTGCGCTTCGGATCGGCCGAAAGCGTCGTCTTGCCGGTTCCGGACAGGCCGAAAAACACGGCGGTGTCATCCTTCGGGCCGACATTTGCCGAGCAATGCATCGGCATCACGTCTTTTACCGGCAGCAGGTAATTGAGGACCGTGAACACCGACTTCTTCATCTCGCCCGCATAGGAGGTGCCGCCGATGAGAACCAGTCCCTTGTCCAGATTGACCGCTATCACCGTTTCCGAACGGCAGCCATGACGCGCCGGATCGGCCTTGAACGACGGCAGGTTGATGATTGTCAGTTCCGGCATGAAATCCCCGAGCGCTCCACGCTCCGGACGGATCAGCAAATTGCGGATGAACAGGGCATGCCATGCATATTCGGTGACGATCCGGGACTTCAGCGCATGGGTGGCGTCAGCGCCTCCGACCAGATCCTGAACGAACAGATCGCGGTCGCTTGCATGGGCCGCCATGTCGGCGTGCAGCGCATCGAAGGCTTCGGGAGAAAGCGGCTTGTTGTTGTCCCACCAGATATGGCTCTCGGTCGACGCATCACGGACAACAAATTTGTCCTTGGCGGAACGGCCGGTGTGCTGACCCGTCAGCGCCCTGAGCGCGCCATGCGCCGTCAGTGTCGCTTCCCCCCGCGCCACCGCAAGCTCGATCAATTCGGCTTCACCGGTATTGTACCGCACCAACCCAGTGGTGCTCAGGCCGCGAAGGCCGATTTCAGCCGACGGGTTGCGCACTCCCAAATCTTCAATCATTCCGGATTCCTTTTATACTCTGGCCCCGGCCAGGTTGAAATGTTGCCGGACCATAGGGGCGGGAATTTCAAAAAACAACATCTGATCCAATGAATACTTAATGAAATCAAAGTATTAATCGATTTAAAAAAGCAAGGTTTCGTTTTAATCGGTTCAGTCCGGCTTTCCAGCGAGACGGGCCGTCAAAGAGGGCCGGCAATGAAAGAATGACACTGACCCGGATCTGTGCCACATTTTGTTCTCACTTTATCCTCATGGACGTGACGGCGGGACCTGGCGATGACGCGATAACGCGGCTGACCCGGAGAAGCGGGGGGCACTTCCAGGAGGCGTGCTTGACCATGATGGAGACAACAGACATGCAGACAATCGCGCTCGTCGACGACGACCGCAACATCCTTACCTCGGTTTCGATTGCACTCGAAACAGAAGGGTATCGTGTTGAAACCTACACCGATGGCGCCTCCGCACTGGATGGCTTGCTGGCGCGTCCTCCGCAACTTGCGATCTTCGACATCAAGATGCCGCGCATGGACGGAATGGAGCTTCTGCGCCGGTTGCGTCAGAAATCCGATATTCCGGTGATCTTCCTGACATCCAAGGATGAGGAGATCGATGAATTGTTCGGGCTCAAGATGGGCGCGGATGATTTCATCACCAAGCCGTTTTCCCAACGGCTTCTGGTCGAAAGGGTCAAGGCGGTGCTGCGCCGCGCCGCCAACCGCGA
>LADQ01000198.1 GCA_000961635.1 Hoeflea sp. BRH_c9 | reverse complement strand
GGGAGGGCCGCGCCGACGAGGCCGAAGGCCTGCCCGCAGCGGCCGCAAACAAGGGCGGCAAGGATGGCGGCGATTCGGGGTGAGGGCGCACCTGTCCTCATGTTGCCGCATTCTCCATGATGGTTTACACACCGCCGCAGTCATTACCAAGCAAGCCGCCGCCGCATCTCGGGCGTGGTCTGAAACTCCAAGAGGACAGCATGGATCGCATCAGGATCGTTGGCGGAAACCCGCTCAATGGCGTTATTCCGATTTCCGGCGCGAAAAACGCGGCGCTGCCGCTGATGATCGCATCGCTGCTCACCGATGACACGCTGACCCTGGAAAACCTGCCGCATCTGGCCGATGTCGAGCAGTTGCAGCGCATTCTCGGCAATCACGGCGTCGACATTTCCGTGGTCGGTCGCCGCGAGCGGCAGGGCGAGGCCTATGCCCGCACCGTGCATTTCACCGCCCGGACCATTGTCGACACCACCGCGCCCTATGAGCTTGTCTCCAAGATGCGCGCCAGTTTCTGGGTGATCGGTCCGCTGCTGGCCAGGATGGGCGAGGCCAAGGTCTCGCTGCCCGGCGGCTGCGCCATCGGCACACGCCCGGTCGATCTGTTCATCGACGGTCTGATCCATCTCGGCGCCGAGATCAATATCGAGAATGGCTATGTAAATGCGCGCGCGCCCAAGGGCCTGATCGGCGCCCGCTACGTGTTTCCGAAAGTCTCTGTCGGCGCCACCCATGTGATGCTGATGGCGGCGACGCTGGCGAACGGACAGACGGTGATCGAGAACGCCGCGCGCGAACCGGAAGTCGTCGATCTTGCCAATTGCCTGATCGCCATGGGCGCCAGGATCTCCGGCGCAGGCACCTCCACCATCGTCATTGATGGCGTTGCCTCGCTTTCCGGCGCACGCCACCGGGTTCTGCCCGATCGCATCGAAACCGGCACCTACGCCATGGCGGTGGCCATGACCGGTGGCGATGTCCTGCTGCAAAACACCTCTTCGGCCTTGCTGGAGAATGTGCTGCTTGCGCTGCGCCGAACCGGCACGGAGATTGCCGAGGAAGCAGGCGGCATCCGTGTCCGCCGCAATGGCGGCGACATTCTGCCGGTCGATGTGACAACCGAGCCGTTTCCCGGCTTTCCGACCGATCTGCAGGCGCAGTTCATGGCGCTGATGAGCCGCTCCAATGGCGTTTCCCACATCACCGAAACCATCTTCGAAAACCGCTTCATGCATGTGCAGGAACTGGCCCGCCTGGGCGCTTCGATTTCGCTTTCGGGTCAGACCGCGACCGTTACCGGCGTGCCGGTGCTGCGCGGAGCTCCGGTGATGGCGACCGATCTGCGCGCGTCGGTGTCGCTGGTCATCGCCGGTCTGGCGGCGGAAGGCGAAACCATCGTCAACCGGGTCTATCATCTCGATCGCGGGTTTGAGCGGCTGGAGGAGAAGCTGACCAATTGCGGGGCCGTGGTCGAGCGTATCAGCGAATAGGAGGCGAAGGACGGCGCCCAAACCGCATACGCCACCTTCGAATCATTGCGCTTTGCCCCTCGCGCCCTTACCTTGCACTGCAGCACGCACCGTGCGGCGGGTTCCGCCGCAAATGACGACACCTAGAGGATCCCATGGACAGTCTGAAACTGATCGCGCTTGACGAAACAGACCTGGCCGTGATTTCGGCCTGCCTGCAGGACGCCGTTTTCAAAACCGGCGATACCGCTTTCCTGGCCAGGGACCGCATCTTCACGCTTGAGGCCAACCGGTTTGTCTGGGAAGAGGGCAGTGACAAGAAGTCCTTTGAGCGCCGGCGTTCGCTGATCGCGTTCAAGCAGGTTCAGGCGGTCAAGTCGCGCGGCATCGATCTCAAGGCTGACGACACGGTGCATTCGCTGTTGGCGGTGACGTTTTCGGCCGGCGAGGAAGCGCCCGCGGGCGCGATAGAGCTTTTGTTGTCCGGCGGCGGCGGGATCCGGCTGGAGGTTGATTGTGTCGAAGTCCAGTTCGCCGATATTGGCGGCGGCTGGGAAACGAAATTCAAGCCGCGCCATCCGGTCGGCGTCTAGTGGTCTGACCGAAACAGATGGGACCCGTCTGTTTCAAACAGTCAGCCTACCAGGTAACTGATAACGCATGAGATGGGGGCAGGGCATTGGTACTGAGGCTTGATTACCGGCAGCCGGATTTCGAGGCCCGTTTCGCCGCTTTCCTGACCACCAAGCGCGAGGTCTCCGCGGACGTCGAGACCGATGTGCGCGTCATTATCAGTGAGGTGCGGGCGCGCGGCGACGAGGCCTTGCACGATTTCAGCCAGCGGTTTGACGGAATCGACACCCGCACGCTTGGACTGGCGGTGGCCCAGGACGAAATCGAAGCGGCCTATCAGGCGACCGATCCGGAGATCATTGCCGCGCTTGAATTCGCCCATGGCCGCATCTTCAGCCACCACAGCCGGCAAATGCCCAGGGACGACAGCTATGTCGATGCCCTCGGCGTCGAGCTCGGTTCGCGCTGGACCGCGATTGAAGCGGTCGGACTCTATGTGCCTGGCGGCACCGCGAGCTATCCAAGCTCGGTGCTGATGAACGCGGTGCCGGCCAAGGTGGCGGGCGTCGAACGGATTGTCATGGTGGTGCCGGCGCGAGACGGCGCCCTCAATCCGGCTGTGCTCGCCGCGGCACGGATCGCCGGCGTCACCGAGATCTACCGGATCGGCGGCGCCCAGGCGATTGCGGCGCTGGCCTATGGCACCGAGACCATCCGGCCGGTGGCCAAGATCATGGGTCCCGGCAATGCCTGGGTGGCGGCGGCCAAGCGCCAGGTGTTCGGCACCGTCGGCATCGACATGATCGCCGGCCCGTCGGAAGTCCTCGTGATGGCTGATCCCGACAACAATCCCGACTGGATCGCCGCCGATCTGCTGGCCCAGGCCGAGCATGACATTGGCGCGCAATCCATTCTGATGACCCGCGACGAGGCCTTTGGCGAGGACGTGATCGCGGCGGTCGAACGTCAGCTCTCGACGCTTGGCCGGTCCGGGACCGCGCGGCAGAGCTGGGCCGATTTCGGTGCTGTCATCCTGGTCAAGGATTGGGATGCGGCGGTGCCGCTGGCCGACCGGATTGCCGCCGAGCATCTGGAGATCGCCACCGATGACGCCGAGGCTCTCGCCGCAAGGATCCGCAATGCCGGCGCCATCTTCATTGGCCGCCACACGCCCGAGGTGATCGGCGATTATGTCGGCGGCTCCAACCACGTGCTGCCGACCGCGCGCTCGGCGCGGTTTTCCTCCGGCCTGTCGGTGCTTGACTATGTCAAGCGCACCTCGGTGCTCAGGCTTGGCGCCGAGCAGTTGCAGGCGCTCGGACCTGCTGCCATAACCTTGGCACGGGCGGAAGGGCTCGATGCCCATGCGCGCTCGGTGTCGATCAGGATGAACCGCCGGGACGGGGGGCTGGAGCAGGAATGACAGCGGCGGACACCCAGCGGCTCTGCGATGTCGTGCTTGATGAAACCATCGGCCGCGCCACGCCCGATGTCGAGCATGAGCGTGCTGTCGCCATTTTCGACCTGATCGAGGAAAACAGTTTCGAGCCAGCCGGTCATGACAGCGGACCCTACAAGCTGATGCTGTCGCTGGTTGATTCAAAGCTTGTGTTTTCCATCACCAGCCGGACGGGTGAACCGGTGGCCACCCATATTCTCTCGCTGACGCCGTTCCGGCGCCTGGTCAAAGACTATTTCATGATCTGCGAGAGCTATTACGAGGCGATCAGATCATCTACCCCATCCCAGATCGAGGCGATCGACATGGGCCGGCGCGGCATTCACAATGAAGGCTCGCAGACGCTGATGGACCGGCTGGAGGGCAAGATCCGCATGGACTTCGACACCGCCCGGCGCCTGTTCACGCTGGTCTGCGTGCTGCACTGGCGCGGATAGGGACCGCCATGGCGGACACCGGCATCGATCCCGCCAAGACCGTGCCCGGCGCGGTGCTGTTCGTCTGCGGCATGAACGCCATCCGGTCACCGATGGCCGAGGTCATCGCCCGCTCGATCCTGCCCGCGGGCACCTATATCGCCTCCGCCGGCGTCCGTCCGGGCGAGCGCGATCCCTTCGTCGACACCGTCTTGGGCGAGGTCGGGCTTGACCTCGGCGCGCGCCAGCCGCAGACGCTTGATGAGCTCGAGGATGACTATTTCGATGTCATTGTCACCCTGGCCCCCGAAGCTCATCACCGGGCGCTGGAAATGACTCGCGGCAACGCGGTCGAGGTGATCTACTGGCCAACGCCGGACCCGACAGTGGTGACGGGAACCCGCGAGCGGATTCTCGATGCCTATCGCGAGGTTCGCGACATGCTGAAACTGCGGATCGTCTCCGGCAAGGGCTGGTCGCGCGGGCCTGCGGTCGGCTGAATCAATTCGGTTCACAAATCGCTCGTCATTGTGTAGGTTCCGGCCAAATTTGAGGGCCGCGCATGCTGCGCCGCCTTTTTACAAGAAAGACAGACACTGAATGGCGAAAGAAGAAGTCCTAGAATTCCCGGGCGTGGTCACAGAACTGCTGCCGAACGCAACCTTCCGGGTCAAGCTCGAGAACGAGCACGAAATCATTGCCCACACCGCTGGCCGGATGCGCAAGAACCGTATCCGTGTGCTGGCCGGCGACAAGGTGCTGGTCGAGATGACGCCTTACGATCTGACCAAGGGCCGCATCACCTATCGCTTCAAATAGGCGAGGGGTGAGGCCAGACCATGGCGCGATCGCAAAAACTGATCCTCGCTTCGGGCTCGCCGCGCCGGGTTGAGCTGCTTGACCAGGCCGGCATCGCCCCGGACAGGCTGATGCCGATGGATCTCGACGAGACCCCGCAGCGCTCCGAGCATCCGCGGTCGCTGGCGCGACGGCTGTCGCGCGAGAAGGCGGAAGCAGCCCTTGCCGAGACCCGGCTTGATCCCGCCTGGGCCGGCGCCTACATCCTTGCCGCCGACACCGTTGTCGCCGTCGGCCGCCGGATTCTGCCCAAGGCCGAGCAGATCGATGAGGCGTCCAACGCGCTTTATCTGTTGTCTGGCCGCAACCACCGTGTTTTCACCGGCATTTGCCTGGTCACGCCCGACCGCACCATCCGCCAGAAGATCGTCGAAACACGGGTGCGCTTCAAGCGTCTCTCCAGGGTCGAGATCGAAAGCTACCTGGCCTCGGGCCAGTGGCGCGGCAAGGCAGGCGGCTACGCCGTCCAGGGCCTGGCCGGAACCTTCGTGGTCAAGCTGGTCGGCTCCTACACCAATGTGGTGGGCCTGCCTCTCTATGAGACCACGGCGCTGCTGACCGGCGAAGGCTATGATGTTCATTTCAAATGGCTTGAAGGTTGAAGAGATGACCGATGCCAAAGTGACTCCGCTGCGCAAGGCCCAGCCATGCCCGGAATGCGGCCGCCCGTCGACGCGCGCGAGCTACCCCTTCTGCTCCGAACGCTGCCGCGCCGTCGACCTCAATCGCTGGCTGGTGGGCGGCTACGCCATTCCTGTCAGCGAGGAAGAGGACAATCAGGACGAGGATTTCGACGACCGCGGCTGACACTGGCGTTTGTTTTTCCGCAAGCGGCGAAAAAGCACAAAAAGGGTGCTGGACAGTGCCTTTCAAGATGGTATAACGCGCTCGCTTTCGGCATTGGAAAACTTCTTTGCCGGCAAGCTGCTGGTCCAGCCCCTCGGGCGCGCGGACCAGATGCCCGGATAGCTCAGTTGGTAGAGCAGCGGATTGAAAATCCGCGTGTCGGTGGTTCAAATCCGCCTCCGGGCACCATTATTTTCTGAATGATATCAGAATGTTGTGGCTTGTCCGCTCAATGGGCGCGTGTTCACGCTCTTGAGTGGTTGCCATTCCCGCCATTCGACCACCAGTCTCAATTCGTCTCTGGCCTGCCAACTCCCCGTGGATGAGTTGAAATCCGTGCTGGATCCGGGCAGCCGAGCCTGCGGCATGCCAATCCCGGAACCTTGCCCCGTGCTCAAGCCGTGTTGACGAGTTCGGGTCGATACGTTAACTAATCAGCATTCTCAGGGCGGGGTGAAATTCCCCACCGGCGGTATAGCCCGCGAGCGCTTTCAGGGTCTGAAAGGTCAGCAGATCCGGTGTAATTCCGGGGCCGACGGTATAGTCCGGATGGGAGAGAATGGACGTTTGGCGACAGGTCGCAAGATCTGTGTCGAACGCTCGTGCGCTCTGGGATCTTGTCATTTTGAAAGGATCCGGGCAATGACAACATCCCTCAAATTCGCTTTTATCAAGGCTCGCTGGCACGCTCAGATCGTCGATCAGGCTCTGACCGGGTTCATGGAGCGCATCAAGGAACTGGACCTGGACGTCGAGGTGGCGACCTTCGATGTGCCGGGCGCTTTTGAAATGCCGCTGCTGGCCCAGAAACTGGCCAGCACGGGAAACTATGACGCCATCATTGCGGCAGCCCTTGTTGTTGACGGAGGCATCTACCGGCACGATTTTGTCGCCCAGGCCGTGGTCACCGGGCTGATGGACGTGCAATTGAAGACGGACGTGCCGGTGTTCTCGGTCTCGCTCACGCCGCATCATTTCCGGCCCAAAAGCGAGCATGAGAGCTTCTTTGCCGCGCATTTCCTCGGCAAGGGCCGTGAGGCAGCCGATGCGGCAGCGCAGATCGTCACATTGAACGCGGAGCTTGTTCAGAATTCAGACCGAGTCCGGGCCGCATGACGGGAAAAAGTTCCCGCCAGGTGGCGCGGCGTGCACAGGCCGCATCCGGCTTGATCCAAGGCACATGGCGCGCAATGGCGCCGGACAGTCCGTGGTCGGATGCGGCGCGGCTGCGCGTCAGATCGCCAGGTAGTCGTGACGCAGCTGCTCATTGTCGAGCACTTCCTGCGCGGTGCCGTCGAAGACAACTTCGCCTGATTCCAGAATGACGGCGCGATCGGCGAGCTTGAGCGCCCGCACCGCGTTCTGTTCGACCAGGATCGTGGTGATGCCCTGCTGCTTGATGATGTTGAGCGTCTTTTCGATCTCGTCGACGATGACTGGCGCAAGCCCTTCATAGGGCTCGTCGAGAAGCAGCACCTTGATGTCGCGGGCCAGCGCCCGGCCGATCGACAGCATCTGCTGTTCGCCGCCCGACAGCGTCACGCCTTCCTGTTTGCGGCGCTCGCCCAGCCGCGGGAACAGTTCATAGATCCGTTCCAGCGACCAGCCGATCGGCGGCGCGATCTGCGCAAGCTGGATGTTTTCCTCCACCGTCAGCCCGGCGATGATCCGGCGGTCTTCCGGAACCAGCGACAATCCGGCGCGCGACGCTTCATGCGAGCTCATCCGGTGCAGCGGCTGGTGGTCGAGCCAGACTTCGCCGCTGGTCATCAACGGAGAGCCGATCTGGGCGATGGCGCGAAGGGTCGAGGTCTTGCCGGCGCCGTTGCGGCCGAGAAGGGCGAGAATCTCGCCTTCGTGCACATTGAAGCTGACGCCCTGCACGATGTAGCTTTCGCCGTAATAGGCGTGAATGTCGTGGACAGCCAAATAGGCTGGCGCGGTCGCCGCATGGTTGGCGTTCTTTGAAAAGTCGGGGCGCACGATCTTTCGGCTGCCGCTGTCGATTTCGATCTGATTCATGCCGCCTCTCCCAGATAGGCTTCTTTCACTTTCGGATGCCCCTTGATGTTGTCAGGCGTGTCCTCGACGAGCGGCGTGCCCTGCGCCAGCACGGTGATCCGCTTGGCCAGCGAGAACACCACATGCATGTCGTGCTCGATGATCACCATGGTGATCTCCCGGCTCTCATGGATATGGTTGAGAAGATCAATCGTGTTGTTGGTGTCGGCGCGCGCCATGCCCGCCGTTGGTTCGTCAAGCAGCAACAGTTTCGGCTCCTGGACCAGGCACATGGCCATCTCCAGGCGCCGCTTGTCGCCGCGCGACAGCGAGCTTGCCGTCATCCCGCGCTTGTCGATCATGTCGACATCGGTCAGCATCTGCTCGGCCTTTTCGATGATGCCCTTTTCGGATGCCACCGATTCCAGCGCATGCATGCGAAAAGAGCCATCACGCTTGGCGAAGCAGGGGATCAGGATGTTTTCGAGAACCGTGAGGTCGCCAAATATTTCCGGCGTCTGGAAAACACGGGAAATGCCCAACTGGTTGATCTCGTGAGGTTTCCGGCCGATCACCGAGACGCCGTTGAACAGCGCGGTTCCGGTGTCCGGCAGCAGCTTGCCGACCAGCACATTCAACAAGGTCGACTTGCCGGCGCCATTGGGACCGATGATCGCATGGAGCGACCCCGCGGCGATATCCAGATTGACATTGCTGAGCGCCTGCAGGCCGCCGAAGCGCTTGTTGACGTTAGAGACTTCAAGAATTCCCATATCTGATATCTCCGCGGATCAGTTGACGTGTGGCGTTGGCGTCGGGTGATGCTCTTTGGCTTTGCCCGGCACGCCGCGTTTCTTGTTCTTGCCGGTGACCAGATTCCAGATCCGGGTTCCGCCTTCGATAAGACCGCCAGGCAGGAAAATGACAACCATCATGAACAGCAGGCCCAGCGTCAGGTTCCAGCCCTTGCCGATAAAGGGATGCAGCATGAACACGATCGCATCTTCCAGACCGTCGGGAAGGGCTGAGAACCAGGTGTGCAGGATGTTGTCATTGATCTTCGAGAAGATGTTTTCGAAGTACTTGATGAAGCCCGCGCCCAGAACAGGACCCATCAGCGTGCCGGCGCCGCCCAGAATGGTCATCAGCACCACTTCGCCCGAAGCGGTCCACTGCATGCGCTCGGCGCCTGCGAGCGGGTCCATCGAGGCGAGCAGGCCTCCGGCGAGTCCGGCATACATGCCGGAGATCACGAAGGCGGCGAGCGTGTAGGGACGCGAATTCAGGCCCGTGTAGCTCATCCGCGTCTGGTTGGTCTTGATCGCGCGCAGCATGATGCCGAACGGCGACCGGAAGATCCGCAGCGACAGATAGAACACCAGGATCGCGATGATGGCGCAGAAATAATAGCCGTTGGAGAACGTGAACTGCCAGCCGCCGACATCAATCTTGGCGCTTTCGTTCATGACGATGCCGAAGAAATGGGGACTGCTCGGGCTCCCCGCGCTCATCAGCACCTGCGGGTCGTTGGTATAGACCTGCAGACCGGTTTCACCATTGGTCAGCGGCGTCAGCACCGAATAGGCCAGGTTGAACGACATCTGGGCAAACGCCAGCGTCAGGATCGAGAAGTAGATTCCCGAGCGGCGCAGGGATATGAAGCCGATGAGTAGCGCGAACAGCGCCGACATGATCACGGCCAGGATGAGCCCCGGCAGGACGTTGTAGCTCAAAAGCTTGTACATCCAGACCACGGAGTAGGAGCCGACGCCGAGGAAGGCGGCATGGCCGAAGGAGAGGTAGCCGGTCAGGCCAAACAGGATGTTGAAGCCGATCGCGAAAATCCCGTAGATGGCGAAACGCTGCATCAGGTCCGGATAGCCGGCATTGAACTGCGCCAGCGCCGATCCTTCGGGGAACGGTTGCAGCAGGATGGGCGTCGCCAGCGTCAGCAAAATGACGAGGATAAGTAGGTTTCTGTCTTTTTTGCTCAGTCCCAGCATGAATTATTCCTCCATCACGCCTTTGCGACCCATAAGACCGCGTGGGCGGGTCAAAAGGATGATGATTGCAACGAGATAAATGATGATCTGGTCGATCCCCGGGAGCACCGACTTGACTTCGTTCATCGAGGCGAAGCTCTCGAGAATGCCAAGCAGGAAGCCCGCGAGCACGGCGCCGGGCAGGGAGCCCATGCCGCCGACGACGACCACAACGAAGGACAGCACCAGGAAGTCCATGCCCATATGGTAGTTGGGCGAGTTGATCGGCGCATACATGACGCCCGCAAGTCCCGCCACGGCCGCGGCTATGCCGAACATGATGGTGAAGCGCTTGTCGATATTGATGCCGAGAAGGCCGACGGTCTCGCGGTCAGCCATGCCGGCGCGGACCACCATGCCGAAGGTGGTGAAGCGGAGGAAGGCAAAGACCGAGCCGATAATGACGGCCGAAAACAGGAAGTAGACCAGTCGCCAGTAGGGATAGATGATCTCGTTCTGGGCGAAGCCGATCATCACGCCGAAATCGACCGATCCCCTGAACATGTCGGGCGCCGGCGTCGGGATCGGATTGGCGCCGTAGAAATATTTGACGATTTCCTGGATGACGATGGCAAGGCCGAAGGTGACGAGGATCTGGTCCGCATGGGGCCGCTTGTAGAAATGCTTGATCAGGCCGCGTTCCATCACATAGCCGATCAGAAGCATGACCGGTATGGCAAACAGGATGGCCAAAGGCACGGACCAGTCCAGAATGGCGTTTCCGGTCGCATCGCCGAACCAGCTTACAATGTAGGGCATGTCGACTTTCAGAGGATTGCCCAAAAAGTCCTTCTGGGTCGGATCTTCAACCGTGTAGGACAGCGAAAGAATCCGTTGAAGCGTCACGGCGCAGAAGGAGCCGAGCATGAACAATGCGCCATGCGCAAAATTCACCACGCCGAGCGTGCCGAAAATGAGCGTCAGTCCGAGTGCGATCATGGCATAGGCGCTGCCTTTGTCCAGACCGTTCAGAACTTGGAGAATGATTGCGTCCATCGTGAAGCCCGCATCAACAAAACCGCGCGCCAAGGGCGCAGCGGCTTGAGTCCTCAATTCAAGTAGAAAGCCGCGCCGCCCTGGAGGCGGCGCGGCTAACCCGTGGAGTTAATTATGCGCCCGAATTGCACTGGCCGAGGTCGCCACCGGCGAACATCGGGTGATCGGGAGCATATTCGACCTGCGCACGCGGGGTCACTTCGACAATTTCCAGCGTGTCGTACTCGTTTGTCGGGTTGTCCGTGCCCTTCATGACCAGCACGTCCTTGAAGCACTGATGGTCATCGGCGCGGTAGAGGGTCGGGCCATTGCCCATGCCGTCGAACTCGAAGCCTTCGAGCGCCGCGACGACGCCGCAGGGATCGAAGGTGCCGGCGCGTTCACAGGCATCCGCATAGAGCAGGGTCTGCACGTAGCAGGTGTGCGCGGAGTTTGAAGGCGGACGGCCGTACTTTTCGCCGAAGGACTTGACGAACGCCTTGGAGCCTTCGTCCTGCAGCTGCCAGTTCCAGTTCATTGATCCATAGACGCCGCGCACGTTCGCGCCGGCGCCAGCCGCCATCAATTCGGAGTAGAGCGGAACGATGATCTCGAACTGCTTGCCGTTGACCATCTTGTCGCGCAGGCCGAACTGCACGGCGTTGGTCAGCGAGTTGACCATGTTGCCGCCGTAATGGTTCAGAATCAGCACGTCCGCGCCCGAGTTCAGCACCGGTGCGATGTAGGACGAGAAGTCGGTCGCTGCCAGCGGGGTGAGCACGTTGTTGACGGTCTCCCAGCCCAGTTTTTCAGTCGCGGCGGCAATGGATTCCTGCTGGGTCCAGCCCCAGGTGTAGTCGGCTGTCAGGTGGTAGGCGCGGCGATCGGCGCCGTAGGCCTTTGCCAGCACCGGAGCGAGCGCCTCGCCCGACATGTAGGCATTGAAGAAGTGACGGAAGCCGTTGCGCTTCTTGTCCTTGCCGGTGGTGTCGTTGGAGTGGGTCAGGCCAGCCATGAAGATCACGCCAGCTTCCTGGCAGAGGCCCTGAACGGCCACGGCGACGCCCGATGAGGAGCCGCCATTGATCATGACGGCGCCATCCTTTTCGATCATCGATTTTGCCGCGGCGCGGGCCGCGTCAGACTTGGTCTGGGTGTCGCCGCTGACGAACTGGACCTTTTTGCCAAGAATGCCGTTGCCCTTGAGCATCTTCGACGAGAAGGTGTTCAACATGCCGCCGTCGCCTTCGCCGTTCAGGTGCTGGACAGCCAGCTCCTGGGCGCGCAACTCATCGAGGCCTTCATCTGCATAGGGGCCGGTCTGCGGCACGTTGAAGCCGAGGGTGACGGTGGCGCCCTTGGGTTCATTCAGGTAAGCGCGGGCTGAACTGGTAAAAATCGTGGGCAATGCCAGGCCGGCGCCGATGGCGGCTCCCGACTTGATCAACCCACGACGATTGATTTGAAACTTCGACATTAATGTCCTCCCTGATGTGGAATGGGCAAAGCCTCCCAGGCTCCACCTCCGTAGCTACGCTGGGTAGCAGGGTGCAGACAAACATGGCCATCGTCTCGTTACCATTCGACTATTGTCTTTCATACGATAGTCGTGCCGGTGATTTTTGCTTGCTATCACAGCCACTTCCGCTGTGTGAAACCGCAACCTGGAATGGCACCGACGGGAGTGCCATCCGCTGCCCTGCCTCGCAAACGCAGCGGATCACTCGCGCCCATGGCCCCGCAATGCGCCAGGAGCCATGCTTGGAATGGGCTCCCCTTGATCGTTGATGAGGTGGCGGTCTTCCTGCAGTTCCAGCCACATGGCGTTGACAACGGCGAATATTGCGGCGAGCGGAAGGCCCAGCAACCAGGCGAAATACCACATGTCTTGTTTCTCCTGATCAGTAGACGGAATGAGAGTTGTCGTCGGTGACATCGGCCTCGGTGACCTTGCCCCACAGCACCTTGTAGACCCATGCCGTGTAGGCCAGGATTATCGGCATGAAGATCACGGTCACCACCAGCATGATGAACAGGGTCAAATGCGAGGATGAACTGTTCCACACCGTCAGCGACGATTGCGGATCGGACGAGGATGGCATGATGAATGGGAACATCGTCAGCCCCACCGACGAAATCACCCCGAGGATCGCCATCTTGGAATACAGCAGCGTCGAAACCTCGCGGCCCGCCCGCAAGCCGGCGAACGTCAGCAGCGCGCCTGCGATGCCCATGATCGGCGCGACCGCGATCCACGGGCGATCAGAGTAGGCCGACAGCCAACTGGCTGTTTTCTCCACTTCGAAATGCAGCGGATTGGACGGACCGGTGGTGATGTAATCGCCAACAATGCGGAAGCCCTCGATGCCCACCGCCATCCAGACGCCTGCCAGCGCGTAGGTGGCCACGGCGACCAGCGCGGCCATTGAACCCAACTGGCGGGCGCGGTCGCGAACCTTGCCTTCGGCTTTGAGGGTCAGCCATGCCCCGCCATGCATGACCAGCATGGAAAGTGACACGATCCCGGCAAGCAGCGAGAACGGATCCAGGAGGCCGATGAACTTGGCGTACCAGGCGCCTTCGTAGATGGTGTGCAGGTCATCGGTGAAATGGAACGGTACGCCCTGGATCACATTGCCGACGGCGACGCCGAACAGCAGTGCCGGGATCGCGCCGCTTGCGAACAGCGCCCAGTCCCAGGAGGTCCGCCAGCGCACATCATCGCGCTTTGAGCGGAATTTGAACGCCACCGGCCGCACGATCAGCGCCGCCAGCACCACGAACATCGCCAGATAGAAGCCCGAGAACGACACGGCGTAAAGCGGTGGCCAGGCGGCGAAAATCGCCCCGCCGCCGAGGATGAACCAGACCTGGTTGCCTTCCCAGACCGGGCCGACAGTGTTGATTGCGATGCGGCGTTCGGTATCGGTCTTGGCGACAAAGGGCAGCAGCGCGCCGACGCCCAGGTCAAACCCGTCTGTCAGCGCGAAGCCGATCAGAAGGACGCCGAGCAGGCCCCACCAGATCAGGCGCAGGATGTCATAGTCTATCAGAGTGTGCAGGATCATGGTCGTGTCTCCGCAGGCATGGCGTCGGCAATGTGCCGCCCGGTCAGCCGTTCATTGTGTCTGATCATCCAGGCATCGGTTTCCGCGACGTCCTCGAATGGGCCTTTGCGGATGAATTTCAGCATCAGCCCCATCTCGATCACGAACAGGACCGAGTAGAAAACCACAAAGCCGGCCAAGGTCAGCGCCACCTCGGTCATCGACAGCGCCGAGACCGACATCGCCGTCGGCAGCACGCCATCCACGGTCCAGGGTTGCCGGCCGAACTCGGCGACGAACCATCCCAGTTCCGCGGCAATCCACGGCGTCGGGATCATCCAGACCGCCAGGTGCAGGGCCGGGCGGGGAAAATTCATGCCCTTGAACGATGCCCGGTAGAAGAAGTAGAGCATTGTCGCAATAAAGCCGAAGCCCAGCGCCACCATGATCCGGAACGCCCAGAACAGCGGCCACACGGTTGGGATGGTGTCATTGGCGGCCTGAACGATTTGCTCTTGCGTCGCCTGCCGCGGGTCATCGATGTATTTCCTCAAAAGGAAGGCAAAGCCGAGATCAGCCGAGTGTTCCTCGAACCGTGCCGTTTCCAAGGGATCGGAATTTTCGCGCGCCTCGCGGATATGCATCAGTGCGTCATAGGCGATCACGCCGGAACGGATGCGGGTTTCGGCCTGGCTCTCAAGCTCCGCGATGCCCGGAATCGGAATGGTCAGCGAACGGGTGCCGATCAGTCCCATCACAAAGGGGATATGGATGGCGTAATGGGTTTCGCGCGCTTCCTGGTCCGGAAATCCGAACGCGGTGAAAGCTGCTGGCGCCGGTTGAGATTCCCACATGCCTTCGATCGCCGCGAGCTTCATCTTCTGGCTGTGGGTGGCGCTGTAACCGGATTCGTCACCCAGCACCACCACGGAAAACGCCGATGCCAGGCCGAACGCCGCGGCCACGGTGATCGAGCGGCGGGCGAGTTCGACATGGCGGTCGCGCAGCAGGTACCAAGCCGACACGCCAAGCACGAAAACTGAGGCCGTGACATAACCCGCCGACACAGTGTGGACGAATTTCGCCTGGGCCACGTCGTTAAACAGCACCGCGTAGAAATCGGTCACCTCCATGCGCATCGTCATCGGGTTGAACGCGGCGCCGACCGGATTCTGCATCCAGCCATTGGCGATCAGGATCCACAGCGCCGAAAAATTGGAGCCAATCGCCACCAGCCAGGCAACCGTCAGATGCGCCACCTTGCTCAGCTTGTCCCAGCCGAAAAAGAACAGCCCGACAAAGGTCGCCTCAAGAAAGAAGGCCATCAGACCCTCGATCGCCAGCGGCGCGCCGAAAATGTCGCCGACATAATGGCTGAAATAGCTCCAGTTCATGCCGAACTGGAACTCCATGGTGATGCCGGTGGCCACGCCGAGGGCGAAATTGATGCCGAACAGCAGACCCCAGAACTTCGTCATCTGCCGCCAGATCGGGCGGTCGGTCATCACATAGATCGTCTCCATGATCGCCACCAGGACGGAAAGCCCGAGCGTCAGCGGCACGAAGAGGAAGTGATACATCGCCGTCGCCGCAAATTGCAGCCGTGACAGTTCGACGATCCCGAATTCCATTTGCTGTGCTCCTTGGAATTGGGGGACATGAAACATGTCCCGGAAATACACCTATGAATTCTTGAATATGTCCGGACCGGCAAGGCGGCATTGATCTGGATCAACAAAGCTGCATTGCAGATATAACTTTTACGCGCGCGACAGCGCCTTACTCTTTATCTTGCGCCTCCGGACCGGTCCGGTCCAGTGTCATGATGCGGTCCGCCCATGTCGTTTCCACCGCGCGATGCGATGCGGTCACGATCGCGGCCGCCGGCAGATAGGTCCGCAGTCCCTTCAGCACGGCCAGCGCAGTCGTCTCGTCCAGTCCTTCGGTCGGCTCGTCGAGCAGCAGCAATTTCGGCCGCCGCAACAGGCTGCGCGCCAGCACCAGCCGCCGCATCTCTCCGCCCGACAGGCCCGAT
>LADQ01000111.1 GCA_000961635.1 Hoeflea sp. BRH_c9 | reverse complement strand
GAGCGTCCGATCGACCAGCCGTTCCTGATGCCGATCGAGGACGTGTTCTCGATTTCGGGCCGTGGCACGGTTGTCACCGGCCGCGTCGAGCGCGGTGTCGTCAAGGTTGGCGAGGAAGTCGAGATCGTCGGCATCCGTCCGACCACCAAGTCGGTCTGCACCGGCGTTGAAATGTTCCGCAAGCTCCTGGACCAGGGCCAGGCCGGCGACAACATCGGCGCGCTGCTGCGCGGCGTTGACCGTGAAGGCGTCGAGCGCGGCCAGATCCTGTGCAAGCCGGGTTCGGTCAAGCCGCACACCAAGTTCAAGGCGGAAGCCTACATTCTGACCAAGGAAGAGGGTGGCCGTCACACGCCGTTCTTCACCAACTACCGTCCGCAGTTCTATTTCCGCACGACCGACGTGACGGGCATCGTGACGCTGCCGGAAGGCACCGAAATGGTGATGCCGGGCGACAACATCTCGGCTGAAGTGGCGCTCATCGTGCCGATCGCGATGGAAGAGAAGCTCCGTTTCGCCATCCGCGAAGGCGGCCGCACCGTCGGCGCCGGGATTGTTGCATCCATCATTGAATGATGGGTGACTGAAAACCAGATCCGGTGAATATCAAAACGCGCTTCGGCGCGTTTTGTCGTTTTGGGCGAGAGCGCATCACCTGACCGCGCATTGCGGCTCGGCCCGGGCGTCGACACAAGCTTGCAAGGCCGATCGCTGATGATTAAAAAGGCGATGATGTGCCGGTGAATCATCCTGGTTCAGACACATCGCATGGAGGCGACGGTGAACAAGTCCCTGGTCTGAAAATCCGAAATCCGTACTTCAGATCGAAAGAGCAGACCCATGTCCCGTCCTATTCATGACGCAAGCTTGCGCCATCCAATCATCCTGGCTGACGGAACGCCCCATGCCGGCACCGTTCACCTCAACCAGGTGATTGACCATCCAAACATCTCCGTGGGCGACTACAGTTACTATTCAGGCTTTGACACGCCAGTCGACTACGCCGCCCAGCTTGCGCCCTATCTCTATCCTGGCGCGCCGGAACAGCTGACCATTGGCCGTTTCTGCCAGATTGCGCATGGCGCGCGCATCATCACCAGTTCGGCCAATCATGCCATGGACGGGTTCTCGACATTTCCGTTCGCGGTGTTCAATCCGGATCTGATCGGTGATTACGGGCAAGCCATCGGCAACCAGCGCGACAGCGTGATTGGCAATGATGTCTGGCTCGGATTTGAATCGGTGGTGTTGCCGGGGGTGCAAATCGGCACCGGCGTCATCGTCGCGGCGCGGACGGTGGTCACCCGCGATGTGCCCGATTATGCGATCATTGCCGGAAATCCGGCGCGAATCATCCGCATGCGGTTTCCGCCCGACACTGTGCGGCGGCTGATGGAGATTGCCTGGTGGGACTGGGATGCCAAAAAGATCGGCCGCAATGTCGACGCCATCACCGGCGCGGATCTCAACGCGCTGGAACGGGCCGTGTGAGACCAGCCGGGCCGTCGGGACCCGGGCAACAGGGCAGGGCGGGGAACGCCTCGGCAATCCCTCCGGCGGGCCGCTCTGGCCGAATTGGCGGCGGTCTGAGCTGGGCGGCCAGGGCGTCGGATCCGGTCCTGATGCAGAAAAACACGGTGGCGCCGCCATCGCCGTCACTTCTTTGTTGCATTCCCCGTGCTTTTGACGCTATCAGAGCCGCCACCGGCCTAGGGGTATAGCTCAGTTGGTAGAGCGACGGTCTCCAAAACCGTAGGTCGCAGGTTCGAGTCCTGCTGCCCCTGCCAGCCGGCGTTTCCGGCATTGGCGAAGGTTCGAACAGATCGAAACAGGTGGACTGAGAGCAATCTTCGGGCCAGTTGACCGGTGTAGTGTGAAAAAAGCACGTTTCCCTCTTGTGATTTCGGGAATCGGGCTTTATGTAGAACGTTAACAGACACGCGGTGTGTGGGGCTGGGAGACCGGCTTTACGCGCCGTATAAGCGTGGGCAGATAATGGCATCCAAATCAAATCCGTTTACATTCCTCCAGCAGGTTCGCGCCGAAGCTGCGAAAGTGAAGTGGCCATCGCGCCGCGAGACCTCGATCTCGACGGTCATGGTCCTCGTCATGGTGCTGGTGGCCTCGATTTTCTTTTTTGCGGCCGACCAGGCTTTGGGTTGGGCGATTTCGCTCATCCTGAACGTCGGCGCTTGAGGCGGGGAAGCAGATGACTGCACGTTGGTATATCGTTCACGCCTATTCGAATTTCGAGAAGAAGGTCGCCGAATCGATCGAAGAGCAGGCGCGCCAGAAGGGCCTGAGCCATCTGTTCGAAAAGATCCTGGTGCCCGTCGAGAAGGTGGTTGAAGTGCGCCGCGGCCGCAAGGTCGATGCCGAGCGCAAGTTCTTCCCCGGCTATGTGATGGTTCGCGCCGATCTGACCGATGAAGCCTTTCACCTGATCAAGAACACCCCGAAGGTGACCGGGTTTCTGGGCAGCGATTCGAAGCCGCTGCCGATTCCCGATTCCGAAGCCGACCGCATCCTCATGCAGGTTCAGGAAGGCGTCGAGCGGCCCAAGCCGTCGATCGCTTTCGAGATCGGCGAGCAGGTGAGGGTGTCCGACGGACCGTTCGCCTCGTTCAACGGCACGGTTCAGGATGTCGATGAAGAGCGGTCGCGTCTGAAAGTGGAAGTGTCCATCTTTGGCCGGGCCACCCCGGTCGAACTCGAATACAGTCAGGTCGAAAAGGTCTGACGAGAACTGGCCCGGCCCGCGCCTTCGTGAAGGGGACGCGGACGGGTTTTGCATTGCCAGTACTGCTGGCGATGTGTCCGCGTGGGAGGCGAGCAGGCTGTAGCCGGCCTGTCAAACCGCACCACGCAACCGCAGCCGCCGGATTGGTCCGGCACCAGGCGAAGCACTAGCGACGCCCCAACGAGAGGCAGAGAGACAATGGCTAAGAAAGTTTTAGGCCAGCTCAAGCTGCAGGTTCCGGCCGGTTCGGCGACTCCGTCGCCCCCGATCGGTCCGGCACTTGGCCAGCGCGGCATCAACATCATGGAATTCTGCAAGGGATTCAATGCCGCCACGCAGGAAATGGAAAAGGGCATGCCGATTCCGGTCGTCATCACCTACTACCAGGACAAATCCTTCAATTTCGCGATGAAGAAGCCCCCGGTGAGCTACTTCCTCAAGAAGGAAGCCAAGCTCAAGTCCGGCTCCAAATTGCCGGGCAAGGAGATCGCCGGTTCGGTCACGCGTGACCAGGTCCGTGCGATCGCCGAAGCGAAGATGAAGGATCTGAACGCCGCCGACATCGAAGGCGCGATGGCTATGGTTGAGGGCTCCGCCCGCTCCATGGGCCTGGAAGTGACGGGATAAGACCATGGCCAAGACTGCAAAGCGCATGCAAAAGGTCAATGAAGGCGTTGACCGCAACAAATACTACCCGCTCGGCGAAGCCGTTTCGATGATCAAGGAGCGCGCCATCGCCAAGTTCGACGAGACCATTGAAGTCTCGATGAACCTGGGCGTTGATCCGCGTCATGCTGATCAGATGGTTCGTGGCGTCGTCAATCTGCCAAACGGCACCGGACGTACCGTTCGCGTCGCCGTGTTCGCCCGTGGCGACAAGGCTGACGAAGCCCGCGCAGCCGGAGCCGACGTGGTTGGCGCCGAAGAGCTGGTGGACATCGTCCAGGGCGGCACGATCGATTTCGATCGCTGCATCGCCACGCCGGACATGATGCCGCTCGTCGGCCGTCTCGGCAAGGTGCTCGGCCCGCGCGGCATGATGCCCAACCCCAAGGTCGGCACGGTCACCACCGATGTCGCCGGCGCCGTCAAGGCGTCCAAGGGCGGCGCCGTTGAGTTCCGCGTCGAAAAGGCCGGCATCATCCACGCCGGCATCGGCAAGGCGTCCTTCGGCTCCGAGCAGATCGAAGAAAACATCCGTGCTTTCGCCGATGCGGTGATGAAAGCCAAGCCAACCGGCGCCAAGGGCAACTACCTCAAGCGCGTGGCGATTTCATCGACCATGGGCCCGGGCGTCAAGATTGATCCGTCGTCGCTCAGCGTCGCCTGATTTTCAAGTTTAGGAAAACCGGATCAAGTATCCGGTTTTCCACAGTTTTCGGCCTTCGGGCCGAAAAGGTCCGGGGCGCAATCCCCGGGCTCCCTGTCCGAGACTGCAGGCGGCGCGCCCTCATCGGTTCGCCTTAATTTCCAGCCTGCATGAGACGGGTAAGTTCCGTTGTCACAGAGTGAAAGCTCTGAACGGTTCGAACCTCGCTTGCCTTGTGCCGCTGCCTTATCGGTGTCGGCGTAAGGGGACAGGATCCTCAAGCGTCGCTTGTGGGTTCGTAGAGAATCCCTGGCGGCAAAGGCAAACCCGGCAGGTGGTGCGTGCATCATCTGCCAACTGGAGAAACGCAGTGGATAGAGCGGAAAAACGCGAATTCGTCGCGGAACTGAACGGTGTTTTCACCAACGCCGGTTCGGTTGTCGTGGCCCACTACGCCGGTCTTACGGTTGCGCAAATGAACGACCTCAGGTCGCGCATGCGCACAGCCGGAGGCACCGTCAAGGTCGCGAAGAACCGCCTTGCCAAGATCGCTCTTCAGGGCACGGAGTCAGAAGGGGTCGCAAGCCTCTTCACTGGTCAGACGCTCATCGCTTATTGCGATGATCCGGTGATCGCTCCGAAGATCGCCGTCGAGTTTTCCAAGGTCAGCGACAAGCTGATTATTCTTGGTGGCGCGATGGGGGCAACGACACTCGACGCCGATGGGATCAAGGCACTTGCCACGATGCCGTCGCTGGACGAGCTGCGCGCGAAATTGATCGGCATGATTACCACGCCGGCAACGCGCATTGCCCAGATCGTCAACGCACCCGCGGGTGCGGTTGCGCGCGTCATCGGCGCGTATGCCCGGAAGGACGAAGCCGCATAAGGCGGAACTTCGCTGTGAATTAGATCAACACCGGTTCGAACCGAATACAAGGAAGCAAGAAAATGGCTGATCTCGCCAAAATCGTGGAAGACCTTTCCAACCTGACCGTCCTGGAAGCTGCTGAGCTTTCCAAGATGCTTGAAGAAAAGTGGGGCGTCTCCGCTGCCGCTCCTGTGGCAGCTGTTGCCGCTGGCGCAGCCGCTCCGGCTGAAGCCGCTGAAGAACAGACTGAATTTGATGTGATCCTGGCCGACATCGGCGCCAACAAGATCAACGTCATCAAGGAAGTCCGTTCGATCACCGGCCTCGGCCTGAAGGAAGCCAAGGATCTGGTCGAAGCAGCTCCGAAGGCTGTCAAGGAAGCCATTTCCAAGGGCGAAGCTGAAGACATCAAGAAGAAGCTTGAAGACGCTGGCGCAAAGGTCACCGTCAAGTAAGTCGAATATTGCATCCGGGGGCGAGGCTGCCTCGCCCCCGGATGTATCTGGTTTGAGAACAGATTACCCAAAAGCCCGAAAACGGCTTTTGGGTAATGGGTTCTTCAAAAGGATAGTCTTGACCCAGACCGCCCGGCATTCCGGCCGCCGCTTTGGGAATGAGACGAGATTGAACGAATTCATTTCTATGACGGAGTCGCTTGGCCAGCGGCGGTCGTCTGTTGCAGGCCCGGATGCACATTGACAAGGAGCGACGATGGCTCAGACCCTTTCCTTCAACGGTCGCAGGCGCGTACGCAAGTTTTTCGGAAAAATTCCGGAAGTGGCGGAGATGCCGAACCTCATCGAGGTTCAAAAAGCGTCTTATGACCAGTTCCTGATGGTGGACGAACCGCTCGGCGGCCGTTCCGACGAAGGACTGCAAGCAGTATTCAAGTCGGTTTTTCCGATTTCCGATTTTTCCGGCAGCGCGATGCTGGAATTCGTGTCCTACGAGTTCGAACACCCCAAGTTCGACGTTGAGGAATGCCGTCAGCGCGATCTGACCTATGCGGCGCCTTTGAAGGTGACGCTGCGTCTGATCGTGTTCGATATCGACGAGGATACAGGCGCCAAGTCGGTCAAGGACATCAAGGAACAGAATGTCTACATGGGCGACATGCCGCTCATGACCAACAACGGCACGTTCGTCGTCAACGGCACCGAGCGCGTCATCGTTTCGCAGATGCACCGGTCGCCAGGCGTGTTCTTCGATCACGACAAGGGCAAGAGCCATTCGTCGGGCAAGCTGTTGTTTGCCGCGCGCGTCATTCCCTATCGCGGTTCCTGGCTCGACATCGAATTCGACGCCAAGGACATTGTCCACGCCCGTATCGACCGCCGCCGCAAGATTCCGGCGTCGTCGCTGCTGCTGGCGCTCGGCATGGATGCCGAGGAAATCCTGGCGACCTTCTACACCCATTCCATCTATGCCCGTGACGGCGAAGGCTGGCGGATTCCGTTCCAGCCGGACACCCTCAAGGGTCAGAAGGCCATGGCCGACATGATCGACGCCGACACCGGCGAAGTCGTGGTCGAATCCGGCAAGAAGCTGACCCCGCGCCTGCTCAAGCAGCTGACCGAAAAGGGCGTCAAGTCGATCAAGGCGACCGATGAGGACCTGATCGGCTCCTATCTGGCCGAGGATATCGTCAATCCCGAGACCGGCGAAGTCTATCTTGAAGCCGGCGACGAGCTTGAATTCACAGTCGACGCCAAGACCGGCGAGCGCAAGGGCAACCTGATCGATCTGATCGAGGCCGGCTACGACGACATCAAGGTGCTCGATATCGACCACATCAATGTCGGCGCCTATATCCGCAACACGCTGGCAGCCGACAAGAACACCAATCGCCAGGAAGCGCTGTTCGACATCTACCGCGTCATGCGTCCCGGCGAGCCGCCGACCATCGATTCGGCCGAAGCCATGTTCAACTCGCTGTTCTTCGATTCGGAGCGCTACGATCTCTCCGCCGTTGGCCGCGTCAAGATGAACATGCGCCTCGACCTCGACGCTGAAGACACCGTCCGGGTTCTGCGCAAGGATGACATTCTCGCCGTGGTCAAGACGCTTGTCGCGCTGCGCGATGGCAAGGGCGAAATCGACGACATCGACAACCTCGGCAACCGCCGGGTGCGTTCGGTCGGCGAATTGATGGAAAACCAGTACCGCCTCGGCCTGCTGCGCATGGAGCGCGCCATCAAGGAGCGCATGTCGTCGATCGAGATCGACACCGTGATGCCGCAGGACCTGATCAACGCCAAGCCGGCAGCCGCCGCGGTGCGTGAATTCTTCGGCTCTTCGCAGCTGTCGCAGTTCATGGACCAGGTCAATCCGTTGTCGGAAATCACCCACAAGCGCCGTCTGTCGGCGCTTGGACCTGGTGGTCTGACACGTGAGCGCGCCGGTTTCGAAGTCCGCGACGTGCACCCGACCCATTACGGCCGGATCTGCCCGATCGAAACGCCGGAAGGCCCGAACATCGGTCTGATCAACTCGCTCGCCACATTCGCGCGCGTCAACAAATACGGTTTCATCGAGAGCCCGTATCGCAAGATCAAGGACGGCACGGTCACCAAGGAAGTGATCTATCTGTCGGCCATGGAAGAAGCCAAGTACTTCGTCGCCCAGGCCAATGCCGAACTCAGCGAAGACGGCCATCTGGTCGACGAGTTCGTCGTTTGCCGCCATTCCGGCGACGTGATGATGACCCCGCGTGACAATATCGACCTGATGGACGTGTCGCCACGCCAGTTGGTGTCGGTCGCCGCAGCCTTGATTCCGTTCCTCGAGAACGATGACGCCAACCGTGCGTTGATGGGATCGAACATGCAGCGTCAGGCGGTTCCGCTGGTGCGCGCCGAGGCTCCGTTCGTGGGCACCGGCATGGAGCCGATCGTGGCCCGGGATTCGGGTGCCGCCATCGCGGCCCGCCGCGGAGGCGTTGTCGACCAGGTTGACGCCACGCGTATCGTCATCCGCGCCACCGAGGATATCGACGCCTCGAGTTCCGGCGTTGACATCTACCGGCTGCAGAAGTTCCAGCGTTCCAACCAGAACACCTGCATCAACCAGCGTCCGCTGGTCACCGTGGGCGACGTTCTCAACAAGGGCGACATCATCGCCGATGGTCCGTCGACGGAACTCGGCGATCTGGCGCTTGGCCGCAACGTGCTTGTCGCGTTCATGCCCTGGAACGGCTACAACTACGAGGATTCGATCCTTCTCTCCGAGCGCATCGTCTCCGACGACGTGTTCACCTCTATCCACATCGACGAGTTCGAAGTGATGGCGCGTGACACCAAGCTTGGACCGGAAGAAATCACCCGTGATATCCCCAACGTTTCGGAAGAAGCGCTGCGGAACCTCGATGAGGCCGGCATTGTCTATATCGGCGCCGAAGTGGCGCCGGGCGACATCCTGGTCGGCAAGATCACGCCGAAGGGCGAAAGCCCGATGACGCCGGAAGAGAAGCTTCTGCGCGCCATCTTCGGCGAAAAGGCGTCGGATGTCCGCGACACCTCGATGCGGATGCCGCCCGGAACCTACGGCACCATCGTCGAAGTCCGCGTTTTCAACCGCCACGGCGTTGAGAAGGACGAACGCGCCATGGCGATTGAACGCGAGGAAATCGAGCGTTTGGCCAAGGACCGTGACGACGAGCAGGCAATTCTCGACCGCAACGTCTATGGCCGCTTGTCGGACATGCTGGCGGGCAAGTCGGCGATCGCCGGACCGAAGGGCTTCAAGAAGGGCTCGGAAGTCAATGCCGAGACCATTCGCGACTATCCGCGGTCGCAGTGGTGGACATTCGCTGTCGAGGACGAAAAGCTGCAGGGCGAAATTGAAGCGCTGCGCGGCCAGTACGACGATTCCAAGAAGCGTCTTGAAAGCCGCTTCATGGACAAGGTCGAAAAGGTCCAGCGCGGCGACGAACTTCCGCCTGGCGTGATGAAAATGGTCAAGGTCTTCGTCGCCGTGAAGCGCAAGATCCAGCCGGGTGACAAGATGGCCGGCCGTCATGGCAACAAGGGTGTGGTTTCCCGCATCCTGCCCTGCGAAGACATGCCGTTCCTCGAAGACGGCACCCATGTCGACATCGTGCTCAACCCGTTGGGCGTGCCGTCGCGCATGAACGTCGGACAGATCCTCGAGACCCATCTGGGTTGGGCCTGCGCCGGAATGGGCAAGAAGATCGGCGCGATGCTCGATGCCTACACGGCGGGCGGAGAGATCCAGCCGCTGCGTGACACCATCGACAGCGTCATCGGCACCGGACCAAAGGGCGAGCCGATCAAGGACTACGATGATCCGTCGATTGTCCGTCTGGCCGAGCAGACACGCCGTGGCGTGTCGATCGCCACGCCGGTGTTTGACGGTGCGGTCGAGGCCGACATCAACATCATGCTGGCCCAGGCCGGTCTTGATGTGTCGGGTCAGTCGACGCTCTATGACGGGCGTACCGGCGACACCTTCGACCGTCCGGTGACCGTGGGCTACATCTACATGCTCAAGCTCAACCACCTGGTCGACGACAAGATCCACGCCCGCTCGATCGGACCATACTCGCTCGTGACCCAGCAGCCGCTGGGCGGCAAGGCGCAGTTCGGCGGTCAGCGTTTCGGGGAAATGGAGGTCTGGGCGCTCGAAGCCTATGGCGCCGCCTACACCCTGCAGGAAATGCTGACGGTCAAGTCCGACGACGTGGCCGGACGCACCAAGGTCTACGAGGCCATCGTGCGCGGCGACGACACCTTCGAGGCCGGCATTCCGGAGAGCTTCAACGTTCTCATCAAGGAAATGCGGTCACTGGGTCTCAATGTCGAGCTGGAATCGGCCAAGATCGACGACATCGCCGAACGCGACGAATTGCCGGACGCGGCTGAATAGAGCCTGGAAGGCGCGAGGGACCAAAATCCCCCGCGCCATCCTCCTTCCCGCGAGCCAGCGGGCGGGAGATGAGGCCGCGTTTGACGCGGTGTAACGAATTTCAGGCGATGGCCTGTTGCCGGATTGTCCGCCGGCGCCGTCGCAAGCCAAGGGCGAACAGCCCTAAAAGGAGACAGGCATGAACCATGAGGTCATGAATCTTTTCAACAACGCCGTCCCGGCGCAGACGTTCGATTCCATCCGGATTTCGATCGCCAGCCCGGAAAAGATTCTTTCCTGGTCCTTCGGCGAAATCAAAAAGCCGGAGACGATCAACTATCGTACCTTCAAGCCCGAGCGCGACGGTCTGTTCTGCGCGCGCATTTTCGGTCCGATCAAGGATTATGAGTGCCTGTGCGGCAAGTACAAGCGCATGAAGTACAAGGGCGTCATCTGCGAAAAGTGCGGCGTCGAAGTCACGCTGAGCCGCGTCCGCCGCGAGCGCATGGGTCATATCGAACTCGCCGCTCCAGTTGCCCATATCTGGTTCCTGAAGTCGCTGCCGTCGCGCATCGGCACGCTGCTCGACATGACGCTCAAGGATATCGAGCGGGTCCTGTATTTCGAGAACTACATCGTCACCGAACCGGGCCTGACGTCGCTCAAGGAGAACTCGCTGCTCTCCGAAGAGGACTACATGATCGCCGTCGACGAGTTTGGCGAGGATTCCTTCACCGCCATGATCGGCGCCGAAGCCATTTTCGAGCTGCTTGCCTCGATGGATCTCGAGCGCATTGCCGGTGAATTGCGCACCGAGCTTGCCACCACGACGTCGGAACTCAAGTCCAAGAAGCTGATGAAGCGCCTCAAGATCGTTGAGAGCTTCATTGATTCCGGCAACCGCCCGGAATGGATGATCATGAAGATCGTGCCGGTGATCCCGCCGGATCTCCGTCCGCTGGTGCCGCTCGATGGCGGCCGCTTTGCGACCTCGGATCTGAACGATCTCTACCGCCGCGTCATCAACCGCAACAACCGTCTCAAGCGGCTGATCGAACTGCGCGCTCCCGGCATCATCATCCGCAACGAGAAGCGGATGCTGCAGGAAGCCGTCGACGCCCTGTTCGACAACGGCCGCCGTGGCCGGACGATCACCGGCGCCAACAAGCGCCCGCTGAAGTCGCTCTCCGACATGCTCAAGGGCAAGCAGGGCCGTTTCCGGCAGAACCTGCTCGGCAAGCGCGTCGACTATTCCGGCCGTTCGGTCATCGTGACCGGCCCGGAACTCAAGCTGCACCAGTGCGGCCTGCCCAAGAAGATGGCGCTCGAGCTGTTCAAGCCGTTCATCTATGCCCGTCTTGACGCCAAGGGCTATTCGTCCACCGTCAAGCAGGCCAAGAAGCTGGTCGAGAAGGAAAAGCCGGAAGTCTGGGATATCCTCGACGAGGTGATCCGCGAGCATCCGGTGCTTCTGAACCGCGCGCCGACGCTTCACCGTCTGGGCATCCAGGCCTTCGAACCGATCCTGGTTGAAGGCAAGGCGATCCAGCTGCATCCGCTCGTCTGCACGGCCTTCAACGCCGACTTCGACGGCGACCAGATGGCGGTGCACGTGCCGCTTTCGCTGGAAGCCCAGCTCGAAGCCCGCGTGCTGATGATGTCGACCAACAACATCCTGCACCCTGCCAACGGCGCGCCGATCATCGTGCCGTCGCAGGACATGGTGCTGGGTCTGTATTATCTCTCGATCCAGGCTGAAAACGAGCCGGGTCAGGGCATGGCCTTCTCCGATATGGGCGAGTTGCATCACGCGCTCGAAAGCAAGGTCGTCACCCTGCACACCAAGATCAGGGGCCGGTTCAAGACCGTTGACGCCGAAGGCAACCCGGTTTCGAAGATTTTCGACACCACGCCGGGCCGGATGATCATCAGCGAGCTTCTGCCCAAGAACGTCAATGTGCCGTTCGACACCTGCAACCAGGAAATGACCAAGAAGAACATCTCCCGGATGATCGACACGGTCTACCGTCACTGCGGCCAGAAGGACACGGTCATTTTCTGCGACCGCATCATGCAACTGGGCTTCAGCCATGCCTGCCGCGCCGGCATTTCGTTCGGCAAGGACGACATGGTTATCCCGGAATCCAAGGCCCGCATTGTTGGTGAAACCGACACGCTGGTGAAGGAATACGAGCAGCAGTACAATGAAGGCCTCATCACCCAGGGCGAGAAGTACAACAAGGTTGTCGACGCCTGGGGCAAGGCCACCGAAAAGGTGGCCGACGAAATGATGGCGCGCATCAAATCTGTCGAATTCCATGAAAATGGCCGGCAGAAGCAGATGAACTCGATCTACATGATGAGCCATTCCGGCGCCCGTGGCTCACCGAGCCAGATGCGTCAGTTGGGCGGCATGCGCGGCCTTATGGCCAAGCCGTCGGGCGAAATCATCGAGACGCCGATCATCTCGAACTTCAAGGAAGGCCTGACCGTGAACGAGTACTTCAACTCGACTCACGGCGCACGTAAGGGCCTCGCCGACACCGCGCTGAAGACCGCGAACTCCGGTTACCTGACCCGTCGTCTGGTTGACGTTGCACAGGATTGCATCGTCACCCATGTCGATTGCGGCACCACAGAAGGCCTGACGATGACAGCCATCGTTGACGCCGGCCAGGTGGTGGCGTCGATCGGTCAGCGTATCCTCGGCCGCACCACGCTTGACGACATCAATCATCCGCTGACTGGTGACCTCATGGTCAAGGCCGGCTCGACGATTGATGAAGCGCAGGTGGTCGACATCGAGGCCGCGGGCATTCAGTCGATCCGCATCCGTTCGCCGCTGACCTGCGAAATCCAGACCGGAATTTGCGGAACCTGCTACGGCCGGGATCTGGCGCGCGGCACGCCCGTCAACATCGGTGAAGCTGTCGGCGTTATCGCCGCTCAGTCGATCGGTGAGCCGGGCACCCAGCTGACCATGCGTACCTTCCACCTTGGCGGCGCCGCCACCGTGGTCGACCAGTCGTTCCTGGAAGCCTCTTACGAGGGTACGGTCCGCATCAAGAACCGCAACATGCTGCGCAATTCCGATGGCAATCTGATTGCCATGGGCCGCAGCATGGCTGTCCAGATCCTCGACGAGGGCGGCACGGAGCGGTCGTCGCAGCGTGTGGCTTACGGCTCGAAGATCTATGTGGATGACGGCGATGCGGTCAAGCGCGGCCAGCGTCTGGCCGAGTGGGATCCGTACACCCGCCCGATGATGACGGAAGTCGAAGGCACCGTGGAATTCGAGGATGTCGTCGACGGCATCTCGGTTCTCGAAGCCACCGACGAAGCAACCGGCATCACCAAGCGCCAGGTCATCGACTGGCGGTCAACGCCGCGCGGCATCGATCTCAAGCCGTCGATCGTCATCAAGGGCAAGGATGGCGAGATCGCCAAACTGGCCCGTGGCGGCGAAGCCCGGTTCCAGCTCTCGGTCGACGCCATCCTGTCGGTCGAACCCGGCGCCAAGGTCAGCCAGGGCGACGTGCTTGCCCGCGTGCCGCTCGAAAGCGCCAAGACCAAGGACATCACCGGCGGTTTGCCGCGGGTGGCGGAATTGTTCGAGGCCCGCCGTCCGAAGGATCACGCCATCATCGCGGAAGTCGATGGCACGATCCGCTTTGGCCGCGACTACAAGAACAAGCGCCGGATCCTGATCGAACCGGCCGAAGATGGCATGGAACCTGTCGAGTATCTGATTCCGAAGGGGAAGCCTTTCCACCTTCAGGATGGCGATTACATCGAAAAGGGCGATTACATCCTCGACGGCAATCCTGCGCCGCATGACATCCTGGCGATCAAGGGCGTGGAGGCGCTTGCCTCCTACCTCGTCAACGAGATCCAGGAAGTCTACCGTCTGCAGGGCGTTCTGATCAACGACAAGCACATCGAGGTGATTGTCCGGCAGATGCTGCAGAAGGTCGAGATCACCGATGCGGGCGATTCCGTCTACATCGTGGGCGACAATGTCGACCAGATCGAGCTTGATAACGCCAATGACCGTCTTGTCGAGGAAGGCAAGAAGCCTGCCTATGGCGTACCGGTCCTCCTGGGCATCACCAAGGCCTCGCTGCAGACACCTTCCTTCATCTCGGCGGCGTCGTTCCAGGAGACCACCAAGGTGCTGACCGAAGCCGCTGTTGCGGGCAAGGTCGACACGCTGCAGGGCCTCAAGGAAAACGTCATCGTCGGACGTCTGGTGCCAGCTGGCACCGGCGGCACCATGACCCTGATCCGTCGTATCGCCACCGCGCGCGACGACATGATCCTGGACGAACGCCGCAAGACCTCTGGCGCGGAATCGGCGGCGCCGATGCTGACCAACATGAACAAGGAAGAGCCGACGCCGGCCGAATAGGCCCCAAGCGTTCACTCAACAAGCGTTCACTCCAATTGAAAGGCCGCCTTTCGGGGCGGCCTTTTGCGTTCTGGCGGACGTGGGGGATAAATCCGGATCGCGCTCAGGGACAATCCCGGGAGCGCGAACGCGTCACAACTGATTCAGTCAAATGCAATAACTGCGACTTCGCCCGCGATGGCGCCGTTGTAGGCCGACGCATGCGGCTCTTCGGCGGGCCTGCCAGCCATCACGCCGATCTGGTCAAGGTCGGCCTCGGCATAGCCCTTGGACGACAGCGCATCCAGGCAGAGCCGTACGGCGGTGTCCTCATCAGGGGCGGCCAGCATGACATGGACCGGCTTCATCTCGCCGCCCTTCCGCCTGCAGATCTGACCGAGGATGATGAAGATGGCGGGGGAGTCGTCATCGCTGTGGCCATTGTCATTGTCCGAGATCATCGCGCTGTCCTTTCCGCACCGGTGGGGGAGGGCCTGTCCTCCCATGTTGGCCGGGTGAAGGCAACGCACATTGTCCGCACCACTCAGGCAAGAACGGGGATCGAGAGGCCGGGCCCCGCCTGAAGGCCTGTTTGCCACACAGTGCCGCGCCATTCCAGCGTGAAGCTTGCCGCGGCCCCGGCTTCGTGGTTGTCTGCGCCCGGATGCCGGAGAGTCCTCCGCGCCATCGCCACGTGTTTGAACCCAGGGAGTATTTGCTATGGGCATTGAAGGTCTTTTGATTTTTCTCTTGATCGGCGCCATCGCCGGCTGGCTCGCCGGCGTGATCATGAAAGGGTTCGGCTTCGGATTGGTCGGCAACATCATCGTCGGCATCGTCGGCGCATTTGTCGCGGGCCTGGTATTGCCGATGGTCGGCGTCTCCATCGGTGGCGGCATCCTTGGATCGATCATTCATGCCACCATCGGCGCGGTGATTCTGCTGTTCATCATTGGACTGGTGCGCAGGGGCTGAGTCTTTCGGTCGACAGGTGAGTCGGTTACGCGACGCGGATTGTCATCATGCGTTGACCCGGAGCGCTCCCTAACTCAGCTGATTGGCGGGCAGGGGCAACTAAACACCCAAGACGGCTGGTGCGGCGCAACAATATGTCGCCCCAGCGGTTCATTGCTGACGATGATCCTGATCCGGAACGAATATTTCTCCAATGGCCTTGACTGCATGGGGGGAAATCAGTAGTTAGCGGCCACCGAGACAGATGTGAGGCGCATTTCTTCGGGACGACCCGTCCTGGAATTTGCCTCAAACAAGGTCTCTGACTGCACAGTGAACTGTCAATGCTGCACGCATGACGCAATTATTTTGTGTCCTCTGCTTTCATGGGCCTTCCGGCAAAACCGGTCCGGCCCTTGTTTTGCGCATTCGGTTTTCGTGCATGGTGCCTGAGAGGGCGAAACATGAGTTCTAAAGGGATGGTTACATGCCAACTGTAAACCAGCTGATCCGCAAGCCGCGTCAGGCGCCGGTCAAGCGCAACAAGGTTCCCGCGCTGGAGCAGAATCCGCAGAAGCGCGGCGTTTGCACTCGCGTTTACACCACGACCCCGAAAAAGCCGAACTCGGCTCTTCGTAAGGTCGCAAAGATCCGTTTGACCAACGGCTACGAAGTGATCGGTTACATCCCGGGTGAGGGACATAACCTGCAGGAACACTCCGTGGTCATGATCCGCGGCGGCCGCGTGAAGGATTTGCCCGGCGTGCGCTATCACGTCATCCGCGGCGTTCTCGACACCCAGGGCGTCAAGAACCGCAAGCAGCGCCGTTCGAAATACGGCGCCAAGCGTCCGAAGTAATAATTGTGCCGGCCGGTCGCGTCGCAGGACGCGGCGGGCCGCTTCGACCCATCAGTTGAGAGACGAAAAGCATGTCACGACGTCACAGTGCAGAGAAGCGTGAGATCAACCCGGATCCGAAATTCGGCGATCTGATCATCACCAAGTTCATGAACGCCATTATGATGCACGGCAAAAAGTCTGTTGCCGAGCAGATCGTCTACGGTGCGCTTGACCAGGTTGAGGCTCGCTCCAAGCAGGAGCCGGTGGTTCAGTTCCATCAGGCGCTCGACAATGTCGCGCCGCATGTGGAAGTGCGCTCCCGCCGTGTTGGCGGCGCCACCTACCAGGTGCCCGTCGATGTGCGTCCCGAGCGCCGTCAGGCTCTTGCCATTCGCTGGCTGATCGCCGCTGCGCGCAAGCGCAACGAAACAACCATGATCGAGCGCCTGTCGGGCGAACTCATGGATGCGGCCAACAATCGTGGCAGCGCCGTCAAGAAGCGCGAAGACACCCACAAGATGGCCGACGCCAACCGTGCATTCTCGCATTACCGCTGGTAATCAACGAACTGTTCCCGAAAGGCATTCAAGATGGCCCGCGAATACGCAATCGAAGACTACCGCAACTTCGGAATTATGGCTCATATCGACGCCGGTAAGACCACGACCACCGAACGCGTCCTTTTTTATACCGGCAAGTCGCACAAAATCGGCGAAGTGCATGACGGCGCCGCCACCATGGACTGGATGGAGCAGGAGCAGGAGCGTGGCATCACGATCACCTCGGCTGCGACCACCACCTACTGGAAGGGCCGCACCGGCAAGATGTGCCGCTTCAACATCATCGACACTCCAGGCCACGTTGACTTCACCATTGAAGTCGAACGCTCTCTGCGCGTGCTCGACGGCGCCATCGCGTTGCTCGACGCTAATGCCGGTGTTGAGCCGCAGACGGAAACTGTCTGGCGTCAGGCCGACAAGTACAACGTCCCGCGGATGATCTTCTGCAACAAGATGGACAAGACCGGCGCCGACTTCTACCGGTCGGTCTCGATGATCAAGTCACGTCTTGGCGCAACGCCCGTGGTGATGCAGCTGCCGATCGGCGCCGAGACCGAATTCAAGGGCGTCGTAGATCTCATCGAGATGAACGCGCTCGTCTGGCGTGACGAATCGCTGGGCGCCCAGTGGGACATTGTCGAGATTCCGGACGATTTGAAGGAAAAGGCGGCTCAATACCGCGAACTCCTGATTGAGACCGCTGTGGAAGCCGACGAGGCCGCCATGGAACGCTATCTGGAAGGCGTGATGCCGGAAAATGACGAGATCCGTTCGCTGGTCCGCAAGGGCACTATCGCGGTGCAGTTCTTTCCGATGTTCTGCGGTTCGGCCTTCAAGAACAAGGGCGTTCAGCCTCTGCTCGACGCCGTTGTCGAATACCTGCCAAGCCCGGCCGACGTTCCCGCCATTGAAGGCATTGACGTCAAGACCGAGCAGGAGACCACTCGTGCGGCGACGGACGAAGCTCCTTTGTCCATGCTCGCCTTCAAGGTCATGAACGACCCCTTCGTCGGCTCGCTGACTTTCGCCCGCATCTATTCCGGCAAGCTCGAAAAGGGCACGTCGGTTCAGAACACGGTCAAGGAAAAGCGCGAGCGCGTCGGCCGCATGCTGCAGATGCACTCGAATTCGCGTGAAGACATCGATGAAGCCTTTGCCGGCGACATCGTTGCGCTCGCGGGTCTCAAGGAAACGACCACCGGTGACACTTTGTGCGATCCGCTCAATCAGGTCATCCTTGAGCGTATGGAATTCCCTGAGCCGGTGATCCAGATTGCGATCGAACCGAAGACCAAGGGCGACCAGGAAAAGATGGGCCTCGCGCTCAACCGTCTGGCTGCCGAGGATCCTTCGTTCCGCGTCAAGACCGATGAAGAATCCGGCCAGACCATCATCGCCGGCATGGGCGAATTGCACCTCGACATTCTCGTCGACCGCATGCGCCGCGAATTCAAGGTCGAGGCCAATGTCGGCGCGCCGCAGGTTGCCTACCGTGAATCGATCACCAAGTCCTACGAAGCCGACTACACCCACAAGAAGCAGTCGGGTGGTTCGGGTCAGTTCGCTCGCGTCAAGATCCGGTTCGAGCCCAATGACGACAATGATGAGTTCATCTTCGAGTCCAAGGTCGTTGGCGGTTCGGTTCCCAAGGAATACATCCCTGGCGTCCAGAAGGGCATCAACAGCGTGATGAATTCCGGCCCGCTTGCCGGCTTCCCGATGCTCGGCATCAAGGCAACCCTGATCGACGGTGCCTACCACGATGTGGACTCCAGCGTTCTCGCCTTCGAAATCGCTGGTCGCGCCTGCTTTCGCGAGAATTCGAAGTTCATGGGTCCTCAGCTGCTTGAGCCGATCATGGCTGTCGAAGTTGTTACTCCTGAGGATTACGTCGGTGACGTGATCGGTGACCTGAACTCCCGTCGCGGGCAGATTCAGGGTCAGGAAATGCGCGGAATTGCCGTGGTGATCGATGCGCATGTTCCGCTGGCCAACATGTTCAAATATGTTGATACGCTGCGTTCGATGTCTCAGGGCCGGGCTCAGTACACAATGACATTTGATCATTACGCACCAGTCCCGTCGAACGTCTCCCAGGAGATCCAGGCGAAATACGCATAATTTGCCGGATTGCCGGATCAGCGTCCCACGACGCCGGTCCGGACCGGAGACCGAAACTGTAATTTGCCCGAAACGGGCTGAATGAGAATGGAGAGCCGAAGATGGCAAAGGGTAAGTTCGAGCGCAATAAGCCGCATGTGAACATCGGCACGATTGGTCACGTTGACCACGGCAAGACGTCGTTGACGGCTGCGATCACCAAGTATTTCGGCGAATACAAGGCCTACGACCAGATTGATGCTGCGCCGGAAGAAAAGGCGCGCGGCATCACCATCTCGACGGCGCACGTCGAGTATGAGACCGAGGCCCGTCACTACGCCCACGTCGATTGCCCAGGCCACGCCGACTATGTCAAGAACATGATCACCGGCGCTGCGCAGATGGACGGCGCGATCCTGGTGGTGTCGGCCGCCGACGGCCCGATGCCGCAGACCCGCGAGCACATCCTGCTCGCCCGTCAGGTTGGTGTGCCTTCGCTGGTGGTGTTTTTGAACAAGATCGACCAGGTCGACGACGAAGAGCTGCTCGAGCTGGTTGAGCTCGAAGTGCGCGAACTGCTGTCGTCCTATGATTTCCCCGGCGACGACATTCCGATCGTCAAGGGTTCGGCGCTGGTTGCCCTCAATGATGGCGACAAGACCATGGGCGAGGATTCGATCCGCGCGCTGATGGCCGCCGTCGACGCCTACATCCCGACGCCAGAGCGTCCGATCGACCAGCCGTTCCTGATGCCGATCGAGGACGTGTTCTCGATTTCGGGCCGTGGCACGGTTGTCACCGGCCGCGTCGAGCGCGGTGTCGTCAAGGTTGGCGAGGAAGTCGAGATCGTCGGCATCCGTCCGACCACCAAGTCGGTCTGCACCGGCGTTGAAATGTTCCGCAAGCTCCTGGACCAGGGCCAGGCCGGCGACAACATCGGCGCGCTGCTGCGCGGCGTTGACCGTGAAGGCGTCGAGCGCGGCCAGATCCTGTGCAAGCCGGGTTCGGTCAAGCCGCACACCAAGTTCAAGGCGGAAGCCTACATTCTGACCAAGGAAGAGGGTGGCCGTCACACGCCGTTCTTCACCAACTACCGTCCGCAGTTCTATTTCCGCACGACCGACGTGACGGGCATCGTGACGCTGCCGGAAGGCACCGAAATGGTGATGCCGGGCGACAACATCTCGGCTGAAGTGGCGCTCATCGTGCCGATCGCGATGGAAGAGAAGCTCCGCTTCGCCATCCGCGAAGGCGGCCGCACCGTCGGCGCCGGCATCGTCGCTTCGATCATCGAATAACAAACTGCGTCAGGCCGCATGGTCCGGTTGATCCGGGCCATGCGGTTCTCACACAAGCAAGGACAAGTCGAATGAACGGCCAGAACATCCGCATCCGCCTCAAGGCGTTTGACCACCGGATCCTTGACGCCTCCACGCGTGAAATCGTGTCGACGGCAAAGCGGACCGGCGCAAGCGTACGTGGGCCGGTGCCGCTGCCGACCCGGATCGAGAAATTCACGGTCAACCGGTCGCCACACATCGACAAGAAGAGCCGCGAACAGTTCGAAATGCGCACTCATAAGCGTTTGCTCGACATTGTTGATCCGACGCCCCAAACGGTTGATGCGCTGATGAAGCTGGATCTTGCCGCAGGCGTTGATGTGGAAATCAAGCTTTAAGGCCCAAGGCCTTGAAGACAGGGAACGAGGCATGAAGGGGCAGGGCCCCGACAGGCTCATCTCAAGAGGAATGAACCGATGCGTTCAGGTGTGATTGCACAAAAGTTGGGAATGACCCGGGTCTACAATGACGCCGGAGATCATGTACCCGTAACCGTCTTGCGGTTGGAAAACTGCCAGGTGGTGGCCCAGCGTACGGAAGAGAAGAATGGCTACACCGCCGTTCAGCTCGGCGCCGGCGTTGCCAAGGTCAAGAATACATCCAAGGCCATGCGCGGCAATTTTGCCATCGCCAATGTCGAGCCCAAGGCCAAAGTGGTCGAGTTCCGTGTGAGCTCGGACAATTTGATCGATGTCGGTTCAGAGATCACCGCAGGGCACTTCGTTGCCGGGCAGCTGGTCGATGTCTCCGGCGTCACCCAGGGTAAGGGCTTTGCCGGCGCCATGAAGCGTCACGGCTTTGGCGGCCTTCGCGCCACCCACGGCGTTTCGGTCTCGCACCGTTCGCACGGCTCGACCGGTTCCAACCAGGATCCGGGCAAGGTCTGGAAGGGCAAGAAGATGGCTGGTCACATGGGTCAGACCCGGGTGACGACCCAGAACCTTGAAATCGTCTCGACCGATGTCGATCGCGGACTGATCCTGATCAAGGGCGCGGTTCCGGGGTCCAAGGGCACCTGGATTGTCGTTCGCGACGCAGTCAAGTCCGGCATCCCGGCTGATGCGCCTCTTCCTGCAGCGCTTCGCGCCGCAGCCACCGTATCGAATGAGGGAGCCGAATAATGGATCTCACCGTCACCACACTTGAGGGCAAGGACGCAGGAAAGATTTCGCTTTCCGACGCGATCTTCGGCCTCGACCCGCGCCAGGATCTGATCCAGCGCATGGTGCGCTGGCAGCTTTCAAAGAAGCAGCAGGGCAATCATCAGACGCTCGGTCGTTCGGAAGTCGCCCGTACCGGCGCCAAGATGTTCAAGCAGAAGGGCACCGGTCGCGCCCGTCACCATGCAGCCAGCGCGCCGCAGTTCCGTGGCGGTGGCCGGGCTCATGGTCCGGTTGTCCGCAGCCACGCTCACGACCTGACCAAGAAGGTCCGCGCCCTGGCTCTACGCCATGCGCTTTCGGCCAAGGCCAAGTCGTCCGACATCATTGTCATCGACAGCCTGACCGCTTCCGAGGTCAAGACCAAGGCGCTTTCGGGTTCGCTGTCGAAGATGGGCCTGACCAATGTCTTGTTCATCGGCGGTGCCGAGCTTGACCAGAACTTCCGTCTTGCGGCCAAGAACATCCCGAATGTGGATGTGCTTCCGGTCCAGGGCATCAACGTCTACGACATTCTGCGCCGCGGCAAGCTGGTCTTGTCCAAGGATGCGGTCGCTGCTCTGGAGGAGCGCTTCAAATGACGGATATTCGCCATTATGATGTGATTGTCTCTCCGGCGATCACCGAAAAATCGACCATGGTGTCTGAACAGAACCAGGTTGTCTTCAATGTCGCCCGGCGCGCTTCCAAGCCTGAAATCAAGGCTGCGGTCGAAGCCCTCTTCGGCGTCAAGGTCACGGCGGTCAACACGCTGCTGCGCAAGGGTAAGACCAAGCGTTTCCGCGGCATCGCCGGTCGCCAGACCGACGTGAAAAAGGCGTATGTAACGCTTGCCGAAGGTCAGTCGATCGACGTCTCAACCGGTCTGTAAGGACCGCGCGGAACAAGCCCCCAAAAGGGAACAGGAAAATGGCACTGAAAAGTTACAATCCGACGACCCCGAGCCAGCGACAGCTGGTCATCGTTGATCGTTCGGGTCTTCATCGCGGCAAGCCGGTCAAGTCCTTGACCCAGGGCCTGCACAGCAAGGGCGGCCGCAACAATTATGGCCGGGTCACGGCCCAGTCGATCGGCGGCGGTCACAAGCGGACCTACCGCATGGTGGATTTCAAGCGTCGCAAGTTCGACGTGGAAGCCACCGTGGAACGCATGGAATACGATCCGAACCGGACCGCCTTCATTGCGCTGATCACCTATGCGGATGGCGAAAAGTCGTACATCCTGGCGCCGCAGCGTCTGACTGCCGGCGACAAGGTGATTTCGTCCGACAAGGCCGTGGACGTGAAGCCGGGCAACTGCATGCCGCTTCAGTTCATGCCGGTCGGCACGATCATCCACAACATCGAGATGAAGCCGGCCAAGGGCGGCCAGATCGCCCGCTCCGCTGGCGGATACGCCCAGCTGGTCGGTCGTGACCAGGGCATGGCGATCCTGCGGCTCAATTCCGGCGAACAGCGTCTGGTTCAGGGCACATGCCTCGCCACCGTTGGCGCCGTATCCAACCCGGATCACGGCAACATCAACGACGGCAAGGCCGGTCGCTCGCGCTGGAAGGGCAAGCGTCCGCATGTCCGCGGCGTTGCGATGAACCCGGTCGATCACCCGCACGGCGGCGGCGAAGGCCGTACATCCGGCGGTCGCCATCCCGTCAGCCCCTGGGGCAAGCCAACCAAGGGCAAGCGGACGCGTTCGAACAAGTCGACAGACAAGTTCATCATGCGCTCGCGCCATCAGCGTAAGAAATAAGAGAGGAAGTCTCCAATGGCTCGTTCAGTTTGGAAAGGTCCGTTTGTTGACGGCTATCTTCTCAAGAAGGCTGAGAAGGTTCGCGAAGGCGGTCGCAATGAAGTGATCAAAACCTGGAGCCGCCGCTCCACCATCATGCCGCAATTTGTCGGCCTGACCTTCGGCGTCTACAACGGAAGCAAGCACATTCCGGTCAACGTGTCCGAGGACATGGTTGGTCAGAAGCTTGGCGAATATTCCCCGACGCGGACCTATTATGGCCACGGCGCTGACAAGAAAGCGAAGAGGAAGTAACAATGAGCAAGGCAAAAACCGAACGCCGGCTCAAGGACAACGAGGCGCAGGCAGTTGCCCGCACCCTTCGCGTCAGCCCGCAGAAGCTTAACCTGGTCGCGGCCTTGATCCGCGGCAAGAAGGTTGATCGCGCGCTGGCGGAACTTGAGTTTTCGCGCAAGCGCATCGCATCGACCGTCAAGAAGACGCTCGAATCCGCGATCGCCAACGCCGAGAACAACCATGATCTCGATGTCGACTCGCTGTTCGTCGCCGAGGCATTCGTCGGCAAGTCCATCGTCATGAAACGCTTTCATGCCCGCGGTCGCGGTCGTTCGTCGCGCATTGAAAAGCCGTTCGCTCATTTGACCATCGTCGTGCGCGAGATGGAAGCAAAAGGGGAGGCCGCATAATGGGTCAGAAAATCAATCCAATCGGTTTTCGCCTTGGCATCAACCGTACCTGGGACAGCCGTTGGTTCGCCGACAACGCCGAATATGGCAAGCTGTTGCATGAAGACCTGAAGATCCGCGCCTATTTGCTCAAGGAGCTCAAGCAGGCCGGCATTTCCAAGGTCGTCATCGAGCGTCCGCACAAGAAGTGCCGCGTCAGCATTCATGCCGCCCGTCCTGGCCTGATCATCGGCAAGAAGGGCGCGGACATCGAAAAGCTGCGCAAGAAGCTCGGCGAGATGACCCAGTCGGAAACGCACCTCAACATCATCGAAGTCCGGAAGCCGGAAGTCGATGCGGTGTTGGTGGCGCAGTCGATCGCCCAGCAGCTCGAGCGCCGTATCGCGTTCCGCCGCGCCATGAAGCGTTCGGTTCAGTCGGCCATGCGTCTTGGCGCCGAAGGCATCAAGATCACCTGCGGCGGTCGTCTCGGCGGCGCGGAAATCGCGCGGACGGAATGGTACCGCGAGGGCCGGGTTCCGCTTCACACGCTGCGCGCCGACATCGATTACGGCACGGCCGAAGCAAAGACGGCTTATGGAATTTGCGGCGTCAAGGTCTGGATCTTCAAGGGCGAAATTCTTGAGCATGATCCAATGGCGTCTGAGCGCCGGGCCACTGAAGGTGACGCATCTGGCGGCAATCGCCGGCGCGAACACGCCTGATTTTGCGCCAGGCAGATAATTCGGAGAATTAGACAATGTTGCAGCCAAAGCGTACGAAGTACCGCAAGCAATTCAAGGGCCGCATCAAGGGCGTCGCCAAGGGCGGCTCTGACTTGAATTTCGGGGCCTACGGCTTGAAGGCACAAGAGCCTGATCGCGTCAATGCGCGCCAGATCGAAGCTGCCCGCCGGGCCATCACGCGTCACATGAAGCGTGCGGGCCGTGTGTGGATCCGCATCTTCCCTGACGTGCCGGTCACATCCAAGCCGACGGAAGTCCGCATGGGTAAGGGCAAGGGTTCGGTCGATTACTGGGCTGCAAAGGTCAAGCCCGGCCGGATCATGTTTGAAATCGACGGTGTCAGCGAAGAGCTCGCCCGTGAAGCTCTGCGCCTCGGCGCTGCCAAGCTCTCGGTCAAGACGCGCTTCGTCCAGCGCATCGCAGAGTAAGGAGACGCACCATGAAAGCCGCAGATGTTCGCGCCTTGAGCGTCGACCAACTCAATGATGAGCTTGCCAAGCTGAAGAAAGAGCAGTTCAATCTGCGTTTCCAGGGCGCTACCGGCCAGCTCGAAAAGACGTCGCGCGTTCTTGAAGTTCGCCGCGATATCGCTCGCATCAAGACTATTGCCCGCCAGAAGGCGGCTGTATCCAAGGCCTAAGGACCGATAAAATGCCAAAACGCATCCTGCAGGGCACTGTTGTCAGTGACAAGAACGAGAAGACCGTGGTCGTCCGGGTGGAACGCCGTTTCGCGCATCCGGTCATGCGGAAGATTGTTCGTCGCACCAAGAACTACAAGGCGCATGACGAAACCAATCAGTACAAGGTCGGTGATGAGGTTGCCATTCAGGAATGCGCGCCCATCTCCAAGGACAAGCGCTGGACGGTTGTTTCAGCGATCGAGGCTTGAATAAGCGGTTTTGAGGCGAGGGGCACTTGCACCTTGGCTCGAATCCTGTAAGAAGCAGGCCATTGGCGCAAGAACGCCCCGGTGACGGGCGTTCTTCTGCTTTCAGCGCACGGAAGGTCCCTTGAGGGAAACCACCCTGACACTCGTCTTCCCGCGCAAGATAGAATTGATTCATAAGCTGGCATAGGGGGCCTTTGTGCCCAACCGCGCCGGTAACAACAAGAAGGCGGCCTGATATGATTCAGATGCAGACAAACCTCGACGTCGCGGATAATTCCGGCGCTCGTCGTGTCATGTGCATCAAGGTTCTGGGCGGTTCCAAGCGGAAATATGCTTCCATCGGCGACATCATTGTCGTCTCGATCAAGGAAGCCATTCCGCGCGGCCGCGTCAAGAAGGGTGATGTGATGAAGGCGGTTGTCGTCCGGACAGCCAAGGACATTCGCCGCGCCGATGGCAGCGTGATCCGGTTCGACCGGAACGCAGCCGTCCTGATCGACAACAAGAAAGAGCCGATCGGCACCCGTATCTTCGGACCGGTTCCGCGCGAATTGCGCGCCAAGAGCCACATGAAGATTATCTCTCTGGCTCCTGAAGTGCTGTAAGGAACGAACCGATGCAAAAGATCCGCAAAGGCGACAAGGTCGTCGTTCTGACCGGCAAGGACAAGGGCCGCACTGGCGAAGTTCTTGCTGTCATGCCCAAGGAAGACCGTGCGGTTGTCCGTGGTCTGAACATGGTCAAGCGCCACCAGCGCCAGACCCAGACCCAGGAAGCCGGCATTATCAACAAGGAAGCCTCGCTTCATATCTCCAACCTCGCAGTTGCCGACCCCAAGGACGGCAAGCCGACCCGCGTCGGGTTCCGCATCGAGGGTGATAAGAAGGTGCGCGTGGCAAAGCGTTCGGGAGTGGTCATCGATGGCTGACGCAAAATACGAGCCGCGGCTCAAGACGGACTACAACGAGCGCATCCGCAAGGCCATGCAGGAACAGTTTGCCTACGCAAACGAAATGCAGATCCCGCGCATGGACAAGATCGTGATCAACATGGGCGTTGGCGAAGCCACCGCGGATTCCAAGAAGCCCGCGATTGCGGCTGAGGATCTTGCGGCGATCGCCGGCCAGAAGCCTGTTATCACCCGCGCCCGCAATTCGATTGCCGGTTTCAAGCTTCGTGAACTGATGCCGATTGGCGCCAAGGTCACGCTGCGCGGCAACCGCATGTATGAATTCATGGACCGCCTGATCACCATCGCGCTTCCGCGCGTTCGTGACTTTCGCGGCCTGAACCCGAAGAGCTTTGACGGCCGTGGCAACTTCGCCATGGGCATCAAGGAGCACATCGTGTTTCCGGAGGTCAACTACGACAAGGTTGACCAGATCTGGGGCATGGACGTCATCGTTTGCACGACGGCGAAAACGGACGACGAAGCACGGGCTCTCTTGAAAGAGTTCAACTTCCCGTTTCCGAAGTAATCGTAACGGCATTCGTGGAAAAGGATATCTGATATGGCGAAAGTCAGCGCAATTGAAAAGAACAAGCGCCGCCGCAAGCTGGTCGAACGCGACGCATCAAAGCGCGCCGCTCTCAAGGCCATCACGCACAACCAGGAGCTTCCGATCGAGGAGCGCTTCCGCGCAACCCTGAAGCTGGCCGAAATGCCGCGCAACGGGGCCAAGATTCGCGTTCGCAATCGTTGCCTGGTCACTGGCCGTCCGCGCGCCTTTTATCGCAAGTTGGGCATGTCGCGTATCGCATTGCGTGAACTCGGGTCGATGGCCAAGGTGCCCGGCCTGGTCAAGTCGAGCTGGTAAGGAGCGCGCAATATGGCAATGACAGATCCTCTGGGTGATATGCTCACCCGCATTCGTAACGGTATTGCTCGCCGCAAGTCGTCGGTTTCGACTCCCGCTTCGAAGCTGCGCGCCCGCGTGCTCGACGTGCTGGAAGCCGAAGGCTACATCCGCGGATATACCGAAGTGGCATACGACAATGGCAAGGCTGAATTGAGCATCGAGCTCAAGTATCATGAAGGCGCGCCGGTGATCCGTGAGATCGCTCGTGTCTCCAAGCCGGGCCGGCGTGTATACGTCTCCGTAAAGTCCATTCCTCAGGTCGCCAACGGCCTCGGCATCACGATCCTTTCGACTCCGAAGGGTGTTTTGGCCGATCACGTTGCGCGCGAGCACAATGTTGGTGGTGAGGTTCTCTGCTCGATCTTCTGATCAGGCAGGATCTCCAACTCGAACAGACAGGTTGAACAATGTCTCGTATCGGTAAAAAACCCGTCCCGGTCCCGTCCGGTGTCACCGCGACGATTGACGGCCAGAAAGTGGTCGCCAAGGGTCCAAAAGGTGAATTGTCCTTCGTCGCCAATGACGAAGTTTCACTCAAGCTCGAGGACAACGCTGTTGTCGTCACGCCGGTGGACAATTCCAAGGACGCCCGCTCGAAGTGGGGCATGTCGCGCACCATGGTTTCCAACATCCTGACCGGGGTGAAGGACGGCTATGTCCGGAAGCTTGAGATCAACGGCGTGGGTTACCGCGCCGCCATGCAGGGACGCAACCTGCAGCTGGCGCTTGGCTTCAGCCATGATGTCGTTTATCACCCGCCGGAAGGCGTCGACATCGCTTGCCCGAAGCCGACGGAAATCGTCATCACCGGGATCGACAAGCAGGTGCTTGGCCAGGTGGCGTCCGAGATCCGCGCCTATCGCAAGCCGGAGCCCTACAAGGGCAAGGGCGTCAAATATGCTGAAGAGCGGATTGTCCGCAAAGAAGGCAAGAAGAAGTAAGGAAGACGCGAAATGGCTAACAGGAAACAATCCCTTACGCGTCGGTCCGATCGTGTCCGCCGCCAGCTCAAAGCGGTGGCCAATGGCCGTCCGCGCCTGTCGGTTCATCGCTCGTCGAAGAACATCTACGCGCAGATCATTGATGACGCCGCAGGCCGCACGCTTGCCGCAGCATCAACGCTTGATACCGGCCTTCGGGCCGACCTCAAGACCGGCGCTGACACTTCTGCCGCTGCAGCGGTTGGCAAGCTGATTGCCGAACGCGCGACTGAGGCAGGCGTCAAGGATGTGGTCTTCGACCGCGGTGCCTTCATCTATCACGGCCGGATCAAGGCCCTCGCCGAAGCAGCCCGCGAAGGCGGTCTGAGCTTCTAATTCGAACCAGCCGATTGATTCCGGAAAAGAATAAGGAAAAGGAACATGGCCAAGGAAGGTCGCCGCGACAACCGCGGTAGAGACGATGAGCGCGACAGCGAATTCGTCGACAAGCTCGTACACATCAACCGTGTCGCCAAGGTCGTCAAGGGCGGCCGCCGTTTTGGTTTCGCAGCCCTGGTGGTTGTTGGAGACCAGAAGGGCCGCGTTGGCTTTGGTCACGGCAAGGCGCGTGAAGTGCCGGAAGCCATCCGCAAGGCGACCGAGTCGGCCAAGCGCGATCTGATCTTCGTGCCGCTGCGCTCTGGCCGGACCCTGCACCACGATGTGCATGGCCGTCATGGAGCCGGCAAGGTGCTGCTTCGCGCCGCCAAGCCTGGTACCGGCATCATCGCCGGTGGACCAATGCGCGCCGTGTTCGAAACCCTCGGCATGCAGGACGTCGTGGCCAAGTCGACGGGATCTTCCAACCCGTACAACATGGTCCGCGCCACCTTTGACGCGCTCAGAAACCAGGTCCACCCCAAGGACATCGCTTCTCAGCGCGGCATGAAATATTCCACGCTCCAGGAACGCCGCGGAGTTTCCGCCGGCGCCGAAGAGTAATCGGGCGTCTGCCTTTATCCGTACCAGGGAGCCAAGACCATGGCTGACACTAAAAAGGGCAAGACGGTCACCGTCGAACAGACCGGCAGCCCGATTCGCCGCCCCAACGTTCAGCGTCAGACGCTGATCGGTTTGGGCCTCAACAAGATGCACCGCCGCCGGACCCTCGAGGACACTCCGTCCGTTCGTGGCATGATCCGTTCGGTCAGCCACCTCGTTCGCGTCGTCGACGAGCAGTGAGTGGGAGTGAACTGTCATGAAACTCAATGAGATCACCGATAATGAAGGTGCCAACAAGAACCGCAAGCGCGTCGGTCGCGGTATCGGTTCGGGCTCCGGCAAGACCGGCGGCCGTGGCGTCAAGGGACAGAAATCCCGTTCCGGCGTCGCCATCAACGGTTTTGAAGGCGGCCAGATGCCAATCTACCGGCGTCTCCCCAAGCGCGGCTTCACCAACATCTTCAAGACCGATTTCAACACCGTGTCGGTCGGTCGCATCCAGACCGCCATCGATGCCGGCAGGCTTGACGGCAAGGGCCTGATTGACGCTGCCGCGCTGAAGGCAGCCGGCGTGATCCGTCGCCTCAAGGATGGCGTCCGCGTTCTCGCCGATGGCGACGTCAAGGCCAAGCTCAATCTCGAAGTTGCCGGCGCATCGCGTACGGCGGTCGAGAAGGTTGAAAAGGCCGGCGGCAGCATCAAGGTGCTCGCACCGGCGCCCAAGCCTGCGGCCGCTGCCGAAGAGTAAGAAAATAGTGACCGCCCGGTGCTTCACATCGGGCGGTTTTCGTCCCATATGGGATCGGTCGGCGCGGTAACCTGCGCCGGCAGGGCAGGCGCCAGGCACTTCCAATCCGGCCTGGCCGTACCGTCGGTGAAACCAACTCAGCCCCTCCGGAGATGATCGGGTTCATCAGCGCCGGATGGGCCGCGCGGAGAACGCAATGGCATCTGCAGCCGAACAACTTGCTTCCAATTTGAACTTTTCGGCTTTCGCCAAAGCGGAAGATCTGAAAAAGCGGATCTGGTTTACCCTTGGCGCACTGCTTGTGTACCGGCTTGGCACCTATATTCCGCTGCCCGGCATCAATCCTGCCGCCTTCGCGCAAGCCTTCGAAGGGCAATCGAGCGGCATTCTCGGCTTGTTCAACATGTTTGCCGGCGGCGCCGTTGAGCGCATGGCGATTTTTGCGCTGGGCATCATGCCCTATATTTCCGCCTCCATCATCATTCAGCTGATGACCTCGGTCGTTCCGACGCTTGAGCAGTTGAAGAAAGAGGGCGAGCAGGGCCGCAAGATCATCAACCAGTACACCCGTTACGGCACGGTACTCTTGGGCACCGTTCAGGCCTACGGCATTGCCGTCGGTCTCGAATCAGGCAACGGCATCGTCACCGATCCGGGCTGGTTCTTCCGCATCGCCACAGTCATCACGCTTGTTGGCGGCACCATGTTCCTGATGTGGCTTGGCGAGCAGATCACCGCGCGCGGCATCGGCAACGGCATTTCGCTGATCATTTTCGCGGGCATCGTCGCCGCCCTGCCGACGGCCGTGGCCGGGACGCTGGAACTGGGCCGCACCGGCGCCCTGTCGACAGGCCTGATCATCGCGGTGATTCTGGTGGCCATCGGCGTCATCGCCTTCATCGTCTTCATCGAGCGCGCCCAGCGGCAATTGCTGATCCAGTATCCCAAGCGCCAGGTCGGCTCGCGGATGTTCCAGGGCGACACCTCGCACCTGCCGCTCAAGCTCAACACCGCCGGCGTGATTCCGCCGATCTTCGCGTCCTCGCTGCTGCTGCTGCCGGCGACGATCGCGGGCTTTGCCAACACCGGCGCCAACCTGCCGGGATGGGCGTCGTCGCTGCTGGCTTCGCTTGGTCACGGCCAGCCGGCCTATATGGCGCTCTATGCCGCGTTGATCGGCTTCTTCGCGTTCTTCTACACGGCCATCGTGTTCAATCCGAAGGATACCGCCGACAATCTCAAGCGTCATGGCGGATTCATCCCGGGCATCCGCCCAGGGGAACGGACGGCGGAATATATCGATTACGTGCTGACGCGAATCACCCTGATTGGCGCGATGTACCTTATTTTTGTTTGTCTCTTACCCGAATTTCTAATCGCGCAGACCGGCGTTCCGTTCTATCTGGGGGGAACATCGCTTTTGATTGTCGTCTCGGTGACGCTCGATACGGTGGCGCAGGTTCAGGGACACCTGATTGCCCAGCAATATGAGGGGCTGATCAAGAAGTCCAAACTTCGGGGAGGGAAGAAGGGACGATGAGATTTATACTTTTGGGGCCGCCAGGCGCGGGCAAGGGCACTCAGGCCCAACGCTTGGTTGAGAAGTATTCCATTCCGCAATTGTCCACGGGCGACATGTTGCGGGCAGCGGTCAGCGCGGGCACCGAAGTCGGCAAACGCGCCAAGGCAGTGATGGACGCAGGCGAACTGGTTTCCGATGACATCGTCAATGCGATTGTTTCCGACCGGATTGACGAGCCTGATTGCGCCCGCGGGTTCATTCTTGACGGATACCCGCGCACCCTGGTTCAAGCCGATGCGGTTGAAGCCATGTTGCAAGGCAAGGGATTGAAGCTCGATACGGTGATCGAACTGGTCGTCGACGACAAGGCGCTGGTCGGACGCATCACCAAGCGGGCCGAGGAGGCTGCGGCCGCCGGACTGCCGGTGCGCAAGGACGACAATGCGGATGTGTTCGAAGAGCGCCTGCGCGAATACTACAAGAAGACGGCGCCCTTGACCGGTTACTATTATGCCAAGGGTGCCTTGCGCACTGTCGACGGCATGGCGCCGATTGAAGCCGTCACCAAGGAGATCGATTCCGTTCTGGCGTCGCTCTGACCGGGCGGAAATCTCCGGGAAGGCCGGCTTTATCCGGCGCAACCCGGACGTTTGGCTGGCAGGTGATGAAAATAAGATCGTGGACAAGGTTGACGAAACCCTTGCTGTTCCGCTAAGACGCGGGCAACTCGCCACATGCAAGCGATCGGTGCGGTTCCTCGATTCGTCGGGGAGGCGGCTCTGGTCGCTTTTAAGTGTGCCGGGATTGAACTGAAAGCATGCTCCGGCCTGCCATTTGGTTTGAACGGAATATGGACAGACTACCCCGCAAGGGCCGGCCTCCACCGGACGCGGGTCAACGATAACCCGCCGGCCAGATCAGATCTGTCCCGGCCCACATGGAGAAGCACATGGCCCGCATAGCAGGCGTCAACATTCCGACAAACAAGCGCGTCGTCATCGCGCTGACCTACATCCACGGCATCGGCAACAAGTTTGCGTCCGAGATCGTCGAAAAGGCTGGCATTCCGCTGGATCGCCGCGTCAATCAGTTGACCGATTCCGAAGTGCTGTTGATTCGTGAAACCATCGACCGTGACTATCAGGTCGAAGGCGATCTGCGCCGCGAGAATTCGATGAACATCAAGCGTCTGATGGATCTGGGCTGCTATCGCGGCCTTCGCCATCGTCGCGGTCTGCCGGTGCGCGGTCAGCGGACCCACACCAATGCCCGTACCCGCAAGGGTCCGGCACGGGCGATTGCCGGCAAAAAGAAGTAATGGGATCCGCCTGGCTGGCGGCAACAGTCTCGGCGCGCTTGGTCTGACGACCGGCGCTTTCTGGCTCTTGCATTCACCCAGGCGCTTCCCGGTGGAGCCGCTGGTACTACGGCGGTGCTGATATCTAAAAAAGGAAAAATCCATGGCCAAGGAAGTCGCACGCGTCAAACGGCGCGAACGCAAGAATATCTCGACGGGTGTTGCCCATGTCAGTTCGACCTTCAACAACACCATGATCACCATCACCGATGCGCAGGGCAACACGATCTCCTGGTCGTCGGCCGGCGCCAAGGGTTTCAAGGGTTCGCGCAAGTCGACCCCGTTCGCCGCCCAGATGGCTGCGGAAGACGCCGCCAAAAAGGCGCAGGACCACGGCATGAAGACACTGGAAGTCGAGGTTTGCGGCCCCGGTTCAGGTCGTGAATCCGCACTTCGCGCCCTGCAGGCTGCGGGTTTCACCATCACCTCAATCCGTGATGTGACCCCGATCCCGCACAATGGTTGCCGCCCGCGCAAGAAGCGCCGCGTCTAGGACAGTTTCAAATATTTCGACGGGCCTGGCTTTGCCTCGCCCGTCTAATCCTCTTCTCACTTGGCCGTCACGATTGGATGGTGCGGCAACAGGAAGGCATCAGACATGATTCAGAAAAACTGGCAGGAATTGATCAAGCCCAGCAAGGTTGAGTTCAACATCTCCGGCCGCACCAAGGCGACCGTGGTTGCCGAACCGCTTGAGCGCGGTTTCGGGCTGACGCTGGGCAATGCCCTGCGCCGGGTGCTTTTGTCCTCGCTGCGCGGCGCTGCCGTCACCGCAGTGCAGATCGACGGCGTGCTTCATGAGTTCTCCTCGATCCCGGGCGTTCGCGAAGATGTCACCGACATCATCCTCAACATCAAGGAAATCGCCATCCGCATGGAAGGCGACGAAGCCAAGCGCATGGTCGTCCGCAAGCAGGGCCCCGGCGTTGTCCGTGCGGGCGATATCCAGACCGTTGGCGACATTGAGATCCTCAACCCCGAGCATGCACTGTGCACGCTGGATGAGGGCGCTGAAATCCGCATGGAGTTCACCGTCAACAACGGCAAGGGCTATGTGCCGGCTGACCGCAACCGGGCTGAAGACGCGCCGATCGGCCTGATCCCGGTCGACAGCCTCTATTCGCCGGTCAAGAAGTGCTCCTACAAGGTGGAAAACACCCGTGAAGGACAGGTCCTCGATTACGACAAGCTGACGCTGACCATCGAAACCGATGGTTCGGTGAGCGGTGAGGATGCTGTTGCCTATGCGGCCCGCATCCTGCAGGACCAACTCGGTGTGTTCGTCAACTTCGACGAGCCGCAGAAGGAAGTTCACGAGGAAACCGTCGCCGAACTCGCGTTCAACCCGTCGCTTCTCAAGAAGGTCGACGAGCTGGAGCTTTCGGTCCGCTCGGCCAACTGCCTGAAGAACGACAACATCGTCTATATCGGCGACCTTATTCAGAAGACCGAAGCAGAAATGCTCCGCACTCCGAACTTTGGCCGCAAGTCACTCAACGAGATCAAGGAAGTCTTGGCTTCCATGGGCCTGCATCTGGGTATGGAAGTTCCGTCCTGGCCGCCGGAAAACATCGAAGATCTCGCCAAGCGTTACGAAGACCAGTATTAACCCGCGAGCTCCGGGGAGGGCGGCTCCGCCGTTCCCGGGATTTGCGTCAGCAGAGTAAACTATTCAAACGGCAGGCCGTGCCTGCATGTGAAGGAGACAGGCCATGCGCCACGGAAATTCAGGCCGCAAGCTGAACCGCACCTCGAGCCACCGCAAGGCGATGTTCGCCAACATGGCGGCTTCGCTCATCGAACATGAGCAGATCGTGACCACCTTGCCTAAGGCCAAGGAAATCCGCCCGATCGTCGAAAAGCTCGTCACGCTCGGCAAGCGCGGCGACCTGCATGCCCGCCGTCAGGCGATCTCGCAGATCCGCGACAATGATGCCGTGCGCAAGCTGTTTGACAGCATTGCAATCCGCTACGCCACCCGCAACGGCGGCTATATCCGGATCATGAAGGCAGGCTACCGCACCGGCGACAATGCGCCGATGGCCGTGGTTGAATTCGTCGATCGCGACGTTGACGCCCGCGGCGCCAAGGACCGCGCCCGCGTGGCTCTGGAAGCCGCAGCTGAAGACGAAGCAGCGTAAGCGCTTCAAACTGGCAAAGCCGAAATATGAAAGGCCGGGTGCGTCAAGCGCCCGGCCTTTTGGTGTCTCCAGGCGTGACCCTAGGCTTTCACCTCGAACTGGGTGAAAGTGGTGGCCAACCTACTTCGTCAGCGCCCGCGCCGGCGCAAGTCCGACATTGGCCTGACGCCTGCCCCGCTTCCACGCCATGTAGCGCGGCCGCGCCAGGCGCCAGCCGAGCAGCAGCGACACCAGCCCGGCATAGACCAGTTGCTCCGGCCCGATCACCTTGACCGCGAGACAGAAGTGCAGCGCGCCGGCGGCGGCGACGGGATAGATCAGCCGGTGCAGCTTGACCCAGCCCGGTCCGAGCCTGCGGATCGACCATGTGTTGGACGTCAGCGCCAGCGGGATCAGCATCAGCAAGGCGGCCATGCCGATGGTGATGAACCAGCGCTTGAACACGTCCTCGACAATCACGCCGAACGCAAGCCGCTTGTCGAGCACCATGTAGGCGAGGAAATGCATCGCCACGTACCAGAACGCCAGCAGCCCGAGTGCGCGCCGATAGCGCACCCAGTTGATCCCGAACAGATCCCTCAGCGGCGAGATCGCCAGCGTCAGGATCAGGAACCTGAGCGCCCATTCGCCCAGCAGATGTTCAAAGATCTTGACCGGATTGCCGATCAGCTGGCCGGTGGCGCCGAGATAGAAGGTCCAGACAGCCGGCACGAGGCCCAGCGAATAGAGCGCCCAGATCGAAGCGGCGTGGTATCGTTTTGGCAGGGCGGGCAGGGCCATGGTCAGAAATTGGCTTTCAGGTCCATGCCCGCATAGAGGCTGGCCACCTCGTCCCCATAACCGTTGAAGGGCAGCGTCGGCCGCTCGTTGGAGCCAAAGAAGCCGCCGCCGCCAATGCGGTTTTCCATGGCCTGGCTCCAGCGCGGATGATTTACCGCCGGATTGACGTTGGCGTAGAAGCCATACTCGCCCGGCGCCAGCCGGTTCCAGGTCGAGGCCGGCTGCTCCTCGGTCAGCGTGATGCGGACGATCGACTTGATGCCCTTGAAGCCATATTTCCACGGCGTCACCAGCCGGATGGGCGCGCCGTTCTGGTTCGGCAGCGTCTTGCCATACATGCCCATCGCCAGGATGGTGAGCTTGTGGCGCGCCTCATCCAGCCGCAGACCTTCGACATAGGGCCAGTCGAGCGGTTGAAAGATGCCGCGCTGGCCGGGCATTTCCTCGGGCCGGACAATGGTCTCGAAGGCAACATATTTGGCGCTGCCCAGCGGCTCCACCTTGTCGATCAGGGCGGAAAGCGGGAAACCGATCCACGGGATCACCATCGACCAGGCTTCGACGCAGCGCATCCGGTAGATCCGCTCCTCGAGTCCCAGCGCCATCAGCGCGTCGAGATCGAACTCGGTCGGCTTGCCCACCAAGCCGTCGACCTTGATGCTCCAGGGGCGCGGGTTGAAGTCGCCTGATTTGGCGGCGGGATCGGCCTTGCCGGTGCCGAATTCATAGAAATTGTTGTAGCTGGTCGCATCGGCCTCCGGCGTGATCTCTTCCTTCGGATCATAGCCGCCGGGCTTGGCGGCAAGCCCGGTCGCGGCCCATGCGAAGGAGGGGGCCGCAAGCGCCATTCCGCCGGCAGCGGCCAGCTGCAGCACGTCGCGCCGGTTGAGGTAAGCAGATTCGGATGTGATCTCGGATCCGCGAATGGGATGGGAAGGACGCATGGGAATGTCGCTCCTGGAGTATGCCGGACCGGTTGCGATCGGCGCGTGCTTGAACTTTCCGCCATGATATACATCTGAGCCCCGCCGCAAAGCGCCGGCCCGACCACATTTTCGTGTAGACCAGGTGATCGCCGCGCGTCCGCAAACCGCTGGCCCGCCATCAAGCGGCCAAACTCATGATGACTTTACGCATCCAGTAAGGTCATACTGGCCCAAATCACTGAGGATTCCCGTCATGATTCCAGACCGCTCGCGATTTCGCGCTGTCCTGCCTGTTCTGTTGGCCGTTGCCGCGCTGACAATGGTCCATTTTGCCCCGGCACTGGCCCAGACCGAAGACTCGGTGACCGACGCCATCGGAAAGATCTTCCGCGACGTTATCGGAAGCGACAAGGACAAGGACAAGGCGACCGCGCCGGCGGAGGACACTGCGGTCCCGCAAGCGGCGGAGACCCAACTCCGGACGCCGCCGCGTTCGCAGGCCGACATGATGCAGTCCTTCTCGCCGCTGGTCAAAGCCACCGCGCCGGCGGTGGTCAATGTCTATGCCGACCGGATGGTTCAGCGCAGCATGTCGCCCTTTGCCGGAGATCCGTTCTTCGAGCGTTTCTTCGGACAGCAGATGCCCAACCGCACCGAACGCCAGTCCTCGCTCGGGTCGGGCGTCATCATCGAAGGCCGCGGCATCGTGGTCACCAACAATCATGTCATCAAGGACGCCGACGACATCCGCGTGGCGCTGACCGACGGCCGCGAATTCCAAAGCCGCATCCTGCTCAAGGATGAACGCTTCGATCTGGCGATCCTGCAGATTGAAGGCGACGGCCCGTTCCCGGCGATCGAATTCGGCAACACCGATACAATCGAGGTCGGCGATATCGTGCTCGCCATCGGCAATCCCTTTGGCGTCGGCCAGACGGTGACCAGCGGCATCGTTTCGGCGCTGGCCAGGAACCGTGTCGGGATTTCGGATTTCGGATTCTTCATCCAGACCGATGCGGCGATCAATCCCGGCAATTCCGGCGGTGCGCTGATTGACATGAACGGCAAGCTGATCGGCATCAACACCGCCATTTTCACCCGCTCCGGCGGGTCCAACGGCATCGGCTTCGCCATCCCCGCCAATCTGGTGCGCGCCGTGGCGCAGACCGCCGAATCCGGCGGCGATGTTTTCGAGCGGCCCTATATCGGCGCCACTTTCGAGAGTGTCACGCCCGATATCGCCGAAGCGCTCGGCCTTGATCGCGCCACAGGCGCGCTGATATCCCATGTCGCTGAGGCGGGACCGGCGGAGAAGGCGGGCTTGCGCGCCGGAGACATCATCCTGGGATTCGGTGGCCAGCCGGTCGAACACCCGGATGCGCTTGGCTATCGCCTGGCCACCACCGGCGTCGGTTCCGTCGTTGATCTCGATGTGCTCAGCCGCAAGGGCCGCAAGACCGTTCAGATCACGCTTGTTGCGCCGCCCGCCGATGATCCGCGCGACCGCCGCACGCTTGCGGGCCAGAACCCGTTTGCCGGCGCTGTTGTCTCCAACATCACGCCGCGCATCGCCGACAAGCTGCGCCTGCCGCCATCGGTTCAGGGCGTCATTGTCACCGATGTGCCGGGCACATCGCTTGCCGGGCGTTACGGTTTCCGGCCCGGGGATCTGATCTCCGAGATCAATGGCGTCGAAATCGCCAATGTCGATATTCTCGAACAGGCTTTGGCCGAGGGCGCCAGTTTCTGGCGGTTCGAGATCATCCGTGGCGGCCAGCGCATCCGCCAGATCATACGGTGAGCGATCTGTTCGCCACACCTGACCCGGCCAACAGCGGGCGCCGCCCGCTCGCCGACCGGTTGCGGCCAAAAACCCTGGCCGAGGTGACCGGCCAGCCGCATCTGACCGGCGCGGACGGCGCCATCACCCGGATGATCGCCTCGGGCAGTCTGGGCTCGATGATCTTCTGGGGACCGCCGGGCACCGGCAAGACCACCGTGGCGCGCCTTCTGGCGGGCGAGACCGATCTGGCCTTCGATCAGATCTCGGCGGTGTTCTCCGGCGTGGCCGACCTCAAGAAAGTGTTCGAGACGGCGCGCGCCCGACGCATGGGCGGCCGCCAGACGCTGCTGTTCGTCGACGAGATCCACCGGTTCAACCGCGCCCAGCAGGACAGTTTCCTGCCGGTGATGGAGGACGGCACCATCGTGCTGGTCGGCGCCACCACGGAAAATCCGTCCTTCGAGCTCAACGCCGCTCTGCTTTCCCGCGCGCGCGTGCTGACCTTCAAGCCGCATGACGAGGACAGCCTCGAAAGCCTGCTCCAGCGCGCCGAAGCCGACACCGGCAAGCCGCTGCCCTTGGAACCGGATGCGCGGCAGAGCCTGCTCAGGATGGCCGATGGCGATGGCCGTGCGGTGCTGACGCTGGCCGAAGAAGTCTGGCGCGCCGCCCGTGAGGACGAGGTGTTTGACACCGAAGCGCTCGTCAACGTCGTCCAGCGCCGCGCGCCGGTGTACGACAAGGGCCAGGACGGCCATTACAATCTGATCTCGGCGCTGCACAAATCGGTGCGCGGCTCCGATCCCGACGCCGCGCTCTATTATCTCTGCCGCATGTTCGACGCCGGCGAGGATCCGCTGTTTTTGGGCCGGAGGCTGGTGCGGATGGCGTCGGAAGACATTGGCCTGGCCGATCCGCAGGCGCTGGTCATCGCCAATGCCGCCAAGGACGCCTATGATTATCTGGGCTCGCCCGAAGGCGAACTGGCGCTGGCCCAGGCCTGCGTCTATCTCGCCACCGCGCCCAAATCCAACGCCGTCTACACGGCCTACAAATCCGCCATGCGGGCGGCCAAGGAGGGCGGGTCGCTACTTCCGCCCAGGCACATTCTCAACGCGCCGACCAAGCTGATGAAGGCCGAGGGCTACAGTGAGGGGTATCGCTACGACCACGACGAGCCTGACGCCTTTTCAGGCCAGGATTATTTTCCCGAAGCGATGGGCCGCAAGACCTTCTACGATCCGCCCGAACGCGGCTTCGAACGCGACATCCGCAAGCGGCTTGATTTCTGGGCGCGGCTGCGGAAAGAGCGCGGCGGTAAGGAGTAGGGCGGCATGACCACCGCAGGCAAGAGTCAAGGTCCCAAGATCGGCGTCATGGGTGCTGGCGCCATCGGGCTCTATGTTGGCGGCATGCTTGCCCAGGGCGGTGTTCATGTGGTTTTCGCGACGCGCGGGCGCACGCAGGAGGCGGTGTCGCGTGGCCTGTCCTTGTCACGCTATGACGGGTTCAAGGCCGAACTGAAGCCTGCGCAGTATGAATTCGGCGGCGTCGGCAGCCTGGCCGAGTGCGATGTGGTGCTGTTCTGCACCAAATCCGGCGACACCGAATCCGCGGCGCTCGAGCTTCTCCAGGTCCTCAAGCCAGGCGCCACCGTCATCAGCCTGCAAAACGGCGTCGGCAATGTCGAGATGCTCAAGAGGCTGATGTCACCGCATGAAATCGTCGCCGGCACGGTGCCTTTCAATGTGGTCCGGCTGTCGCCCAATGCCGTGCATTGCGCCATGGAAGGACCTGTTCTGATCGGTCCTTCGAAAGCCTCCGCCGAACTGGCCGGTCTTGCCAAAAGCTCCGGCCTGACACTGGATGTCCATGACAATCTGGACGCCATGCAGTGGGGCAAGCTGCTGCTCAACCTTAACAACGGGCTCAATGTGTTAAGCGGTTTGCCGTTGCGCCAGCAGTTCGAGGATCCGGGCTATCGCAAGGTTCTGGCAATGGCCATGGACGAACTGCTCGCCGCCCTTGACGCGGCCGGCATTCAAGCCATTGGCGCCACTCGCACCAGTCCGCGGCTGATCCCGAAGGTTCTGCGCCTGCCGACATGGCTTTTCCGGATCGTCGCCCGGCAGCAGCTCCGGATGGATGAGACGGCGCGGTCCTCCTCCTGGGACGATCTGAAGGCGGGCAGGGAGCCCGAAACCCGGTTTCTCAATGGGGCTGTCTGCTCGCTTGCCGAGGCGCATGGCCGCACCGCCCCGGTCAACCAGTTGATCTGCCGTCTGGTCGATGATGCCTTTGCCGCCGAGGCCTCTCCCCAGTTGCGCGGTGACGAGCTTCTGGCGCTGGCGCGCAGCGTGTCGCGCTGACCCACGAGGCCCATCCCGGTTTCCGCCAATTGACTTGCGTCAATGCCTTTTTCACAGTTGCGCGGCATGCTGCCGGTCAATGACCAAGGAGGATACGCCATGACGGTTCTGGTTCTTTACGCCACGGTTGAGGGACATACCCGCAAGATTGCCGAACATGCCGCCGCACAGCTTGAAGCATCGGGCCATGGCGTTGTGCTGGCTGATGTTCGCGAACCCGGCTTTGCCATTCCAGGCCGCTTCGACGGTGTGCTTTTGTGTGCGCCGATCCACATGGGACGCTATCCGACGCCTGTGGAGCAGTTCCTGATCGACTGGAAGGCCGCGCTGGCCGATGTCCCGACCGCGCTGGTCTCGGTCTCGCTCGGCATTTGCAGCGGCAATTCCGAAGACCGTGCCGAGGCAGAAGGCTATCCCGCCAAGCTGGAAAAGAAGACCGGATTTCACATTGCCAAGGTCCATCATGCCGCCGGCGCGCTCAAATTTCTCGAATATGATTTCTTCAAGCGCATGATGATGCGTCAGATTTCAACGAAGGAAGGCGGGCCGGTCGATACCAGCAAGGATTATGAATTGACCGATTGGGCGGCGCTGGACCGGTTTCTCGGCGAGTTTGCCGATGATGTCGCGCTGGCGGCAAGGGCATAAGGGCTCAAAAGCACCTGTCACTGCCGGCCCGCTCCGGCCTAAATATCCGGATCGTCGCGCCCGGCGCTTTATCGCCGCGCGCATTTGAGCTAAGCAGGCGAAATGAATGCGCTTGTTCTCATCTTTCTCGGCGGTGGTCTCGGCGCCGTGTCCCGTCATCTCACGGGGGCGGCGGTGATGCGCCTGGCGGGGCCGGGGTTTCCCTGGGGCACGCTGCTGGTCAACATCGCCGGATCCCTGGCGATGGGCTTGCTGATCGCCTGGCTCGCCCGCCGTTCAGCGGGGGATGCTGAGCTGCGTTTGTTGCTGGCGACCGGATTTCTGGGTGGTTTTACCACCTTTTCGGCCTTTTCGCTCGATGCGGTGTCGCTTTACGAGCGCGGTGCGTTGACGGCGGCGGCAGCCTATGTGATTGCCAGCGTCACAGTTTCCATTCTGGCGTTGTTCGGCGGGCTTTGGCTGGCGCGCCAGCTCTGATTGCCCCAGTTCCAATTACCCAGGTTAAAGAGATAATCGATATGGCGGGCGTACAGCTCATACAGGTAGATCCGGAGGAATCGGGCATGCGGCTCGATCGCTGGTTCAAGACGCATTTTCCCGGTCTCGGCTTCGCGCAGCTGCAAAAGCTGCTCAGATCCGGGCAGATCCGCGTCGATGGCGGCCGGGTCAAGACCGACCGCAGGGTGCACTCCGGCGAGACCGTCCGAGTGCCGCCGATGGACGTCGACGAAAAACCCACCGGGCCGCTCACCTCCAACACCATAAAGAACCGCAACGACGACGATGTGCTGCGCCAGATGCTGCTGCATGAGGACGACAAGGTGCTGGTGTTCAACAAGCCCGCCGGCCTTGCCGTGCAGGGCGGCTCCGGCGTCACCCGCAATGTTGACGAGATGCTTGAGGCGTGGCGCAACAAGAAGGGCGAGAAACCCAGGCTCGTGCACCGGCTCGACCGCGACACCGCCGGCGTTCTGGTGGTTGCCCGCACACGCAGCGCTGCGCAAGCGCTGACCGCGGCCTTCCGCGAGCGCACCACCAAGAAGACTTACTGGGCCCTGGTCAGGGGCGTGCCGCGCGAGAAGGAAGGCAAGATCTCCACCTGGCTGATCAAGGAAGCCACCGATGATGGCGACCGAATGCGCATCGCCAAGCATGGCGAACAGGGCGCCGATCATGCGGTGTCCTACTACAGGATCATCGACAAGGCCGCCCAGAATCTCGCCTGGCTCGAGTTCGAACCCTATACCGGCCGCACCCACCAGCTCCGGATTCACGCGCTGCACATGGGGCATCCGATCATCGGCGATCCCAAATATTACCAGCACGACCCCAATTGGGAATTCCCCGGCGGCATCCAGAAGCGTCTGCATCTGTTGGCGCGGCACATCTCGGTGCCGCATCCCGACGGTGGCCGGCTCTCGGTCACCGCGCCCTTGCCGCCGCACATGGTGCAGAGCTGGAACCTGCTCGGCTTTGACGAGGCCACGGGCGGGGAGCCCGAGGAATGAAGCTCGCTTTGTTTGATTGCGACGGCACCCTTGTCGACAGCGCCGCCATCATCCATGCCTGCATGGAGCGCACCTTCGAGGATTTCGGTCAGGACCGGCCGACGTTCGATCACACCAAATCGATCATCGGGCTGACGCTCGATATCGCCATCGCGCGGATGCTCGGCCGCCTGGTGGATCCGGAAATTGCAGCCATGACGGCGCGTTACAAGGAGCACTTCATGCTCTACCGTCAAAGTGGCGGCGCGCTTGAGCCGGCCTATGACGGATTGTTGCCGTTGATTGCGGCGCTTGACGCCCGTGACGATGTGATCCTTGGCGTGGTCACCGGCAAGTCGCGCCGGGGTCTGGACGCCATTCTGGCCCATCATGGGCTGACGCAGTCCTTCTTCATCACCCGTACCGCCGATGACTGCCCGTCCAAGCCGCATCCGGCCATGGTGCTGGAATGCTGCGCGGCATCCGGGATCGAGCCTGCGCAGACCATTGTAATCGGCGACGCGGTCTATGACATGCAGATGGCGGTCAATGCCGGTGCGCGATCCATCGGCGTTTCCTGGGGCTATGGCCCGGTGGATGCGCTCAGGGCAGCAGGCGCCGGCCACGTGGTCGACACCGCCGATGAAATTGCCAGCCTTATTTGACGACAACGCTTATCTGACGCAAGGAGACGCGATCATGCCCGACATTCTGAGCGATCTTGATCTCGGAGAAGACAAGATGTCCGATCCGGTCCGCGAAACCCAGGCGGGCTTGCGCAAACACCTGCCCAAGCGGTTCTACAAGCAAGCCACCGTCGCGCCAGGCGGCGAGGGCGGCTTTGGCGTGGCGCTTGACGGCAAGC
>LADQ01000168.1 GCA_000961635.1 Hoeflea sp. BRH_c9 | reverse complement strand
GACAAGCCGGCCGCCAAGCCCGCCGCCAAACCCGCCAAGGCTCCGGCCAAGGCCAAGGCCGCGCCGGCGCCGAAGAAAGACCTGCTCGACCTGACGCCGGACGATGCCGACGACAAGGACTGAGCGGAACGGACAGCACAGATCTCAAGAACAAGAAAAGGCCCGGAAACCAAATGGTTGTCCGGGCCTTTTGATGATCTGAGTCGGGCTTTTCAGCCTGCCCTATTCCGCCTTGGCTGGGATGGCGCGGAGCGACAGCTCGCGCATCTGCGCCGGCGACGCCGGGCTGGGGGCGCCCATCAACAGGTCCTGGGCCTGCTGGTTCATCGGGAACAGCGCCACTTCGCGCAGGTTCTTGGCGCCGACGATCAGCATGATCACCCGGTCGACGCCCGCCGCCATGCCGCCATGCGGCGGCGCGCCGTACTGGAAGGCGCGGTAGAGGCCGCCAAAACGCTCCTCGACATCGGCCTGGCTCAGGCCGACTTTCTCGAACGCCTTGACCATCAATTCGGGCGACTGGTTCCGGATCGAGCCGGAGGCAATCTCGAAGCCGTTGCAGACCAGATCGTACTGATAGGCCTTGAGGCTGAGCGGGTCCTGGGTCTCGAGCGCCTCCATGCCGCCCTGCGGCATCGAGAACGGGTTGTGGGCGAATTCCACCTTCTTGGCGTCCTCGTCCCATTCGTAGAACGGAAAGTCGACGATCCAGCACAGCTCGAACCGGTCGCGGTCGACGAGGTTCAATTCCTCGCCGGCGCGGGTGCGGGCGTCACCGGCAAAGCGGGAGAATTTGGCCGGATCGCCGGCGGCGAAGAAGCAGGCGTCGCCATCCTCAAGCCCCAGCTGGATGCGGATGGCTTCGGTGCGCTCGGGGCCGATGTTCTTGGCGATGGGGCCGGCGCCTTCGAGATTGTCGCCTTCCTTGCGCCAGAAGATGTAGCCCAGGCCCGGCTGTCCCTGCCCTTGCGCCCAGGAATTCATCCGGTCGCAGAAGGCGCGGGAGCCGCCGGTCTTGGCGGGAATGGCCCAGACCTCGACCTTGGGGTCATTGGCGATCATGCCGGCGAACACCTTGAAGCCGGAGCCGGCGAAATGTTCGGTGACTTCCTGCATCTCGATCGGGTTGCGCAAGTCCGGCTTGTCGGTGCCATAGGTGCGGATGGCCTCGGCATGCGGGATGCGGCGGAACTGTTGCGTCACCGGCTTGCCTTCGGCGAATTCCTCGAAGACGCCGCGCATCACCGGCTCCATCGTGTCCCAGACGTCTTCCTGGGTGACGAAGCTCATTTCGAGGTCGAGCTGGTAGAATTCGCCCGGCAGACGGTCGGCGCGCGGGTCCTCGTCGCGGAAACACGGCGCGATCTGGAAATAGCGGTCGAAGCCGGCGACCATCAACAGCTGCTTGTATTGCTGCGGCGCCTGCGGCAGGGCGTAGAACTGGCCGGGATGGATGCGGGAGGGCACCAGGAAGTCGCGCGCGCCTTCGGGCGACGACGCCGTCAGGATCGGCGTGGCATATTCGGCGAAACCGATCTCGGTCATGCGGCGGCGCATGTCGGCGATCACCTTGGTGCGGGTGACGATGTTCTTGTGCAGCGTCTCGCGGCGCAGGTCGAGGAAGCGGTATTTGAGCCGCACGTCCTCGGGATAATCCGGCTCGCCGAACACCGGCAGCGGCAGTTCCTTCGCCGCCGAGAGGATTTCGATCTCCTGGGCGAAGACTTCGATCTCGCCGGTGGAAAGATTGGCGTTGATGGTGTCGGCCATGCGCTCCTTGACCACGCCATCGATGCGGATCACCCATTCGCCGCGCACCTTTTCGGCAGTCTTGAAGGCGGGCGAATCCGGATCGGCCACCACCTGGGTGAGGCCGTAATGGTCGCGCAGGTCGATGAACAGCAGGCCGCCATGGTCGCGCACGCGGTGCACCCAGCCGGAAATCCGGACGGTGGCGCCGGCGTCATCCTTGCGGAGCGCGGCGCAGGTGTGGGAACGGTAGCGATGCATGGCATATCCTCGGTGGCGTGAACCAATGGCTGGAATCGGTGGATCGGCGGTGGGCGGATTGACGCTGGCACCGCCGCTTCGGCGCACGGTAAAAATCGCGCGGAAAAGCGCATGACCCACCCGCTTTGTCAAGGTGAAAGGGCGCGAATGCGCTGTGCATTGGCGGGATTTCGCCGGGACGGGCGGACATTTCCGGTGTAGGAGTTGCAACAGTGTTTCCCGCATCCGGCATCTCATGCATTCGCTCCGCCCGCTCATTCCGCTTTTGACAACCGCTGGCGTGCTGCTCGCAGGCAACGGGCTGCAGGGAACGCTGATCAGCCTGCGCGGCTCGGCGGAAGGGTTTTCGCCGACCGTGATCGGCCTTGCCGGCGCCGGCTATTATCTGGGCTTCATCATCGGCTGCTGGATGACGCCGTGGCTGCTCAGGACCGCCGGCCACATCCGCGCCTTTGCGGCGCTTGCCGCGATCGCGGCTTGCGCGTCGCTGGCCATGGTGCTGGTCATCGATCCGCTGTTCTGGTTCCTGATGCGGCTGGTCACCGGGATCTGCTTTGCCTCGCTGTTTGCCAATGTCGAGAGCTGGATCAACGCGCAGGTGACCAACACCAACCGGGCCAGGACACTTGCGATCTACCGCTTTGTCGATCTCGGCGCGGTCACCGCGTCGCAATATCTGCTGCCGGTGTTCGGCATCGACGGATTCGAGATTTTCGCGGTGATGACGATGCTGATGATCCTCTCGGTGGTTCCGGTGTCGCTGGCCGACCGCTCGAACCCGGCGCCGCCTGCCCCGTTCACCTTCAGCCCCAAACGGATCTGGCAGGTCTCGCCGCTGGCCTCGGCCGGCGCGATCACCGTCGGGCTGACCACCGCCTCGTTCCGGGCGGTCGGGCCGCTTTACGCCGAGGATCTCGGCATGCAGGTCGCCGACATCGCCTCGTTCATGAGCGCTGGCATTGTCGGCGGGATCGTGCTGCAATATCCGCTGGGCTATCTCTCCGACATCATCAGCCGCCGCTCGGTGCTCTTGATGGCGACCAGCGGCTCGACGCTCACCGGGCTGTTTATGGTCTGGTTCGCGGGCTCCAATGTGGCGCTCAACCTGATCGGCATCTTCCTGTGGGGGGCGTTCACGCTGCCGCTCTATTCGCTGTCGGCGGCGCATGCCAACGACCAGGCCAAGGCCGGCGAATATGTGCAGATCGCCTCGGGCCTGTTGTTTTTCTGGGCCATCGGCGCGTCGATCGGGCCGCTTCTGTCGGCGGTGCTGGTGGACTGGTTCGGCGCCAGCGCGTTTTTTGCCTTCATCTGCTCGATGCATGGCGCCTTCGTGATCTACACCATCGTGCGGATCGTCCGCGGCGGGCCGGATGACGCCGACCGCGGCCGTTTCGCGGGATTGTTGCGCACCTCGCCGATCTTCGCCGGCATGGCGGCGCAGTCGGTGAACAGAAAGCCCGGCCCGGATGATCCAAATGGAATTGAAGGGCAAGACAAACCGGAAAAATCCCGTTAAAGGCCAATCATGGACATGATTACAACGACTGAGGCGCTCGCCGCCTTTTGCGCCAACCTCGCCAAGCACGATTTCGTCACCGTCGACACGGAGTTCTTGCGCGAGACCACCTATTGGCCGGAGCTTTGCCTGATCCAGATGGCCGGGCCGGAGGACGAAGGCATCGTCGATCCGCTGGCGCAAGGGCTTGATCTCAAACCGTTCTACGAACTGATGGCGGACGCCTCGGTGATCAAGGTGTTTCACGCCGCCCGCCAGGACATCGAAATCGTGGTCAATCGCGGCGATCTGGTGCCGCACCCGATCTTCGACACCCAGGTCGCGGCCATGGTCCTGGGTTTTGGCGAATCGATTTCCTACGATCAGCTGGTGTCGCGGATCACCGGCGCGCCGATCGACAAATCCTCGCGCTTTACCGACTGGAGCCGGAGGCCGCTCTCCGACAAGCAGCTCGATTACGCGCTGGCCGACGTCACCCATCTGCGCGATGTCTATCTTGAGCTGGATTCGCGGCTGAAGGCGGAAAACCGCGCCCATTGGCTGCTGGACGAAATGGCCGTGCTGGAATCGCGCGAGACCTATGAAATGGACCCCGCCGACGCCTGGAAACGGCTGAAGATGCGGGTGAAGAAGCCCGTCGAGCTCTGCGTGCTGCAACATGTGGCGGCCTGGCGCGAACGCGAGGCGCGGGCGCGCAACGTGCCGCGCGGACGGGTGATCAAGGACGACGCGATCTACGAGATCGCGCAGCAGCAGCCGGTCGACAGCGAGGCGCTGTCGCGGCTCAGAACCATTCCGCGCGGCTGGGAGCGCTCGCAGCAGGGCGCCACGGTGGTTGAAATCGTCAACGAGGCGCTCGAAACGCCAAAGGAGGCGATGCCGCGGCTGCCGCGCCAGAAACAGGCGCCCGAGGGCGCGCAGGCGGCGATCGAGCTGTTGCGCGTGCTGCTCAAGCTGACGGTGGAGAAGGAAAACGTCGCGGCCAAGATCATCGCCACCTCCGATGATCTCGAAGCCATCGCCATAGACGGCGAAGCGGCGGATGTGCCGGCGCTGAAGGGCTGGCGCCGCGAATTGTTCGGCGACCGGGCGCTGAAACTCATTCGCGGCGAACTGGTGCTCCGCTTCATCGACAAGAAGGTGGAAGCGGTGGAATTGGGCTGAGCCTGCAATCCCGGCTCAGCGGTAGAGATGCGCGCGGGTAGGCGGCAGGCCGGACGGGCCGCGGCGGGATTTCGAGACCAGGGTCTGATAGATGCGGGCGCTGTTGCGCTCGAACACCACGGAACAGCCGCCGAGATAGACCAGCCAGAGCCGTGTCTTGACCTCCCCGACCTCGGCCACCGCCGCGTCGTAATTGGCCAGCAGGCGATCATGCCAAAGCCTGCAGGTGCGCTGATAATGTTCGCGCCAGTCCTCGACATCGTGAACCTCGAAACCGTGCTGCTCCAGCATCATCAGCGTGTTGCCGATATGATCGAGTTCGCCGCCGGGAAAGATGTATTTGGTCAACAGCGCGTAGTCCCGGTTCTTGCGGCGGAAGGTTTTGGCGTCCTTCTTGGCGGGCCTGGTGATGGCGTGGTGAAGGTAGAGCCCATCGGGCTTGAGCAGGCGGGCGATGGTCGAATAATAGGCCGGGTAATTGTCGATGCCGATATGTTCATGCATGCCGACCGAGCTGATCTTGTCGAACTGGCCATCCACCTTGGCGTAGTCGATGAGTTCGAAGCGGACACGGTCCGACAGGCCGAGCGCCTCGGCCCTGGCCCGCGCATAGTCGGCCTGCTCGACGGCAAGCGTGACGCCGGTGACCTGGACGCCATAATTGGCTGCGGCATGCAGGGCGAGCGCGCCCCAGCCGGAGCCGATATCGAGCATGGTCTGGCCCGGTTCAAGCCGCAGCTTGCGGCAGATCATGTCCAGCTTGTCGCGCTGCATCTGGTCGAGGTCGTTGTCCCAGATGGTGCAGTATCCGCAGGTGTAGACCATTTGCGGGTCGAGCCAGAGCGCGTAGAACGCGTTGGAAACGTCGTAGTGGTACTGAACATTCTTCTCGTTTTCGCCCTGGCTGCCATCGGACGGCTTGTCGTCGGGCTGGGTTTCCAGCGGCCAGGGCCCGCCCCTGTCTGTGAACAGGAACTTGCGCAGGCTGTTGAAAACCAGGAACTTGCCGAGTTTCTTGCGGATCTCGCGGGTGCGGACCTTCGGCCGCCGCGCCAGCAGATCGAACATGTCGCCATTGATCAGATCGATGCGTTTGGACACCCAGAGATTGAGCAGGGTTTCCGGATTGGGAGAGCGCAGCAAGGCCGCGACCAGGCCCTCGTCAGCCAGATGGATGGCGAAGGCGCCGGCGGCCAGATTGTCGGGCACGCTCGAGCCATCCCAGAGCCGGAAACCAATGTCCAGTTCGAGAATCTCCCGCGCATGGGCCAGAAGCTTGCGGAAACTTTTCAGCCGGCTGTTCGCACTCAATGGTCGATCCCCCTGCGAGCCGGCCCAATCCCGGCTCATGGGTGAAGCTTAACGATCTGGCGGCCCAGGTACACCATCAATTTGGGACGATCCCGGCCTTGAGGACCGGTCTATCCCTTCAGAGCATCCTGCAGCCGCTTGACCGCGTAGCCGGCCTGCACCGGCCAATGGGTCCAGGCCTCCGCGTCGCCGAGTGCCGCGCGGGCATGGAGCGGGAAATTGGGATCGTCGAGCGCGGCGCGGGCCATGGCCACCAGGTCGGCGTGGCCGCCATCGATGGCGTCGGCCGCGGCCTGCGGCGTGGTGATGAGGCCGACGGCCATGGTGGCGATGCCGGCTTCCTCACGGATCCGGCTTGCCAGCGGCACAAGATAGGACGGCGCCGGCTTGAGCGGCGAACCGGCGAAGCCGCTGGCCGAGCAATCGATCAGGTCGACGCCGCGGGATTTCAGTTCGCCGGCAAGCACGACGCTGTCCTCGATCTTCCAGCCATGGTCGTGACCGTCGACCGAGGAGATCCGCACCGACAGCGGC
>LADQ01000158.1 GCA_000961635.1 Hoeflea sp. BRH_c9 | reverse complement strand
ATGCCGTCCTGATGACCGGACTGGTGCGGCTCAAGCCGGCTGATTACGCATCGCTCGCAGCGCCGCTGCCCATGGACGCAGCGCTGCCGGGACTGGCCCGCCTGCAGCCGGACGCTACCGCTCGGTCAGTTTGAGCTCGATGCGGCGGTTGGTGGCGCGGGCCTCGTCGGTGTCGCCTTCGGCAATCGGCTGGAACTCGCCAAATCCGGCCGCCACCAGGCGATTGGCCGGCACGCCTCCCTCAATCAGATATTTGACCACCGACGTAGCGCGCGCGCTCGAAAGTTCCCAGTTATCGGCATAGCGGCCTGTGCCCGACAGCGGCACATTGTCGGTGTGGCCGTCGACGCGCAGCACCCAGTTGATCTCATCGGGGATTTCGCGGGCAAGCTCGATGATGGCGGTGGCGAGCTTTGCCATCTGTTCCCGACCGGCGGGATTGAGCTCGTTGCCGCCCGATGGAAACAGGACTTCCGACTGGAACACGAAGCGGTCGCCCACCACGCGCACATCCTCACGGCTTGAGAGGATCTCCCGCAAGCGGCCGAAGAAGTCGGACCGGTAGCGGTTAAGCTCCTGCACCCGCTGGGCCAGGGCCACATTGAGGCGGCGGCCGAGATCGGCGATCTTGGCCTGGGTCTCGCGGTCCTTGCCCTCGGAGACTTCCAGCGCGTCTTCAAGCGCGCCAAGCTGGGTTCTGAGCGCGGCAATCTGCTGGTTGAGCAATTCAACCTGATTGAGCGCCCGTTGCGACACCTGTCGTTCGGCATCGAGCGTTTCCGACAATGTGCCAATCCTGGCATTCGCTTCGGCGCTTGCGCCGGAGCCGCTGGCCAGCAGTTCCTGCAGCCGCGAGCGGTCGGATTCGGCCTCCGAAAGCGATGACTGCAGGTTGACCAGCGTGTCCTCCAGATCCTGTTTTCCCGATCGTTCGAGCGCCAGCAACTGGGTCAGTTCATTGATCTGGCTGTTGAGCCGGTTGAGCACCTGGTCGCGGCCGGAGATTTCGCGCGACAGAAAAAACTGCGCCAGCACGAACACGGTGAGCAGGAACATGATGGCCAGAAGCAGGGTCGACAAGGCATCGACAAATCCGGGCCAATAGTCGACCGTCCGCTCCCGCCGCCGGTTTCGCGCCAGCGCCATGCCTATTTGTCCCCGATCTTGTCAGCCAGCTTGTCGAGCGTCTCGCGCATCCGCCGCGATTCAACCTGCTGCGCCTCGATCCAGTCCCTCAGCATCTGCTGTTCGCTGCGCATGTTCTTGACCAGGCCCTGAATGCCTTCGGCAAGGCTTGCCATCGCCGCCGTCGTTCGCGGCGTCATTCCGGAATCCTGTGACAGCTGCTGCATCCGTTCCGACAGCATCCTGATTTCTTCCGTGGCGCCCTCGGCCGGCATCGACATGCCGGAATCAAGATCGGTCATTGTCGACAGCCAGTTTTCAAGCTCGGTGTAAAACCGGTTCTGGGCGCGACCGGCCTGGAGGTCGAGGAATCCGAGGATCAGCGATCCGGAAAGTCCGAACAGGGAGGAGGAAAACGCGGTGCCCATGCCTTCGAGCGGCGCCGAGAGCCCGCTTTTCAGGGTCGAGAGCACATCCTCGGTGCCGCCGGTTCCCGGATCAAGCGACTGGATCACCTGATTGATCGATCCGATGGTTCCAAGCAGCCCCCAGAATGTTCCGAGCAGACCGAGAAAAACCAGAAGCCCGATCAGATAGCGGGAGGTGTCGCGGGACTCATCAAGCCGAGTGGCGATCGAGTCGAGAATGGAGCGCAAAGACGAGGTCGACAGCGCCATTTCCTGGCGGCGGCCAATCAGCGCCCGCATCGGCGCCAGCAGCACCGGATCGCGGCCCACCTTCTCGGCGTCACCCGTCGCCCGCAGCGAATTGACCCAGCGGACTTCCGGGCGCAGCCTGAGAACGTGGGTGAAAACCAGCAGCACGCCGACGCCGAGGACGCCGACAATCAATCCATTGAGACCCGGATTGGCGATAAAAGCTTCATGAATCTGGCGATAGAGGATTGCCGCGACAAATCCGGTCAGGATGAGGAAAATCATCATGCTCCAGAAAAACACCAGCGGACTGGAAAGCTTGTGCGGATCCGCCCCGCTGCCGTCTTCGGAGATGCCCCATCCAGACAATGTGAATTTTGCCATGCGTTGTCCGTCCTGGCCTTTGTCCCAAACCGAAATGATGCGGGAACTCTAGCCGATAATATGGCGGAAATGAAAGCATGCTTTCAAAACAAGGCTATGACTGAGTGGTCAGGTTGCAGGAACGGGCCTTTGCACCAGGTCCAGAACGCCCTTGAGAATGTACTCATTGCCGGCAGCGACCGACTTGGTGCCGAACATGTCGGTTCCGCCGGTCATGTCGGAGACGAAACCGCCCGCTTCCCGGATCAGGATCAGCCCGGCCGCCATGTCCCAAGGCTCAAGCGGCTTTTCCCAGAACCCGTCAAGCCGGCCGGCCGCCACATAAGCCAGATCAAGAGCCGCAGCACCCATCCGCCTTATGCCCGCGCATTCGGCCATGACATGGCGGAGTTCGACCAGGAACTTGCCGTGATGACCGCGTCCAAGATGAGGAACGCCGGTGCCGACCACCGCATCGGACAACGCCTTGCGGCCCGCCACCCGCAAACGCCGGTCATTGAGAAACGCGCCGCCGCCGCGCTCGGCGGTGTAGAGTTCATCGGTGGCGGGATTGTAGATGACGCCGGCGACGATGTCGCCATTGCGCTCAAGCGCAATCGACACCGCGAAATGCGGGATGCCGTGCAGGAAGTTGGTGGTGCCATCCAGAGGATCGACGATCCAGCGATGCGCGCCGTCGGAGCCTGTCTGTTCTTCGCTTTCCTCGCCCATGAAACCATAGGTCGGCCGCGCCCGCATCAATTCGGCCTTGATGATGGATTCAGCCTTGAGATCGGCCTGGCTGACAAAATCGCCGGGTCCCTTGAGCGAGACCTGAAGATTCTGAACCTCGCCAAAATCGCGCGCAAGCGAGCGGCCGGCCTTGAGCGCCGACTGGACCATCACATTGAGAAGGGCTGAACGCGCCATCTGTTTAATTCCTTGGTAGTGGCGGCTCCACGGCACTGTCGCGCCAGGCGCCGCAATCGGCAGGTTCAGAGCGAAGCAACGCATGCTCCGCCCGAATGAACATTCCTCGATGCGCCACACTCAATGAAGCGCGCAAAAGACATTATAACACTTTGACATGTTGCAGGGACGTTTAGCGTTCAAATGATCCATTCGAACGCCAGATGCATTAGTCCGCGCGGCGCAAATAGGTCAATTCGTTGGTGTCAACGATCACCCGCTCGCCCGTCGAGATGAACGGCGGAACCAGGATGCGGACGCCATTTTCCAGAATGGCCGGCTTGTAGGAGGACGCCGCTGTCTGCCCCTTTACCACCGGGTCGGCTTCCGTGATCATGAGAGTGACGTGATCGGGCAAGGCAATGCCGATCGGCCGGTCTTCATAAAGCTCGACCGTCACCATCATGCCGTCCTGCAGGAAGGCGCGGCGATCGCCAACGAAATCCTTCTGCAGTTCAAGCTGCTCGTAGCTTTCCAGATCCATGAACACCAGGGATTCGCCCTGCTCGTAAAGGAACTGAAAATCCTTCTGCTCAAGGCGGATCCGCTCAACCGTTTCCGACGCCCGGAACCGTTCGTTGAGTTTGGTTCCATCAATGAGGTTCTTCAACTCGACCTGGTTGAAGGCGCCGCCCTTGCCGGGCTTGACGGCATTGGTTTTGATTACGGCCCAGAGGCTCTTGTTGTGCTCGAGCACGTTGCCGGGACGAATTTCATTTCCGTTGATTTTCATGTGAGCATTCCGCGTCAGCTTGATCCGGGCCGGTTTTCGGCGCCGCTTGGCGGCCTCAAGACCACAAATGGCTCAGCTTTTCAAGTCTGTTGCATATGGCATGCAATTGGAACCATTGGAACGGCAAAGCGCTTTCGGAATGTGAAGGCACCCCGGCGCCCATGCCGGGCTCACGAAATGCCTGGCAAAGCTAAGGCGGGAACGGCGGCGGCAATGGTGCAGATCAACGCTTGCCGAACTTGTTTGCCGCCTCAATCGCTTGTTTTTGCTGCTCTTCAGTCAGTCCCTGGTAAAAATCGTCGAGCGTACGGTCATTGAATCCGGCGCGGCGCGACAGGATGTACCATTTGCCGGCCTCCACCGGATCGCCGAGCGTGCCAATGGCGTTGATATGCAACACCGCCATCCGGTTTTGCGCGACCACATTGCCACGATTGGCCGCAACCTGCATCCAGAGAAAGCCGTTTTCATAGTCCTTCGGCCCGCCAATTCCATCAATCAGCCAGATCGCATAGTCCAGTTGCGCGGTGTCAAACCCGCCGCGCGCCGCTTTCTCCATGAGTTCGCGGGCCCGTGCGCGCTTTTCATCCGGGACGCCGGCAGTGTTGCTGTAAATCTGCGCAAGCGCATATTGGGCATCGGGGACACCCTGCTCGCTGGCTTTCTCGAAATAGGGCAAGGCCTCGAGAATGCCTGCATCGCCGGGTTTCTGGGCGACCAGGATCTGGGCGTGATTGAACTGCGCGAATGCATTGCCGGCGTCAGCCGACTTTTTCATGTATTCCTCGGCCTTGCCCCGGTCGGCTGTCACATGCTTGCCCTCAAGCAGCATGACGCCATATTTGAACTGTGCCGAAGGATCGCCGCTCTCGGCCGCCTGGGCGTACCAGAAGGCGGCATCATTCATGTTGCGCGGTACACCGAGACCGGCGGCGAAAAGCTCAGCGAGCAAGGTCTGCGCCGCCGGATCGCCCAGCTGCGCGCGCGGCAGCGCCAGTTCCATCGCCGTGAGATAATAGCCGCGCTGAAAAGCCCCGAATGCCTGGACCGTGGCATCGGTCCGACCTGCCGCCTTGGCCTGGACCGTCGAGCCGGCCTGGCCCGTCGCATCAGGCAGTGGCGCGGTCGTGCCTGCTTCAGTGGATGCGGCAGCCTCGCTCTCAGGAGTCTCCTGCGCGAGGACGGGGCCGCCCATGAGCACGGCCATCACCGCGAGCAACTGCATCCAGGAGGGTCGGCATGGCGCGGAAATGGCTTTGCGGTGGGTCAAGGCGTCAGGATCGATCATCCGCTGCATTATCGACCAAACCGTGGCGCTTTTTCGTCAAGCAAGGCATTGATCTCGGCGACAATGCGCGGGGCGTCCGCGGGCTCGGAGAAGACCGCCTTTCCAAAGGCGATGAACTCCGCTCTGGTCTGCGCCATCTCTTCGACAAAGGCAGTGCTGGTCCCGCCCATCACCACGCAGGGAATCTCGATCATGTCTGCCCACCATTCCGCCAGCGCGATGTTCTTTGGATGCGGCTCCGGTTTGATGTCGCCATTGACCGATCCGAACATGACGTAATCGGGCTGCGCTTCGCCGATCGACAAGGCGGCGTGGCGTTCGCGCGCATTGCCGCCGCCCACGATCAATCCGGGAGCATGCTGCTGAACGGCTTCCGCCATCGCCGTCGGCCCGACTTCAAGATGCAGGCCGTCGGCGCGGACCCGTCCGGCAATCCGTGTGTCGCCGGCGACAAGGGCCGCCGCGCCCGCCGCTTGAATGACCGGGATCAGCGCTTCGCAGCGCTTCTGGAAACTTTTCTCGTCCAGGCCATGCTGCGGAATGATGACCGAGGCCACATCGCCGCCCCTGAGCGCGTCGGCGGTGATGGCCGCCAATTGCGCCGCGTCTGCGATATCAGGTGTCACCAGGACGAGGCGGCAACGATTGATCGGATCTGTCATGAGAATTCCTGTCGGGGTCAACACTGATAGCCGATATGGCCAATTCATTGCAAACGGGATAGACCGGCGCGGCACAAGGATCAACCACCCCGATGATGACCGACCTTTTCTTCTATGCCACGGCCATTCCGGCGGTGATCCTGGTCGGGCTCTCCAAGGGTGGTTTCGGCGGCGCCATGGCGCTGCTGGGAGTCCCGCTGATGGCTTTGGCGATCTCGCCGGTGCAGGCCGCCGCAATCCTGCTGCCAATCCTCATCGTCATGGATATTGTCAGCCTGTGGAGCTGGCGCAGCCACAGGGATAAAACAACGCTGATGATCATGGTGCCCGGCGCGCTTGCCGGCATCGCCATCGGCTGGGCCACGGCGGCATGGGTCACGGTTCCGATGATCCGGCTGATTGTCGGCGCCGTGGCGTTGTGGTTCGTCTGGCGATACGTGGTGCAAACCTTGATTGCCTCCCGTAGCGGCGCCAAGCCTGTCGCGCGCGGCCACAGGCCGGCGCAGGGGATGCTTTGGGGCGCCTTGGCCGGGTTCACCAGCTTCGTCTCCCATGCCGGAGGCCCGCCCTACCAGATCTACACATTGCCGCTCAGGCAGGATCCGAAGACCTACACCGGAACCAGCGTCCGGTTTTTTGCCATCATCAATGCGATCAAGCTGGTTCCCTATTTCGCCCTCGGCCAGTTCGACGCAACCAATCTGTCGACTTCGCTGGTTCTGGCGCCCCTGGCCCCGGTGGCGACGCTCGCCGGCGCCTACATCGTCAAGCGCATGAAACCGGACATTTTCTACCCCTTCATGTACGCCATGGTGTTGCTGGCGGCGCTGAAACTGATCTGGGATGGCTTGCTTCACCTGTTGCCCTGATGACAGCAGGGCACCGAGGTGATTTGATGCCGGACCGATCACGACACCAAGCGGGGGAACCAGAACTTGAGCGCCAATCCCTATGAAACCGATCTTGACCGCAATCCCGCCAATTATCAGCCGCTGACGCCGTTGGCGCATCTCGAACGCGCGGCGCTGATCCATCCCGATCATGTGGCGATCATCCACGGCAATTTGCGAATGAGTTACGGCGTTTTTCTGCAACGCTCCAAACGTCTTGCCAATGCCCTGACCGGACTCGGGGTGTGCAAGGGCGAAACCGTTTCGGTGATGCTGTCCAACACGCCGGCGATGCTTGAGGCTCATCACGGCGTGCCGATGACCGGCGCCGTGCTGCATTCGATCAACACAAGGCTTGATGCGCAGGCGATCGCCTTTCAGCTTGATCACGCCGAATGCAGGATCCTGATCGTCGATCGGGAATTTTCCGGCGTTGTCGCAGAGGCGCTGTCGCTCGCGCAAGTCCGCCCGGTCGTCATTGATTATGATGACCCGGAGTATCCAGGCGACGCACCGTTCCCGAAGGGCGATCGCATCGGCAGCCATGATTATGAGGAGTTCGTTCTCGCGGGCTCAGCCGATTTTGCCCGAACCGCGCCGGCGGACGAGTGGGAGGCGGTCTCGCTCAATTACACATCCGGCACCACCGGCAATCCCAAGGGTGTGGTCTATCATCACCGCGGCGCGGCATTGATGGGCTATTCCAACGTGATCGCCTCGGGCATGGGCCGTCATCCGGTCTATCTGTGGACCCTGCCGATGTTTCACTGCAATGGCTGGTGTTTTCCCTGGACGCTGAGCGTCGTCAGCGGAACCCATGTCTGCCTGCGCTGGGTGCGCGCCAAGGCAATGTATGACGCCATCGCGGACCATGGCGTCACCCATCTGTGCGGCGCACCGATTGTGATGTCGACGCTCTTGAACGCGCCCGACCACGAAAAACGCGCGTTCACGCAGACTGTCAGCTTCAATACGGCCGCCGCCCCTCCCCCCGAGGCGGTACTCGCCGGCATGGCCGACGCCGGCTTCGAGGTGGTCCATCTCTATGGCCTGACCGAGACCTATGGGCCCGCCGTCGTCAATGAATGGAAAGCGGAATGGTCGGACCTCGAGCGCGGCGCCCGCACCACCAAGAAGGCGCGCCAGGGCGTGCGCTATCCGGCGCTCGAAGAGCTGGCGGTGATGAATCCCGACACCATGGAAAAGGTGCCCGCTGATGGCGAAACCATCGGCGAGGTCATGTTCCGCGGCAACATTGTCATGAAGGGCTATCTGAAGAACCCCGCCGCCAGCGCCGAGGCGTTCCGCGGCGGCTGGTTTCATTCGGGCGACCTCGGCGTGATGCACCCCGATGGCTATCTGCAGCTCAAGGACCGGTCCAAGGACATTATCATATCCGGCGGCGAGAACATCTCCTCGATCGAGGTGGAGGACGCGCTCTACAAGCATCCGGCCATCCTGGCCGCCGCCGTGGTGGCGCGGCCCGATGACAAATGGGGCGAAACCCCGTGCGCCTTTGTCGAGGTACGGCCTGGCTATGAACTGACCGAAGCGGAGGTGATCGAGCACTGCCGAGGATTGCTGGCGCGGTTCAAGTGTCCACGCACCGTGATCTTTCACGAGGTGCCCAAGACATCGACCGGCAAGATTCAAAAATATCTGCTGCGTGACACGGCGAAAACCCTGGGAACTTCGTAACAAACCGCATCCAATTGAATGCCGTGCGGGTGTCCTGACGACCGCGGGAATCCTTGGCGCGCCTCATATCGAGTATTTCGGCTCAAACGTCCTGTTCAAGCGACCATTTTGTTAGCGTGTGCAGTCGCTGCAACGCACAAAAGTGCTTGCCCGCCGAATTCCTATGACTTAGCTTGACCTCATGACCATGGATACTTTCCAAGCCATTGCCGATCCGAACAGGCGTCATCTGCTGGAAGAGTTGCGTCGCAGCCCCCGTACCGTCAATGAACTGGCCGACGGCCTGCCGATAAGCCGTCCGGCTGTTTCCCAACACCTCAAGGCCCTTCTCGACAGCAATTTGGTCACGGTCAGCCGCCAGGGCACACGCCGGATCTATGCGGTCAACAGCAAGGGGTTTCTGCATCTCAATCTGTGGGTCGATCAGTTCTGGGTTTGATGCACCCCACGCGCGGCCCGCGCTTCACCGCAGGTCCCGCAATATAAAAGCGCGGGGAACAAGCCCCGCGCCGCGTCATCAAGGTGTCATGCGAATCTGGTCAGTGTTGGGTGTCCGATCGAAGTCGGTTGATCTGATCTTTGAGACGCAGCTTGCGCCGCTTGATGTCAGCTATCATCTCGTCATGGACAGACGGCTGGGCTTGAACTGTCCTGAGTTCAGCCTCCAGATCACCGTGCTTCTTTTCGAGTGTGGCAAGATGAGCATCAATCGACATAAGCGTCTCCTCGGTTGGAATGCGCCGGCGCCGGAACCCCGGAGCAAATCAGTTGTTGACGCCCGGGAGTGTGCCATGGCTTTCCGCTTTTGTCGAAGATGATTTCTATATGGGGATAACTTCCCGTTACACGTGATTCTGTGGTACGAGCGCCGAAACGACAAAAAGGTCGGACCAGCGCCGACAGGATGCATGAGACGGGGAAACTGCATGTCCGATCAGGAACAGGCGGAGCTGCGAATGTTGGTGGCGCGATTGCGCCATGAGCACGAAGACTTCGATGTCGCGATTAACGCCATGATCCAGGTTGGCTGTGACCAATTGCGCATTCAGCGGATGAAAAAGAAGAAGCTCGTGATCAAGGACAAGATCAGCAAGATCGAAGACCAGATCATTCCGGACATCATTGCCTGAGCCGCGGAGCCGCGTATGACCGTTACCCAAACTCCAAAGGTCGCCGTGATCATGGGCAGCCAGTCTGACTGGCCAACCATGAAACACGCCGCCGAAACCCTAGCGGATCTGGGAATCGCGCATCAACCCTTAATCATTTCAGCGCACCGCACACCGGATCGCCTGGTTGCGTTTGCCAAGGGCGCCCGCGCCGACGGTTTCAAGGTGATTATCGCAGGAGCTGGCGGCGCCGCGCACCTGCCCGGCATGACAGCGGCGTTCACGCCTTTGCCGGTCTTCGGGGTTCCGGTCCAATCCAAGGCACTCTCGGGACAGGACAGCCTGCTGTCGATCGTGCAGATGCCCGCTGGCATTCCGGTTGGCACGCTCGCCATCGGAAAGGCCGGAGCGATCAACGCGGCGCTGCTGGCCGCAAGTGTTTTAGCACTTTCTGATGACGCCCTGGCTCAACGGCTTGACGCCTGGCGTCAGGCCCGCACCGATGCCGTGGCCGATTATCCGGTTGATCAGCCATGACGCCGGCGCCGCTCGCGCCTGGCGCCACGATCGGCATCATTGGCGGCGGCCAGCTTGGCCGGATGCTGGCGATGGCGGCGGCGCGGCTGGGCTACAGAACCATCATCCTTGAACCCGACATCCATGCCCCCGCAGCCCAGGTCGCCAACAGCCAGATTGTCGCCGATTATGATGATCCCGCGGCTCTTGCGCAGCTCGCCGATTTTTGTGAGGTGGTCACCTACGAATTCGAGAACGTGCCTGTTGCAGCGGTTCAATGGCTCGAATCCCATGTTCCGGTCAGGCCCGGATCAAGGGCTCTTGAGGTGGCGCAGGACCGGTTGCTGGAAAAGACCATGGCGCGCGAGCTGGGCGCCGAAACAGCCCTGTTTGCAGCCGTGTCGAGCCGGTCCGATCTTGACAAGGCAATCGTCACAACCGGACTTCCGGCAGTCTTGAAAACCACCCGGCTGGGCTATGACGGCAAGGGCCAGGCAAAACTGGTCCGGCCTGAAGACGCCGATGCGGCTTTTGCCGCCATGCAGGACCAGATGGCTGTTTTGGAATCTTTCGTGCACTTTGAATGCGAAGTGTCGGTGATTGCGGCTCGCGGCCTGTCGGGCGAAGTCCGCGCCTTCGATGTTGCCCAGAACGTCCATCGCGATCATATCCTGCACACCTCCACCGTCCCGTCCACGCTCGGAGCCGACGCCCGCGCGGAGGCGGTCAGAATTGCCTCGGCAATCGCCGGTCATCTCGATTATGTCGGGGTTTTCGCGGTCGAGTTTTTTGCCGTTCGCGATGGGAAGCGGCACCGGCTGCTCGTCAATGAAATCGCGCCGCGCGTCCACAATTCCGGGCACTGGACTGAAGCGGCCTGCGCAATCTCCCAGTTCGAGCAGCATATCCGCGCCATTGCCGGTCTGCCGCTGGGCGGCACGGAGCGTCATTCCGATTGCGTGATGGAGAACCTGATCGGCGCCGATATCGACCGCGTTCCCGACCTGGCGACCGAATCCGATACCGTGTTGCATCTCTACGGCAAATCCGAAGCCCGGCCCGGTCGCAAGATGGGCCATTTCACCCGGATAAGCCCCCGAACAGAGCAATTTTGAGCCGGGAACCGGCGGGAAAAAGTCCCCCTGGAGTTGACAGCAAATGCCCAAGCGGCTACATGCCCTCCAACCGATGAGCGCGCCCCTTGGCTGGCGCGTTTTTGATTGAATAGGCGGCGTCGTTCGCCCGCATAACTCGCGGATCAGAATAATGAAGATCAAGAATTCGCTTAAATCGCTCAAAGCCCGCCACCGCGACAACCGTCTGGTTCGCCGCAAGGGCCGCGTCTACATCATCAACAAGCAGAACCCGCGCTTCAAGGCTCGTCAGGGCTGAAGCAGCAGGCCGCTTGGCCAATCACTGAAAATTGCATTTGATCTTTGGCGCGGACGGACTAGTTTTCCGTCATGCGCCATTTTTCTTGTTGCAGAATCATTCCTCTGACCTTGGCCGCGGCTCTGATTGCGGGCGTGGCCGGAATGCCGGCATTTGCCCAGAGCGAAACCGAGCCGCGTCCCTCAAGCGCCTCGCCCAAGCCGGCGGACACGCTCGACACCCTGTTTTCCGACCTCAAGCGCACGCGCGACGCCAAGCAGGCCAAGCGAATCAGTGACCGGATCTGGGCGCGCTGGCGCGATTCGGGCAGCGCCACCACAAATCTCCTGATGCAATGGGCCGACAAGGCCATGACCGACCGCAAGAACGGTCTGGCGCTTGATCTGCTTGACCAGGTCGTCGTGCTGATGCCGGATTTCGCCGAGGGCTGGAACCGCAGAGCCACACTGCATTACATGATGGGTGAGCACGGAAAATCCATGGCCGACATCAATCGGGTTCTGGCGCTTGAGCCGCGGCATTTCGGCGCCATCGCAGGCATGGCCGCCATCCTCTCGGATTCCGGCAATGATGAACTGGAGCTGCGGGCCTGGGAGCAGATGCTTGAAATCTATCCGGCCAATCATGAGGCGCAAAAAAAGGTCGGAGACCTTGCCGACAAGCTCGCCGGCAGCAAGACCTGACCTATCCCTGAAACTTTGTTCGCGTAAAACCGTCAGTGAGAGAAGAGCACCCCGCTCTCACTGTCCAACCAGATAGCGCCCATCCTTGATGTTGCTCCAAAGACCGTTCCTGACCACCATGATCTCTCTTCTTGCCGTCATTGTCCTGCTGGTTGCCAGCCTCGCGATCTGGACCAGAGTGAAAGCCCGCGAAATCGAGGCTTCCTATCCAGCTGTAGGCGAGATGATCGATGTGGGCGGTTACCGGCTTCACGCCGTGCATGTCCCCAGGCCCGGCACGGCCGATCTGCCGCCACTGGTGTTCATTCACGGCGCCAGCGGCAATCTGCGCGATCAGATGATCCCTTTCAGACCCAGGCTCGAAGGCCGCGCCGAGATGCTGTTCATCGACCGGCCGGGCCATGGCTGGTCCGAGCGCGGCGGAGCCGAAAACAACTCCCCCGACGGTCAGGCCGCCGCCATTGCGCGCGCCATGCAGGCGAAGGGGATTTCGAGAGCCATCATCATCGGCCACTCCTTTGGTGGAGCGATTGCGGCCAGTCTGGCGCTCGGCAATCCGGAGATGGTTGCCGGCCTGGTGTTTCTGGCGCCTGCCACCCATCCCTGGCCCGGCGGCATCGCCTGGTACTACCGCCTGACCAGCATGCCGCTGATCGGCCAGCTGTTTGCCAATGTGCTGGCCCTGCCTGCCGGGCTTACCCGGCTGGAAAGCGGCTCGGCCTGCGTGTTCGCGCCAAACCAGAAACCCGACGATTATCAAACCGAAACCGCGCCGGCGCTGGTTCTCAGGCCGCAAGCCTTTCGCAACAACGCCATCGACGTTTCAAACCTCAAACCCTATGTCACACGCGTTGCGCCACGCTACACCGAGATCACCGCGCCGACGGTGATTGTGACCGGAGACAGTGATTCAATCGTGCTGGCGCACATTCATTCAGAAGGATTGGCGCGCGATATTGAAGGATCGGAATTGATCTGGATCCGCAATCTCGGCCACAAGCCGGATCACGTCACGACCGCGCTTGCGGTCAGCGCCATCGAAAAAGTGGCGGGCTTTGACGTCGATCTCAAAGCCGCTGCCGCACGGGCTGAAGCCGCCTTGGCCAAGGACAACGCCAGCTGTGCCGGCGACGTATCCACCGCGGGGTAGAGCCGGTCACCGGCCTGACCTGGCAGAATGTCAGATCCCGGTCATTCCGTCAGAACCGATATAGGCGATACGCAGCATGTTGGTTGAGCCCGGTGTGCCAAGCGGCACGCCCGCGGATATGATGATGCGATCGCCCGGTTTGCCGAATTCCTCCCGGAAGGCAATGCGGCAGGCGCGGTCCACCATGTCGTCAAGATCGGTGGCGTCCTCGGTCACCACACAATGCAATCCCCAGACGACGGACAGCCGCCGCGCGGTCTGGATCACCGGCGACAAGGCGATGACCGGAACCTGCGGCCGTTCCCGCGCTGCGCGCAGGCCGGTATTGCCCGAGGACGTGTAGCAGACGATGGCCGACAGATTGAGCGTCTCGGCAATCTGGCGCGCCGCCAGCGAAATCGCATCGGCGCCGGTGGCGTCCGGCAACGGCCGCTGGGCAAACAGGATGCCTGGATAGTTCCGGTCCCGTTCCACCTTGAAAGCAATCGACGCCATCATCGCGACCGCTTCGACCGGATAATCCCCGGCGGCGGATTCCGCCGACAGCATCACCGCGTCGGCGCCTTCAAACACGGCGGTGGCGACATCCGACACCTCCGCCCGGGTGGGAACCGCCGCGGAAATCATCGATTCCAGCATCTGCGTGGCAACCACCACCGGCTTGCCGGCCTTGCGGCAGGCGCGGATCAGCTGCTTCTGGATGCCGGGCACCGATTCAATCGGCATTTCCACGCCGAGATCGCCGCGCGCCACCATCAGGGCGTCCGACAGTTCGATGATCTCGTCAATGCGTTCGAGAGCCTGAGGCTTTTCGATCTTCGACATCAGCCCAACCCGGCCACGGGCAATCTTGCGGACTTCGGACAGATCCTCCGGCCGTTGAATGAACGACAGCGCAACCCAGTCGACATCATTGACAGCCAGCACGGCGTCGAGATCGCTTCTGTCCTTCTCGGTCAGCGCCCCGGTTTCGAGGATTGTATCGGGCAGGCTGACGCCTTTCCGGTCGGAAATCTTGGTGCCGTTGACCACCTTGCAGGTGATCGAAGTCTTGTCGGAATGAACCGCAATCAACTGCAGCCGTCCGTCATCAATCAGCAACCGGTGACCCGGCTGAACCGCCTCGAGGATTTCCGGATGCGGCAGAAACACTCGCGTCGAATCGCCGGGTATATCTTTGTTGTCAAGGATGAAGGTCTGCCCGGCGACAAGCGTCGCCGAACCCTCGGCAAATTTGCCCACCCGAAGTTTCGGGCCCTGAAGGTCAGCGAGAATGCCGATCGGCCGGCCGCATCTTTTTTCCACCGCGCGAATGCGGCCCACCAGAGTACGCATCAACTCATGGCTTGCATGGCTCATGTTGATTCGGAAAAGGTCTGCCCCCGCCTCATGCAGCTTATGGATCATCGCCTCATCGGACGACGCCGGTCCGAGCGTCGCGAGGATCTTCACATTGCGTAACCGCTTCATCAATTCTGGCTTTCCGGCGCTTCCGGGGCATCCGACAGCTGGACCATCCAGCTTCCTTGCCTCCCGGTATCGTATTCCTTGAATCCCACGCGCTGAAAACCGCGAGCAAAACAGTCCTCGACCCCGACAATCCGGAATTCATTGTCGGCGACACACATATTGATGTCACCGCCCCAACGTCCGCCGCCGCTCGCATCCTCGGCGTAGAGGTAATAGTAACGCGACCGCATTTGACCCTCGATCAACGTGGCGCAGGAATTGGCGGGAATCTGCCACCAGCCCTCCGTTACCCAGCCTTCCTCCGTGCGGTAACCGATTGCGCCGCCAACCAGGGATTGAGTGCCGTTGCAGACCCGAAAATCCGCTCTTGCCTCTCCCGCGCCGGCAAGCGTCAGCGCCCCGACTGCCAGGGATATGAGTGCGGCAAATTTGGAGATGGAAAAATGGGGGTGTGGCAACTCGCGAAAGATCAATTCCGGTCAGTCTCCGCTAATGATTTATGCGTTGCTTTTTGCGCCGCGAGGCCGTGAAAGTCAACGAATGGCGTCAGACTAAAGTCAAGGCTTGTGCGCTTTGCCGGCAATTTTATGCGAGAGCCAGGCAAAGCAGCTGATCGCGGCGGTTGCCCGGAAGAAGCGGCTGTGCAATTGATCCCACCCTGTAGAGCATTCCTCAAACTCTGTTTTCGAATCCGCGATGTCCGGCTTTCAGCCCTATGAAATAATTCCTGGCGACCCAAGCCGCTCGATGGTGATCCTCGCCGACCACGCCATGAACCGGCTGCCGGACGAATATGGCGATCTCGGCCTGCCCGCGGAAGCATTCCGCAGGCACATTGCCTACGACATCGGCGTGGAAGACGTGACCCGCGGCATTTGCGCCCGGCTGGGAATTCCGGCCGTTCTCGGTTGCTTCTCGCGTTTGCTGATCGATCCAAACCGTGGTGAAGATGATCCGACCCTGATCATGAAGCTTTCCGACGGGATGGTCATCCCCGCCAATCATCCGCTCTCCGGCGAGGAGCGCGAACGCCGCCTGGATCTTTTCCACCGTCCCTATCATGATGCCGTTTCCACGGTCATCGCGGAGACCTGGCGCAAATCCGGCAAGGCGCCATTGGTGATATCCCTGCATTCCTTCACCCATGCCTGGAAGGGCGTGGCGAGGCCCTGGCACGCAGGCATTTTGTGGGACACCGATCCCCGGGCCGCGCTTCTGTTGATTGACCACTTGAGCGCCGATCCCGCGCTGATCGTCGGCGACAACGAACCTTATGACGGAGCGCTCAAGGGCGACACCATGCACAGGCATTGCTCGATGACCGGCATTGCCCACGCCTTGCTGGAAATCCGCCAGGACCTGATTGCCGACAAGACGGGCGTCGAATCATGGGTCAGCCGTCTCGCGCCGATTCTTGCCGCTCTGGCCGACCGGCCGGAACTGCACGAGATTGAACTGCACGGTTCCCGCGTGATTTGACGCCGCGCTGCCGCCGCATCTTCGCGGGAACGCGATTATTCAACGCTGATTGTGTAAACGCCCTTGACCCGAAGGCTGCGTTTGGGCACTTGAAGCCTCACGCAACTGACCCCCATTTGCCCTTTCAGGAGTGACCCCATGTCTGATGCCGGCGCCGTAGCCCGCGACCAGCTCCGTTCCTTTGTCGAACGCATTGAACGGCTGGAAGAAGAGAAGAAAACCATCGCCGACGACATCAAGGATGTCTATGGCGAAGCCAAATCAACCGGCTACGACACCAAAGTGCTCAGAAAAGTTGTCGCCATTCGCAAGCAAGACCAGAACGATCGGCTTGAGCAGGAAGCAATTCTCGACACTTACCTGCACGCGCTGGGCATGGCGCCGGAACCCGAAGACGCCAGCTAATTCAATCCAAATATGAAAACAGGATGGCCGCTTGATTGCAATCAAGCGGCCATCTGATTCGGACATGTCCCTGGAGATCCGCAACCCGCCGGACGAGGCGTGCGCTTTAATTTTCGAAGCGGGCAACGGATATGAAGTTCACCGCCGATCCCGTGAACTGATCGTGCACAAGTTCGCCACCAGGCGCGAAGGCATTGGCATAGACAACCGTCGGTGCGGCGCGCAGCTGACTGACGACGAAATGGCGGCCCTTGCCGGGCAGCGTCGACATTGTGTTCACACGCTCCTGAGACAAGGCCCATTTGGAGATCATGGTTTCGGTCAGCTTGGGCTCGGTGCGGATCGCGGTGCGCGGCGCCTGATCGGCCACTGCGCTGGCGTTTGGCCGATCGCCTTTGCGGGGCGCAGAAGCTGTTGTCGCAGTTGCGGCGAGTCGCGCCCCGCGCTGGGCCTTGACCGGATCCAGAGCGGCGACCTCTATTGCCGGGAAGCGGTCTCCGGCGCGATCACCGGGCCTGCGGATCGGCAGCGGTATGAAATCATTTCCGGACGGCAAAGCCGCAACTACCGCGGTGGTCGCGGGCGAAAGTTCCGGGGTTTTTGGCGCTGGCGTTACGGTTGACGCCGACGCCGCAAGTGGCGGCGCGGAAGGAATCCCCTCCGGGGGCAGTGGTGGGGCTGCCGCCAACATGCGGGCCTCGATCAGGCTGGGGACCGGCAACGCGGCCACTTCGACAGCCTGCGTTTCGGGCGCATTCTCGACGTCGGCAGCCGGCTTGAAGCCAGGAGCGCGCTCAGCCAGCAATTCCGGGATCGGGGCACGAATGGACGCGAGATCGATATTGGCGGGCGGGGACGGCGCCACGTCCGCATTGGCGGCCGCGGCGAACGCCTCTATTTCAGCCTGCGCGGGCAGGACTGGTTCCGGCGGGGCGAGTGCTGCCACCACCACTGGCGGCTCAAGCACGGGGCGG
>LADQ01000159.1 GCA_000961635.1 Hoeflea sp. BRH_c9 | reverse complement strand
AGCAGGATGTGCTCGCGGGTCTGCGGCATCGGGCCGTCGGCGGCCGACACCACCAGGATCGCGCCGTCCATCTGCGCAGCGCCGGTGATCATGTTCTTGACATAGTCGGCGTGGCCTGGGCAATCGACGTGGGCGTAGTGACGGGCCTCGGTCTCATACTCGACGTGCGCCGTCGAGATGGTGATGCCGCGCGCCTTTTCTTCCGGCGCAGCATCAATCTGGTCGTAGGCCTTGTATTCGCCGAAATACTTGGTGATCGCAGCCGTCAACGACGTCTTGCCGTGGTCAACGTGACCAATCGTGCCGATGTTCACATGCGGCTTATTGCGCTCGAACTTACCCTTTGCCATCGTCCTGTATCCTGTAACTCTGTTGGCAGACTGTGGATCCGGAGCTGTTTGAAACCGGACCCGCGAGAAGTTACCGCGACATAAGGCTTTGGCTGCGGTTTCGCAAGTGCAAATCTTGACACCGGAAACGCGGCAAAACCGGGCGGATGGCCTTGAAAAGCGCCCCGCCCGGTTTGTATGACCGCCAGAGTCAAATACGGCTTCACCGCCTGGCAAGTCGTTTGCGCAACGCGTTGCGGCAAGTCATGATAAGTAGGGAGAGACGAGAGGGACTGGCCATGTCGGGTCTGGGTTGGATGGTTCTCGCGCTGGCGCTGCTGGTTGGCGTCGTGGTGGCGGGGGAATGGCTTCTGGCCCGACGCAAGGGTTCCGTGCGCCACGTGATGGCTGAGCGGATTGTGCTTCTGACCATGGCAGGCGGATTTCTCGGTGCGCCGTTCTGGTGGCGCGGCGATCCGGACGCGTTCGCATGGATGCTGCCACCGCTTGCCGGCCGGATGCTGGCGGCGGCGAGTTGGGCTTTCGCCGTTGCCTGCCTGCTGGCGCTGTTGCGCCCCGGCGCCGCACAATTCCGCCTGATTGGGGTGATGCTGGCCAGCTACCTCGGCCCTTTGACCTTCGCCATACTTCTATTGCACCTCGACCGGTTCGATCCGGCACGGTCGGTGACATGGAGTTTCTTCGCAACGGTCATGCTGTTGCTTCCCGGAGCGGCTTGGCTGATCCTCGCGTTTCCCAGATCGCCCGCGGAGCTGACTTCGCCAATGCCGGCGCAGTGGATGCCAGCACTTTTCGGGAGTGTTGCCGGGCTTTGGGGCACGGTGCTTTTTATCTGGCCAGCAGGCCCGGTGGCATCGCTCTGGCTCTGGCCAGGCGATGCGCTGACAAGCCGCCTGATCGCATCCATGTTTCTGACTATCGCCGCCGCATCATGGGCAGCGCGCGGTTCCTCACGGCTGCTCGTGACCGTGATGGCAAGCGTGTTTGTCTATGGGGTGGGAGTCTGCCTCGCCGGAAGCGCAAATCTGGCGGCCGGCAAGCCGCTGCCTGTCGCCTACCTGGCGTTTTGGGCCCTGGGCGGGGCTAGTGCGGCGATATTCCTGCTCATGTCAGTGCTGTCCCGCCGTACCGGCAAGACCCGGTTGTGAGACACCCTACAAATAAATGAGCAGCATTTTGGAGCGGGTAGAGGGTATGCAACCTTACCCATAAACGTAACTATTTCATCGAGTTAGCCTGTTTCTCTGGCAACATTTTTAGCCATCTTTTTACACACAAAAAACCCGACCCCGTTTGCGGGACCGGGCTTGATCGGGGATGGTTGGGCTTGGCCTTCCGCTCCGTTTCGATCAACGCTCACATGGTCCGCAACGCATGGGCAATCAAAAATCCCGAGACGATAAAAATCACGCCAGAAAGGATGCCAAAAGCGTATGCCATACCCCGTGCAATGCCAGCTTTTGCCTCCGCATTCGGTTTGCGTGACCAAACCAGATCACCATCAAACATCAAGAACAAGTTCATTGAGAGATAGCTAATGAGAGCGCTAGCCATTCCAAGGATGTATATCCCAAAAGCCGTCCCAATCAGCCAAGGCGATAGCGTAGGCTCATCGGTGGCGCTGAGGCTTGGCGCGAAACCTAGAACCGCCGTCGCCGCTGCGCCGTTGATAGCAAGGACAGACTTAATCAAGCCCTCACCATGGCGATTCACAACCTCGAAACTTGCATCACTCATCTGATCGCCTTTCGGATGCAGCGGCTCGAAGCTCGGCAACCTTGAGTTCAAAGGTACAATTGTAATGCGCCGCACCACGCCGCACGACCAAAAACGCAACCCCATTAGCGGGAACGGGCTTGATCGGGGATGCAATTCCGCCCCATTGCGGAACGGCATCCTTGCTACACACAGGAAGGGCAAGGGGTGTCATTGCCTCATTTCTTCTTTGCCAAAAGACGTTGAACCGCATTGGTAAGCTCTCGATTTTCTTGCTTCAGCAGCGCGATCCGGTCAACAAGTTCACCCAACACCAGCCTAACAGCCTGAGCGTCGCTCAAACAGTCTTCGTCGGCCTCATTATGAAGCCCTACGCTCAAAGCATTGTGGAGAGCATTGAGAGGATTGTGCCCATCGATAAGCAGCCCTTCTGGCAGGCCAGCTTTTATTTTTTCGATTGACTTTGAAAACGATATTTCTCGCTTCGCGGCCTCAAGTTCATTGATCAACTCGGCAGAAGCGCCGACCGTTCGACAAACCTTTATGATCTCATTGAACAGATCATTTTTGTGGTTTTCAACGACACGGCGGTAATACGCAAATGCAGCTACACCGTACCCCAAATTTTCGCACTGCCTTCCCTTTAAGAATAGGCTCGCATCCTCATTGCCGAACAAGCGAAGGAGACGATTGGAAACCGGAATGCCGAACGCGGGTATCTCTCCGAATTTGTAGACTTGACTGCCTCCGTCATCGCCAAAAGCGACCTGAAGGGCATAGTATTTTGTTTCGTTTTGGCAGTCTCCGCATAAATAGATAGGATGGAGATTTACCTTACGGGTGCTCCACCGATATTCATCAGAACCTCTGGTAGCACGAAAGGTGCGCTCACCTTCGCAGATCCGACAGTGGAGGCGTATATCGGAGAAGGTGAGTTCTCGTTCATCCTCTGTATGGACTCTGACTTTTTTTTCCCAAAGATCATGCACCGGCTTGAAAACGGACGGATGCGTACCTTCTAGAAACTCTTTAAAGGATAGAGATTGCTCAGATTTATTGGCGGCTGCCTCTGTCGAAGCATCTTCTGAGGCTGCGACTGTCGAGGTTTCCTCCAAAACATCTTCATTTGGCACATCATTTTCGGCTTCAGCCATATAAAATAATCCTTCAAGCCTATTCCGCAGCACACCGAACCAATAGTTGGCAATGAGCGAGACGGCAATCCAAGATTCTGCCTTCTGACATGTTTTCGATCCTCAAATTACCAAAACACTTAGGCAATAGAGCGATTAAGCCAAGCAAAGCTCTTGATCCAACCTGCAAATCAGGAAATCCATAAAGCGGGACGGGACAACCTCAACAGGATGCCCCACAATGCAAAGACCTAAACGCCGCCCTGCCCTCACCGATACTCAAGCCGCCGCGCTCGTCACCAGCATCGCCGCCCTGCACCGCGACCTCGTGCCGCTCATGGCAGGGCTCAAGCCGCAATGCCCCGACTATCAGGCGATCATTGAACTCAGCGCCGCTCTACAGCGGGCCGTCCGGGAGACAACCGGCGATGATCCGCCGTGGATGACGGCGCGGGTTTGGGGGTAGCTAACCGCATATGATCGCGCGGCTACTTGTGGACAGTGTGCATAACCGAGCTTTAGTGATCGCAGAGCTTGCACGGCGTCAGCAAATCATCAATGCTTTTTCTAAGGGAGGAGAAACTACTAAATTGAGGTGAATTATGTCGAATAAAGATCGCTTTGATACTTGGTTCAGCCTGTACCCTTCGAAAACATCTCCAATAGGCAAGAACACAACGATATTGAGAAATATCGCTGAAATTAATAGATTGGAGGACTTGTGCATCCTAAACATGCACTCACGCGATGAAGCTACCATCTATAAATTAGAGGATAGTGCTGATTTAGTCTGCAAAATTGTTTTCGGCGTTTCGCCTAAAGAATTACGCTTCGATTATCCAGATGGATATTTCGACCTCTCTGAGTTTTCAGATGAGCGAATCGCCATTGATAAATTATGGGATGACTATGATGGTCAGTTCGATACGCGCTTGCTGACTGATGATGAGACCGTCGGTTTTTTTGTGCGTTACAACATTGATTTCCGAAATGAACGCGGTCAACCGTTGCTCTGCACAAGGTACATTAGCTTGGCGGCAGAGGCGGCAGCAAAAGGGATCGCCGGAACACTGCCTGATCTTGAGAAGGTGTCCGAGCAGGCATGGGAGCACAAGTTAGCGGCTGACGCGGCACAATTCAAAAGGACCAAAGGAAAGCAAAAATGAGTCAGTGTTGGTCGATAAGTTGCGCTCAAAGTTTCATCAACTCCCACGACCCCATTCACCACGCCTCGCGCCACCCCGCCGCCACGGACTCAGCCTCATCACAGAACCAGCGCTCACCCTTCTCAGGGCTGATCTTTGTCCGCGCATAGTCCCTGCCCCATGGCGAGTCATAGATGCGCTCCCCCTTGCGGTTGATGTTGCCTTTGATCGGGCAACCCTCCGGGGCCTCCTGTTGACCGGCGGTCCATTGCGCCGCCCGGTACTCCCATGGCGCTTGTGTTTTACGTTGACAGCCAAGACATTTTTTCACACATTTTTGATAGACGCAAAATAACGCCACTTTTGCGAAATATTCAATTTCTTAGGTCGAACTTGCCCAAACGAAAAAATTAGAATTCGAGTAGGAAAGACCAACTTGATAACATAGAATCCGATGCGGAAATTGAATGGTATGAGGTTGGGGTAAAATATGAACGAATATTTCTTATTGGACATAATCGCCATATTTTTTGGAACTCATTTGTTGATTGTATTGTTCAACGAATGGAAATATCAAATGATGACAAAAAAAACTATTGGTGCTTTGATATTTGTTGCTATAATTCTTTATGGAAAGATTAATGGAGATTACAAAAGCAGCGGCTTCATACATCCAGACGTTATTGTTTTTGGTTCCATCGCAATTGTTGTTGGATCAATTACAGGATTTTTTTACATTAGAAGATTATCGATTGCAGCGAATAAAAAGCCTCAAAAAGACGGTAAATAAGCGCTGATCGACAACTACAGACGATATTTAATTCTCTGAAAAGCGCACTTTCCAAGTGACAATCTAATTTTTTCGATCTTTAGATTTATTTGAGCAAATAATTTCAATCTCTCATCATTTGTTACTCCATCATAAGGCGGGGCCAAAGCCCCGCCCCTGCATTGATCCTTACTGCGCGCCAAGCTCCTGCACGCCGACATTGCCAGCGGTCACGAGGCCGCTTGCCGTTTGGCTCACGCCGGTCACCTGACCGCCCGCAACCTTCACATTCACATTCGCGGTGAACGTGCCGTTCTCGGACAATTTGGCGATCAGGCGATCAAACCCACGGTCGGCGGCTTCGGCGGCGGCTTGATCGTTCAAGCCTCCGGTGGTCACCGTCTTGGCCTCCGGCTGCGCAAGCACCGCGTTGACCTGCCGTCCACCGCCAAGGGCAATGGCGGAAGCCTCTCCGCGCTGGGCCTGAGGCGTAGGCGGCGGCGCGCTGGTAAATGCGCCTTTCAGCGGATTGAGGCTCGAAAGCCAGCCCAACAGACCACTCACCTCTGCCTTGAAGCCCTCGAAGATGCCGGTGAAGACGCTGCCAACCCACGCCGAAATGCCGGTGAACGCGCCCTTGATCACCTCAGCAAATTGCGCCGTGAGCGCGGCGGTTGCGTCGAAGGCTGCACTTGCCCCTGCCGCAAGGCCATCCCACGCACCGGACATCGCCGCCGTGATGCCGGGGAATGTTTCGGCGAAGCTGGAAGCCAGCCCGCCAACCGCTGCACCGATGGCGCTGGCAGCGTCAGACACGCCTTTGGAAAGCCCTGCCCAAGCGTCAACAAGTCCTTCAGCCATATTGTTGCCGATTATCCCGAACTCCTTCCAGCGGGCGGACAACCATTCCGTGACGGTTCCCCAATTCTCGTAAACCAGCCACGCAACGCTTGCCAGCGTCGTGAGTGCGAGGACCGCTAGACCAATCGGCCCGGTTGCCATAACGCCAAGGGCGGCGGCGGTGCCGCCCATGACCAGCCGGAGAGCGGTGAAGCCGACCCATGCAGCGCGGGCATAACCGGCAAGACCACCGATTGCGCCACCGGCCCACATAACCGCCCGCCCGATGCCAGTGAACAAAGGCAGCACGGCGCGGATGGCCCCAGCTACAATGCTCACGCCGTAGGCAACGGGCGCGAGGGCTGCGACCGCAACCACTGACCAAGCGGCCCATTCCTTCTGTTTCTTGGAAAGGCCCTCGAAGGCTTCTGCCAACACGGTGACCTTATCGGCAAGCATGGAGATCATCGGCGCTAGCGCCCCGGCAAGGGCGGCGGAAGCCGCTTTGACCTTCTCCGTGGCGATCAGGATTTGCATCCCGCGTGTCGCGAGCAGGTTGGCAAGCTCCTTATCCATGGAGCCCGCCGACGCGCCGCTGTTGAGTTGCGCCTGCCTTGCGACGAGCCCGTCATAGTCATTGATCAGGGCGACGACGCTGGAGCTTTCCTTGCCGAAAAGTGAGGTGGTGATTGCCGAACGGCGACCGGGGTCGGCGGCGGCGATCCTGCCCAAAACGTCGATGATCGTCTTGTCGGCGTCGATAGTCATCGACTTGGCTGTATCTTCAGCCGTGATGCCAAGCTCTTTGAACGCCGCCTGTTGCGCCTTGGTCGCATTGGTCCCGGCTTGCAGGTTAATGATCGTGTTCTTCATGCCCGTCGATGCGACGGACGGGTCAAAACCGGCATTGAGCGCGGTGGCCGACATAGCGGTCATGAACTCAGGCGAGACGCCCGATGATGCCGCCAAGGGGGAGAGGTTGCGGTTCGCCTCAAGGATGCCGCCAGCCTGCGCATTTGATCCGTCCGCGAGGTAGTTGAGGTTGTCCGCATACCGTTTGATCTCATCGGCATTCGCACCGAACGCGCCCCGGAATGTTGAAAGCGCGCTTGCAGCGGCCTCCCCGGAAACATCGAATGCCTTGGACGCTGCCGCGCTCGTGGCGGTGATTGCGACCAGTTCACCGCGATCCGTGATGCCGCTCGTGGAAAGCTGAGAGGCGATGGCGTTGAGATTTTCGAGGCCAAGCCCGGTTTTGCCGATCTCCTTTTGCAATTCCTTCTGGATTTCAATCGCGCCGTCATAGCCCTGAGTTTTGACCACGCCGGTCAGCGCGCCCTCATTGGCAATCAACTGGCGCGAACCGGCGGCGATTGCGAGCATTGCCCCGGCGCTCGCGGCGGCTGAGCGCCGGGCTACGTTGTCTGCGGCGGCTGAGATATTGCCGAGCGCGCCGCGAAGCCCTTTGGCGTTGTTTGCCACACTGGCGAAGGCGCGGCTGGTATTGTCACTGGCGAAGATACCGATCTTCGCCGAAAAGTTCGTCATGATTGTTCCTTTCAAAGAAAAGCCCGCGCGATGGCGGGCCTCAGTGGTGTGCGGTGGTGGTGTGCCGATCAGCGGAGGGCGGCTTGAACCAGCCCGATATGCGCCGGGTCGGCCCCGTCCGTGATCATTGTCTCAACCGCCAAGCCGAGCAGCGCCCGGCGCTCCCGATCAGTGGCGGGGCTTGCCTTCGCAAGTTCGTTCTCGATGCCGATGATCTCGCTCGTCAATGCATTGCGTGCGCTGTCACTGTTGATTTGCTCAGCCGCGCGAAGCAAGATCGACCGGGCCTCGATGTTTTCCATAATTGATACGTTCATCGTCGTTCCTCTCGGGTTGTTGATGCCTGTATTGTCCCGGCTCATGAAGCAAAAACAAGCCCCAAATTGGTACTTTCGGAGCTTGTTATTTGCGGATTTGGTAATTTTATTTACTTTTTGTTACCGGAGTGGTAAGCCCCCTCCGCGAAGTTTAAGCGTGAGCTTTGCGCATCCGATCGACCAGCACGCTTTCGGCGGTGGCGGGCGCGTCCAGCGGGACAAAACGGGGCGTGCCGTGGGCGTCGGGCTCGACCGTGCCGCCGTGACTTGCTGCCATTCGGTTCGTCAGCACGTTTTCAGCGGCGGCGGCTTCAGCTTCGGCGGCGGCGAACGTGTCATCACCGATCTCCTTCAGCGTGGCGGCTGACCAGTCGTCAATCAACCCGGCAGTCATGCGGGCTTGTCCGATGCTCATGCGCCCCTGATCGAGCGCGGCGGCGAGCATGGTGATCTGGTCATTTGCGGATGCGCCGCCGTTCTCAGCAAGGAAGCGGGTGGCGAGCTTGGTTTTCAGGGTCATTTTCATGGGTGTTTTCCTTTGGATCAGAGATAGGGGTTGAAGCGGATCGCCCGGCGGGTGCGGGGCGTTTCGGAGGGCTTGATCGTGGTGCCGTTGGCGGTTGCGCACGCGGCGTCGAGGCGGGCGATTTCCCTTTCCAGCGCGGCAAGATCGCCCTTCTGGAAATAGACCGACCGCCCGGCGACTTCGGTTCGGGCGATGCCCTGCCCTGCGATCAGTTCGAGGCGGATCGCCCGGAGCTTTGTCGCCAGCGCGCACGGGTCGGCGGCGGCGATGCCGAGGACGGTCGCGCCGCTCTCCTCACTGTCATGCTGAGCGGTCCCGTGGTGAACCAGCCTGTCGTTTGCTGCGCCGACCGCCACCCCGGCGAAGGCTGCACCGCCGACTGTGCCGGTGATGTTGATCGACATAACCCCGGTGGCGTCGATGGTGCCGGTTCCGCTCAGATCGACTGTGCCGGTGTCGAGGCTTGCGAAAACCAGCCCCTCAATCGCCCCGCCGCTCACGCTGCCCGCAATGGACACCGTGACCGGGGCGGCGTTGCCCGTTCCATCGACCAAGGTCATGCGTCCGGTCACAAGGTCGTCGGCCCCGATCTGCCCGTTGATCATAATTGTTGTAGTGCCGCTCGTGACGGCGAATTGGATATTCCGGGGTGCCATTATGCGGCCTCCTGTTTCTGTTCGATTTGAGCCTCAAGGGAGGCGATCTCGTTTCGGTAGTAGGCCCGCTGCTCATTGTGGTGTTCGCGCCGGAGCTTCGTGGTTTTCGCCACCTCGCCCGCCGATGGCACATACTGAGCCGGTAGCGCCCGCGCCTCAGCCTCCAGCTTGGCGACACGATCAGCCGCCTGAGAGAACGTCAGCGCCTCAGCGTGACCATTCATGGTGGTGTGCTCGATGGTGGCCTGTTCGCCGGTTGGCAGGGCAACGCTTGCCGGGTCGGCGACGTGCGGGTCTGGCAAGCCGATACGCGCCGCAAACTGCTTTTCACGCGCACGCTGAGCAAGCACGTCAGTCCAGTCCAGCCCCATGGCCTCGCACTCATAGGCGAGGCTTGTGGTGCCGGTGGAGAGGCGCGTTTTGCTCGCGTTGGCGCTCTTGTTCTCGTCGGCTTGTGGCATGGAAGGCCCGCGCCACTCGCACCGAACAAACGCCTTGCGGAGTGCCATGAAGTTTGAATAGCCGCCGGGCACGGAAACGATCCCGTCAAGGATGGCGTTTTCGAGCCACGCTTCAAAGGAGGATTGGCAAAACCGCCCGGCAATCGACTTGCGGCGCTGGAGAACCAAAGGCCAGTTCGTCGCGCTTTCCATGCGGACGCTGGAGTAGGTCGCGCCGCTGTAGTCGCCGGTCGCCTGTGAGTATCCGATGCCGAGGGCGCGGGCGCTCTCCAGCTTCAGCAGCCGGGCGAAGTCGGCGAGGTTTTCGGCGCTGTCCGTGTCCACCGACTTGAAGTCCAACGTCTCGCCGGGCAGAAGATGGATCGCGTTCGGAAGCCCCTTCAGGCTATTTGCCGCATACCACGCCAGCTTTGCCGAAACGTAGCTGTCCATCGCGGATTGATCACTGTCCGCGCTCGAAAACACCTGCATCACTTCCTCGCTGGTCGCCGAGCTTGTGATCACCGCCGCCAAGGTGGCTTGCAGAAGCGATCCGGCGAGCGTTGCGTCCGCCAATCGGCCGAACTGAAAGTGCGGCTTCAGCGCCCCGACAAGCGGACTGATCCCGCGCCACTGAACCGGCGCTAGATGATCAAAGATCAGCGCGGATAGCGGGCGTCCCGACTTGCTGCGGAAGGGCACGAAACGATCCTCCCAATCAGTCAAGCCGCTCACCGGATCGCGATCCTTGAGCAACAGGCCGACCGGGCGACCGCCTTGAAACCGCAAGCCGTGCCGATCCCGCTCGATGATGTTCGATCCGCTCAGGCGGCGGGCGTCGAGCAACTGCACCTTGGCGCGGAACATGTCACCCCGGCGCTTCGCGACCGGATAGAGTGCCAGCGCCTCGCCGGTGCCAAAATAGCCCCTCATAACCGTCCGCTGCATCTGGCCAAATGACTGGAGCCCGGCGCTGTCGCATTCGTCGGGATTTTCGGCCCACAATGCAAACAGCCGCTCGACGCGCCGTGCCCACTGGTCAGCTTCATCCGCCGTCCATCCGATCAGTTCCGCGACCGGCTGGACGTTTGGGCGAAGCCCGGTCCCGACGATCTGCCCGATGGCGGCGTCAACCGCCCCGCCGAGGTCACTGTTGATCAGGGCGTGAACGGCGCGGGCCGATGTCAGCGCGGTGCTGTCCGCCACCGCGTCGCCGAGTTCGCGATAGATGCCCGGCATATGGGCCGTCTCGACGCCGCCGCCAAAGCTGCCGACCGGGATTTCCGGGCTCATCGCCAGTGACGATTTCGGCATGGGCACGCCTTCGGCCCCTTGCCCGGCGAAGCCGAGCACGGCTTTGATTGTCTCAAACATATTAGGATTTCCTTGTTTACAGGTTGCTCAGGCTGGCGAGTTTCTCTTGCCAGCCCTGTTTGGGTTTTTGTTTTTCGACCTTGCCAGCTTGCGCCGCCAATTCTTCAGTCAGGGCTTGCAGATCCAGCCGGGGCAGTGCCGACCGGGCGGCGATGGCATAGACGGCACAGTCAAGCGCCTCTTGCCTGAGCCCGGCGATTGGAACCCACCGCTTCAACTCGACGCCGTGCGATTTCCGGCGCTCCAGCTTTTCGGAGAGCAATTGCGGGAACCATTCATCATCGAGATCGCCAGCAAAGCGCCAGCTTCCGGGGTCGCCGGGGTCACGCTGGACGCCTTCAAAGATGATCGCCTTGATGGCGTCCACGCCGATCAGCGCGTTCGTGCTGGATTTTTTGGCGGTCTTGCTTCGCCGGATTTCCAGCGGCGGGCGGGAGAAGCCCGACACGCCCTTTCCGACAAACACATTGTTGAACCGGCGCGGCCCGCAAAACTTGACCACCGCGTCCAGTGTCACGCCGTCGCCGCCGTCAACCACGGTCGCCTTGATCTTCAGCGGCACGCCATCGGTTCGGGTGAACGGTTGCTTCAGGATGCCGTCCAGTTCGGCCCAGACATCGCCGTCAGCGCCGTTCGGGTCGCCCCATGCTACATCGTGGGCCAGAACCACTTTCTCGCCGCGTGCGGTCCATCCGAAGCTGCTAGCCTCGACGCGATCACGCTGCACATCGACGCCGCAAGTGATCAGGCAAACATCATCCGGCACGGCCTCCCGATGGATGTCAGGATCAGCGCGGGCGCTGAGTGCGGTTGGATCGCCCGCCACTTCCTCCGGCAACTCGACGGTTTCGCCTAGCACAAGGTTCGTGAAAGCCGCCATTTCCAGAAAGTCACCGCGCTTTTGCAGGAACTCGTGAACCAGCATCGGCCAAGCGGCGTCCGGCACGAGTGAGCCGAGCGCGCTGATATGGCAACCGATCACGCCGGGCGGGCCGGTTTCACTCACGCAATGCCACCGACCGCCGTGGACCATATCGGCCTTGTCCTTGCCGTCCTCGTGGAGCGAGCCACACGCCGGGCAAGCCATGCGGGCGGTATCCGGTAGGTGATTACCCTCAGCGTCCTTATCCCACTGCATATGCCGCCAGCGTGGCGTGAAGTGCTCATCGCAATGAAGGCATTTCAGTTGCCACTCGTGTTGCCAAGATGCCGCATATTCCCGGCTCACAATGCAGTCCGGCCAGCTTTTCGGCGTGCTGCCAATGAAGACCAGCCGCCCTGCTTTCGCGTAGGTGGCGGTTCGCTTGATTGCCAGATCGACCGGACTGCCTTCGTCGCCGACTTCCATGGCGGCGATCTCATCCATGAACAAGGTCCGCACAGTCAGCGACCGCAAACTCTCAGGCGTCGCGCCCGTAAGTTTGAGGGTCCAACCGGGGCCGCGCCGGTCAAGCAAGGATGAACGGTTCTCCGTGTCGTTTCGGGTGTAGCCGAGCAAGCCGTTGAGCTTCGGGCTAGCCTCGCATATGCCCTCCAGCCTGATCGCCGCGTGACGGGCGTCTGAGTGCCGGGGAACAACCACAAGAACGCTGGTCGGGTCGTTCTCGATGTGGGCAAGGGTCAGGATGTCTTGCACCTGTGTCAGGCCGACACGGGCTGCTTTTTTGACCACGATCTTCCATACCGGGTTGCCCGCCGGGTCTTTGCCTTTGGGAAGGTCCAAAAGGAACTCCTGATAGGGCAAAGGGCGGAAGCGGCCCGCCGTGGCGGATTGTTCCTCCGAGAGCCTGATTGTCTGGCGTGCCCATTTTGATACCGCGATTTTCGGCGGCGGACGCAACGCCGCCATCATGGCGCGTGTCGCGGTGTTCAATGCGCTGTCAGCCATTGGCGTGCGCCTCTCTGAATTCGTGGATTTCGACTTGCTCAAGACCGTTCTCGGCCAAGTCTTCCAGCGCGGCGTGTATCTCAGCCTCCAGTTCCTCGCGGGCCGTGGCGCTGAGATTGAGCCGGGCAGCGGCACGGGCGGGAACCGCTAGCAAGGTGCTTCGGATGATCCGGGCCGTGGTGGTCCAGCGGTTTGCGATTGCATCGCGCGGGATCACGGAGCCTTGAAGGGCTTGCGCCTGAAGCGTGGCCTTGGCGGCGTCGGCCCGGAGCTTTTGCGTCTTGAGCTTCAGGATCTCATCGCCCGGCGTCCGCCCGGCGGCGGTTTCGCGAAGGTGTTTGGTCACCGACGAGACGGCGGCGATGAGGAAGTATTCGCCCTGATTTCCGGTCTGCTCAAGCACTCCGGCGCGGGTGTAGTCCCGAATTTTCTGAGCGGTCACTCCGAGGACGGTTGCAAGGGCTTCGGTCTTGATCGTGGACGCTGCATCCGGTCGGACTTGCGACATTGGTCAGCCTCCTATGCTGTTGATTTCATTTGAATTTCATGGATCATGGTGGTCCGTCTGACGGACAGTTGACGGGGCAACCCCCGGTCAATATTCTATCGTTTAGCCACACTACGGGGCAGTGCCCTACCCGCTCGCCCTAGATTTGGCCGTAAGGTACCTAGTGCAGCGGCGGCGCGGCGCGGCATGTGTGAGGCAAATCACAAGTTTCCCTGCGCTTTCACTGCCTCACACAACGTATTAATTTGTCAGCGTTGTTAACGCTTCACTTGATAGTAACTGCAAAGCTACTTTCAGCCTGCCTTCACCGTCCGGTGATATAGCCTTGGCCCGGTACTTGTGATTTGTTTTGTGGCGGAAGACATGATCTCCGACAAGCAACGGTGTTGCGAGGCTGCGAAGGTCAACGGTCAGCCAATGCGATCCGCCGACATCATCGAGCTTGCGATCACCGTGGCGGGCGTCCCGGCGGTGTTCCCCGTCAACCTCCTCCACGAAAACCACGAGCACGGTGCTGTCCGGGCGGGCGGTGTCCGGCGCGGCTTTGACGTTGATCCCCGACTTCATGGCAAGGATCGTCACCGTCTCACCATGCACGCGGTCAAGCGCCCGACTGGCCTTCAACTCAGCACGGTCGAAGATGCTGCTCATGCCGCCGTCCACGGATGCAACGTCGCGTCAGGCGAGTTGCCAAGGCGCTGGCGAAGGCGGTCGGTTGGCGCGGCCTCAGCCCACGGCTCCAGCGGCGCGGCGGTGGGGTCAAACGTGATGCCCGCGTCGGCGCTGGTCTGCACAAACCAAGGAACCCGCTGCCCCGCGCCCGCCGTGACGATGGCTTCGGCCACGGTCGCCGGAACCCATGCGCAAAGCTCATTGATGCGGTAGACCGCGCGCAAGTTTGCGAGATCAGCCGGTGTGCCGATGGCGTGCGTCGATGCCAGCACAAACCGATTGACCGCGATCCTCACGAAGCCGCCGCGTTCGCTGGCCTCATCGGCGTCGAGATCGGTGATGGTGACCGGCGCGACGGGCAATGCGGACGGCAACGGCGCGGTTTCAAGTTCGTCCGTGGCGTGCCCTGCTTGCCTCAGTGAGAAGGCAATGGAGGGCGGAACGTCGATGACGGCATAGGCGGCGATTTCAATCGATGCCGCGCCGATGGTGATTTCGAGCGGCGCAAGTGTCTTGATGAGCATTCGTTTTTTCCTTTGTGGTTGATGTCGTGATTATGCGGCGCGGAGCCTGTCCGCTGGCGACGGGAGCCAGCCGAGGTCGATGGCCTCTCCTCGCGGTTCGATCTTCGCGTCAACACGCTTTGCGCTGAAGTGGACGCGGTGTGCGACGCCAGCCTTTTCGAGCGGCGTGAACACTGACCGGTCAAACCAGTAGAGAAGCCCTGAGGCCCACTGGTCACGGCCTTCATAGTTGGCTGCATTGGCAGGCTTTCCCGGCGTATGCCAGCGGACGCGGGCATTGGCTGTCAGATAGCCCCGGATCATGTCGCCATCTTCGGAGAAGATTGCCGGGTCGATGTCGCCAAGCTCCACCGAATGGCTCTTGACCGGATCGCTGAGGCAGGTGGATGCAGCGCCCTTCGAAATCAGGAAGTCGGCGAGCCCGTCAGGAAATCGGACGGTCTGCCCGGCGTCGAGAACGATGGTGTTTTTGGCGTCCATTTCGAACGAGGCGGCGGCGATGATTTTGATCTTTTTCATGGTGTGTCTCTTTTTCTTGAGGTTGGCGTAGGACGCGCGTCAGCGCCCGGCGGGGCAGTTGTGCCGGGAATGCGTTGACGCGCGTTGTGGGGTGCTGTCAGGCCGCGACGGAGGCAAGCGTTGCGATGGCGAGCATTGCGCCGAAAAGCGCGGCGATCAGGTCGGAGCGGTCACGGATCAATGCCTTGTCCCCCCGGCCTTGCGCACCCTGCGCGGGATGGTCAGTTGCCGGTCAAAAGCCCAGATTGACTTGTCCCGCTCCATCCTGAAGACCCTGAGATTGTCAGGGCGGTTCACGATGCTCTCAGCGCTGGTTTGCGCCACGATGATTGCGCCCTTCAGCTTGGCGGTTCCAGCGATCCAGCGGGCCGCGTCGGCGGGCTCATCGACAATGATATGGGCGGCGGCGATGGCGACAAAATCACCGGGTTCGATCAGGTCCACGATCAGGTCACGGGCGGCGGCGGTATTATCAGGCCAGCCAATGCCGATCACTTCGACGGCGCTGAAGTATTCCGCCACCCCGGCGCGCTCGGCCGACTGCATCACGAACCCCGTCAGGGTTTCGCCCGCCTCTCCGTAGCCGATCAGTTTGACCGCGCGGTGTCCGGTGGCGCGGGGCAAATGCCAGTTATCGTCGGTCGGCGTTAGCGTGTTGACCGCCCCGGCGATGAAGGTCGCCAAGATGTCGTGCCCATGATCACTCTCGACCAACATCGCGGCCTCGCCGGGCCGGAGGTTCTGCACGTACTTGCTCCCCGCATTTTTCAGCGTGGCCTTCGCCAGTCCAAGTTCATCTATCTGCATTTCGTTTTCCTCGTCTCAAGTGCGCCGTTGATCCGCTTGCCCCGGTTTGCGCGATGCCGGGCGGAATTTTGGTTTATTGATAGGTTCCAGCCGCCGGGCGGTTGAGCCACTCGCGGACCTTGAACGCCGTCAACATCCACCGGCTCAGCGGGTCCGGCATGGCGTCATGGCGCACCGCCCATGGCAGGCGGTCGGCGGCAATCGCGATGAACAACTCAACATTGTCCTCCCCGTCCAGTTCGGCGGCGATGGCCTCGAAAACCGGGATGCTCCAGTCATGGAACAACTGGTCGCGGCGGGCGGCGTTCGCCAGTGCGATGGCCCGGTTCTGCGTCCATGCGTCAAAGCCTCGGTGAAGCTCCTGCCCATCGGGTCGCCATTCCAGCATGACCTCTCCCCATGTTTCGGGCGCGGCGGTTTGCATTTCCTGCATTTGCGTTTCCTCTTGTTTGGACTGGTCGGCGGCGATGCACTGAAGGATCGAAAGGCGCATCGCCGCCTTGCCGCCGCGCTGCATTGCAACGGGCCTCGCGCGGCGGGGTTTGGATTGTCATTGATCGACCACCCGGCGGCTGTCCGGCGGGGTTGGTCAGGGTTGGTTTTCCGATTTCGCGACTTTCGCGACTGCTTTCCGGTGCGCGCTTGTTTTCGCGGTCAAGTTGGCCCATTTGGTAAAAATATTTACCAATAACACCGCTATACCATTGAAATATAAGAAGATTTACAAAAACCCCGGTTAGCCGCTAGCCGTGAACGTCGCAAACAGTCGCGAAAGTCGCGAAAGTGTGGTGACGCCAGCGTTTACAAGGGGTTAGGCCGCTCCAAACAGTCGCGAAACAGTCGCGAAACAGTCGCGAAAGTCGCGAATTGGCTTTTTGGTTTCGCGACTTTCGCGACCAATTCGCGACTAATTCGCGACTGCTATTCATGGTTCAAAACCCAGCATTGCTTCTGCCTTAGGGTGCGTTCGTGGACCTGCCCTCGCTCGACCAGATAGGGCATAACCTCATCACGGAGATAGCCTAGTGCGCCGTCTCCGCTGGCTCCAGCGAGCCCTTTTGTGAACCCGGCACGTTGCATCGCCGCCAAAGTGAAAATACCCTCGGCAACCGCCTTCTGTGACGGGCCTTGATCTTTCGCCCGGTCCTTAACGACTTGCATATGGTTCACCACCTTCGCCGCATCCTTTGTCAACGAGGTGGCAACCGATCCGTCTAGCACCGCCCGCCATTGATTGAACGAGTACCAGACTACGGCAAGACCGGCGCGCCAATTCTCAACGCTGATCGGTGCGCATGTCATGCCCGGCAACCCCGCCTCGCTTCGGCCCTGAAAAACCATCCGGTTCGGCTCACCTGTTTCCATCAAAGAGAACACGGCGGCAAGGCGCGCTGCAATCTGCACCACGCGGGCGATGAGAGGCTTGTAAGGCTCCAGCAGCGCCCCCGGCTTGATCTGTTCCTCAAGCCATCGGCGATGCTCCACCGCTTCCAGTCGCGCCGCTTCGCTCCATTCAACAATGAAGGGCTCGATCATGAAGCCGTTGTCGGGCTTCGTTTGCGGATCATGCTTGTAGATTTCGAGCAATCGCGCCGCCACCACGTCCGATGTCGGCGTGTCTGGCCTTTCAATGTGGATTTCACGAAAACCTTGCATCGACCGGGGATTGGCCAAAAGGAAGCGGGCAAGGAAGCCATGTGCCATGTCGCCGCGATCTCGCAGGTTCGGCACCACCTTGTCCGGCTGACCAGCAAGCATGACGCTAAGACGCGCGCCTGACAGTTTGATTGCCCCGTGCTTCCGGGTCCGCCCGGACACGCCATCGGCTGACCAAAGGCTATTCAGGATCGACTTGTACCGCTCCCGGTTTTCGGCCTGCATACCGTACCCGCCAAAAAACCCCGCCGCCTCATCATTGATCAACAAGATCGACGGGCGATCCTGCCGGAGGGCGTCGATCATTCCTTCGGCGGATGCTTCAGAAAGGTCGCCGCCCGCTAACCATGGCCGCAAGCCAAGTGAGGCGCGCAACTCCCGTTCCTTTTCCGCCCGCTCCGCACTGCCCATGGTCAAAGGCAGGCACGAGATTTCCCGCGAGATCGCAGCATCATGTGCCGTCCACCGGACTTGATCCCGTTCACGCTGGTCGGTGTTTTCACCGGCCCACTCCTTGATTGATCGGGTCAAAATGCTGAATGCCTTGGTCTTGCCTTCTCCGGTTTCCCCAAGTGTCAGGCTGTAAATCGAGACGACATCGGAACCGGTGCGGCTGTCATACGGCCTGACATTGATATGTTGCTGAGCTACAAATGCCGCAACCGTTACCTCCACCATGCCGATCAACCCGACCGGGGCCTGAATTGCGTGATGAAGCTCAATAATGCTGTCGCGGAACATCGGCGGCAATTCATTGACCGGAAACGTGTCGCTGAGATCGCCAACCGGGATGGGAACGGCGGCGCGGTCAGCAACGGTTCGATTTGGGACGGTCGGAATGTCACTCGCGCCAACAACGCCGCCAACTTGAGCCTGTATCCGACCAAGCGCCACTTCAAACTGCAATATATTTCCGCTTGACCTTTCCGTTTCAGACATCTATCTATTTCCTTGCATTGGATTAGTTCCCCGGTTTGCTTCTTAAGCGCCGGGGATTTTTTTGTTCATTGCGTGGTCATTGAAGTCCGCGTAACCCGCTCCCGGCAAAAACACTTCACGGTTAACTCGGATTACTTCGCACCGCGCGGCGAAATGGATGGCTGCGTCTGTACCAACCGCGTCACGGTCGGCGTAGATGCTCCAAAGGTTGACGGGTGCGAACGGCTCCAGCGTTTTCAGGTTGCCCGCGCTCATCGCGGCGCAAACGATAGGGTATTCGCGCTCATGCAGCGCCACGGCACTTAGGGTGTTTTCGATGCCCTCGCCTATGGCCCCGATCTGGCCTAGCGGATGCCACCGCAATCGAATGATTGACCCCATGGCGCTGCCGAGCATTTTTTTGCCAGCCAAACCCTTCAGCCCGTCCGGCGTGACATGGGTTCGGTGGATGCCCGCCCACTCGCCGGTCGCCGCGCTGGACATGGCGGCAATCATGCAGGGGAACCGCCCGCCGGACATCGGCGTGTTCGGGTTCCAGCGGATTGCATCTCCGGTCGCCAGCCATGGGTGCCAGCAACGCCGGTTCCGCAAATACGCTTCAACAGGCGTGCCAGCGGGCGGCACTGAAGCGCGCCAGACCTCAGCGGCCATCTGTATGCGCTCTGCCCGCTCCCGCTCCTCCTGCACCGCCTGAGCGGCGCTGAGTGCCGCCCTGTCTGCGATCAATGCCGACATGTCATCGGGCGTCATGTTGCCGATGCCAACACGGCCAGCCAACCAATTCAGCGCGGTGCGGAAATCTCCGCCAAGCTCGCGTTGCACAAGGCCGATCAAATCACCGCCGACGCCCTGTTCGTGGTCAAACCAGCGACCGGCGCGACCGGGGCGGATGTCAATGGTCATTGACCCGTGTCGGCCGAACCGCAACTCGCGGCGGTTGCTCATTTTCCGGTTTGGCGCGCCGAGAAGTTCGGCGGCGATGTCCGCCGTCAGCGCACTGGCAAAAGCCTTGACGGCCTCAATGTCCAGATCGGCGGGCTCGGCAAGGGCTGCGTCCAGATCGTACCAAGGGATTGTCAAGCTCATCGGCCCGCCTCAGCTTCGGCCAGTTCCCATTTCATATACTCCCGGTGCGTCTTGCACTGTCCAAGCGATAGCGCGAAGGCAAGAACATCAAGGTTCAGCATCTTGATGTTCCCGGTCGGCCCGTTGCGGCAAGTCGGCGGGAAGTTCCCCGGCGCGCTCAGGTATGTGTTCTTCTGCACGTCCAGAATTTTCAGTGCATCGCCCAGCGGGATCAGTCGCGGCTCAATGTCCTTGATCATGTCAGTCTCCAGTTCGGTTTCGGCCCATCGCCGTGGGCCTCGTCAGGCGGGTTTTGCGTCCCGCTACCGAATAAGGCGCGCATTGCCGGGACTACCCGGCTGCAAAGCATCTAGGTCGATCAGCCAAACTGATTATCGCCATCGTCAACGCGCCTTCCGATCTGTCGCCCTGTAGGGGCTGCGCAACTTGCGCCGCCTTGGCGGGATGATCGGTTCCCACTCACTACTGGTGAATGTCGTTGGATAGGAAGCAATGTAAACACCATTTTTCCATAAATAAAATATTACCCGGCGTTTTTACAGGCCAAAATGCAGCAAACCCTTGCATCACAAGGAATGTTACTTAACAACTTTCTGCATCCGGCAACTTTATTACTGCAAGATAAATCTTGTGATACTGTATTCATTACCGATAACGGTAATTTTTTACCCAAATCAGTCCATCAAGCGGGCAATAAAAAACCCGGCGCATTGGCCGGGCTGGATTGGGTGGCGGCGGCTAAGGTCTCTCCACCTTGCCGCCGCCGGGCGGCGCGCGAGGATCGCGCCGGGTCAGGCAACTTCGAGAACGCGGGCCGGTGCCGGGATGTCATCCGGCGCTCCGATGATCAATTCGACGCCCTGCTTGGCGGCGGCGCGCCTAGCCATTGAGAAATCATACAGCGAACGGTATTTTCCACGGCTCAAGACGTAGGTGGTCACATCCAAGTTCATCATCATCCGGCGGCTGCGACCGTCAGCGGTGCCCTCGGCGGCGGGCGGGTACCGCATGGGATCGAGCCTGTAGGTGTAGATCGTGATGCCCATTTGATCGAGGGCTTCCGTGATCGAGATCAGGCGCGGGGTCATTTTGTCCAGTTGGTCCATTGGTCTCTCCATGGCAAAGCACGCCAACGGCGGGGATCGCCGGGCGGTAGGTTTCGTGATGTTGGGGGGACTGAAACGCAAAACGCCCGGTAAAATCCGGGCGCAAATTTCTGCAATATCCATTTGTTAGCATTGGCGTGGCACGACTGTCCAGCGGGGAAGTCACTAAAATGGGGTGAAAATCAGGTGAAACCGCTTAACCCATTGTTTTAAAACAGATAATAGTTGCAATCAATAACGATTTGACCTACACCCGATTCGGGTTCTGCATTGCCCATCTCCAAGTCCCGCCCCGGCGCTGTTTCCTCGTAGCGCCGGGGTTTTGGTTTTCAAATCACCGCCGGGTCGAACGTCAGCTTTTCAAACGCCTTCTCCAGCGCCGCCGCTTTGGCCTCCAGCGCGAACCCGCGCCCGTACAAGCTCCGGTCGATCTTGTGGCCCATCAACTCCCGGCGCATTTCATCACCGATGTCGGCGTCCTTCAGCAAATCCTCAAACATATGGCGCATCGAGTAAAGGGTATGCTCCGGCGTCTCCCGCAAACCGTTCTCTGCGAGGTACTTGTTCACGGTGGCAGAGAAGCCGCTTTCCTTATCCAGATAACGCGGGAAGCCCTCAGCGTTGCCAGCGGCAACATGGGCGCGCATCGCGGCAAGCGCCAAGCCTGTCAGCGGAACGTCTCGCTCCGACTGTGCAGTTTTCAGTTCTCGGTCCGCCCGGTCCCTGATCTGGACATGCGGCACGGTCACATCCAACTTGATGTTCGCGGCGGTAAGGTTCAACACCTCACTTGGACGGCAACCGGTTCCCATGATGATCAGCAAGGCCCGCCTCGCCTCAGCATTCAAGTTCGCCAGCTTGCCGCCGTGCAACATGTTGGCACGGACGAACTCCGGCGTGAAACCAATGCGGCGCTTTTCATGTCGCGGCCCCTTGAACGATAGCCGGTCAAACGGATTGCGCCTGTCAAAATCCCCGGCCCTCTTGAAGTGCCAGCGCAACAGTCCGCGCAAATTGTCGAGGCAGCGGTTCGCGATTGAATGACCTACCTCGCCGCGCCCCATGCGGCGCTTGAAATGGTCAAAGAACTTGAGCGCGTCGTCGCGGTCAATGTCATCAAGGGCCAAATCGCCGACAACCCGAATGAAGACCTCGGCGGCGAGCCGCTTAGGGTTCGCGCTCCGCGTTTGCTGCCCCTCCGATTTGCTCCTCCAGTCATTTGCCATGAGGTCGGCGATCTGGTTTTCAATCGCCTCGCTGACCTTGATCGCCGGGCGCGGAACGTCCGCCGCAAGCGCGTCCTGCACCGCCGCGCTCTCAGCAACATTTACCCCCGCGCGGGTGGCCTCCAGCGGTCGGCGCATGATCTCAGGCATGGTGACGATAGAGCCGCCGGGTCCAAAATATTTTGGATCATTGAAATCGGCCCGCATTTCGTCGGCCGTCATGCGCCGGAAGCCAAGCGCGGAATTGAGGCGGATCGCCGCATCGTATCGATCCCGCGCGGTTGCCGCGTCGATCCCCGCGCGCAAAGCGTCCCATAAATCGTCATCGGCCTGCTCGCGCACATCGCGCAACAGGCGGGCGGTATGGACGGATTTTGTCTTCAACGACAATCGGACCATGGGCGCTCGGCTGTCCAGATGGTGCAGGCCCGTGGGCACGCCCCGCACATAGTGGAAGCGATTGCCACGTTTCAACAAATGCCGATCCTCGCCCTTCATGCCCTGCCCTCCAATTGCCTATTGCGCATTTTTTTACACAATTTTCTGACGAGGGCAATATGGCGCAATCACCGCCAAGGCGTTGAATTTGCTATTGTTTAACGATTACAATGGGATAGCGGGCAAAAAAATACCCGCCGGAGCGGGCGTATATGGAGCGGGTAGAGGGAATCGAACCCTCGTATTCAGCTTGGAAGGCTGCTGCTCTACCATTGAGCTATACCCGCATTCATGACCCGCCGGCGGTGGTGGAGGGAGTTGGATTTGAACCAACGTAGGCGAAGCCAACGGATTTACAGTCCGTCCCCTTTAACCACTCGGGCATCCCTCCAGACCAGCCGCCAGGGTCATGCATCCAAGATGGACAACCCGAAACGATCGGGCTTCGCGGGCCGGTGATCGGTTAAATCACCGGCTCCGCGGTCGGCGTTATGACGGCGCATGGTTCCCGTGTCAACAAGCTTGGCCACAAAAACAACCAGTTCCGGCGAGCTTGCCGAGAAGGCTCCGCAGGCCCGGCTTGCTCCGCGCGCCAAGCCTGCCGGAGCGCCGCT
>LADQ01000030.1 GCA_000961635.1 Hoeflea sp. BRH_c9 | reverse complement strand
CCGCCTGTTCCGCCAGGATCACCTGGCCGGTGTGGCGGGTGGCGACGGTGAGGTCTTCGACGATCATGCGGTTGTGCCGGCCGCCGCCGGTGAGGATCCACAGTTTCGGTTTTGCCGGAAAATGCGCCTGCGCCTTGGCGATCGCCGCGGCGGTGACGAAGGCCAGCGTGCGGGCGCCGTCCTCTAACCCGGCCTCGCCGTCGGCGGGCAGCGTAAAATCACTGCGGTCGAGCGAGATCCGCTCCTTCGCCGTGAAGAACGGCGAGGACAGGTAGCGGTTGGCAAGGCGCGACAGCACCCGCCCCTCCGAGGCGATGGCGCCGCCCGAATCATAGGGAATGCCGGCGTGCCGCGTCACCCACTGATCAATCAGCGTGTTGCCGGGACCGCTGTCGAAGGCGAGGAGTTCTCCTTCGGGACCGACATAGGTGATGTTGGAAATGCCGCCGATATTGACGAAGGCGATCGGCGTCTCACCGGCCCACTCGCTCGGCAGCCCGGCCGCCAGCGCCCGGTGATAGGCCGGAACCAGCGGCGCGCCCTGCCCGCCAAGCTCCATGTCATGGGCGCGCAGATCGTGAACCACATCAATGCCGAGCCGCGTCGCCAGAAGCTCTCCATCGCCCAGTTGCACCGTCAGCGCTTTGAGCGGCCGGTGCAGCACGGTCTGGCCGTGAAAGCCGACAACATCGACATCGCTCGCGGCCAGGCCTTCGCGTAGCAGGAAGGATTCGACGGCGGCCGCATGGCGGTCGGTCAGCTCGGTTTCCAGCTCCGCCAGACCGCCTGGCCGGTCGCTCCGGCTTGTGATCGCCTTGGCGTCTTCCAGCGCCGCCTCGAGCCGCTTGCGGAAGTCTGCCTCATAGGGCGTGAACGAGGAGGCGCCGCGCAGCACCAGCTGATCGCCGTCGGTCTCGAGCATGGCCAGGTCAATGCCGTCCATCGAGGTGCCGCTCATCAGTCCGATTGCCTTGATCACGCCGTCACCCTGTTTCATCGCTTCCATCCCTGCCGGTTTACCTTTCAGCCACGCCTCTGGCCTGGCCCGCTTTGGTTGAATGCTTGGCGCGCTAGTGTTAAAGGCCCGCCGGGCGTCTGAACACGGTCAGCGCCGTTTTGTTTCCAGCACTTCCGTCATAGCTGCAAGGACAGTGACATGTCAGCCTACAAATCCGATTTCCTCAACATCCTCAACGAGCGCGGCTTCATCCACCAGTGCTCCGATTTCGATGGCCTCGACGCCCGCGCGGCCAAGGGCGAGGTTGTCGGCTATATCGGCTATGACTGCACCGCGCGCTCGCTGCATATCGGCAATTATCTGACCATGATGATGCTCTACTGGCTGCAGCAAACCGGCAACAAACCGATCGCGCTGATGGGTGGCGGCACCACCATGGTGGGCGATCCGTCCGGCAAGGACGAAAGCCGCGCCATGCGCACGGTCGAGGAAATCGAGGCCAACAAATCCTCGATCAAGCAGGTCTTTTCCAAGGTGCTGAAGTTCGGCGACGGCGCCCATGACGCCATCATGGTCGACAATGCCGACTGGCTGCTCAAGCTCGGCTACATCGACATGCTACGCGATGTCGGCCGACATTTCTCGGTCAACCGCATGCTGTCGATGGATTCGGTGCGATTGAGGCTCGAGCGCGAGCAGGAGATGAGCTTCATCGAGTTCAATTACATGGTCTGCCAGTCCTATGATTATGTCGAACTGGCCCGGCGCTACGGCTGCAATTTGCAAATGGGCGGCTCCGACCAGTGGGGCAACATCATCAATGGCGTCGAACTGGGCCGTCGCATGGGCACGCATCAGCTCACCGCGCTAACCACGCCGCTGCTCACCACAGCGTCCGGCGAGAAGATGGGCAAGACCGCCAATGGCGCGGTCTGGCTCAATGCCGACATGTTCAGCCCGTGGGATTTCTGGCAGTACTGGCGCAATTCGGAGGACGCCGATGTCGGTCGCTTCCTGCGCCGGTTCACCATCATGCCGATGGACGAAATCCGGCGTCTGGAGGCGCTTGAAGGCGCCGAGATCAACGAAGCCAAGAAGATCCTCGCCAATGAGGCGACGGCGCTGCTGCATGGCCGCGCCGCGGCGGAAGAAGCCGCCGAGACCGCCCGCAAGACCTTCGAGGAAGGCGCGATTTCGGACAATCTGCCGACCATCGAGGTCTCCTCATCCGAGCTTGAAGCAGGAATCGGACTGCTGGCGCTGTTCGTGCGTGCCGGCCTGGCAGCATCCAACGGCGAAGCCCGCCGTCATGTCCAGGGCGGGGCGATCAAGCTCAACGATGTGACAATCACCGACGACAAGGTTGCGGTCAATGCCGGATATTTGAGCGATGACGGCGTGATCAAACTGTCGCTCGGCAAGAAAAAGCACGTTCTGGTCCGCCCGCGCTAGAGCATCCTGCGTTCAGGCGGAACCGCCTGACGCAGACAAGATGCTCTAGATTTAAAGTGTTAGAGCGTCCTTTGTGCGTCCAAGTGGACGCACGGCGCTCTAGGCCATTAAAAGAACCCGCCGGGTTGTCATGATCCGGCGGGTAAGGCGGAAAGCCGGGATTTCACGGCCTGAATTCAAAGATCGAGCGGAACACGCCCGGCGCGATCGCCGAGAGCGGATTGACCTGCAGCATCGGCGAATCGGTCTTGCCGGCAAGCCGGAAGGTGATGCCGATCAGGCCGCGGTCACGGCCATTGCCCAACAGAATCCCGATCAGCGGCAATTCGCTGAAAAGCCGGTTGATGCCATAGGCCGGCATGAAGGTGCCGGTCATATCCATGTTGCCCTTGGAATCGTAAATCATTCCCTGGAACGACGCGCCGATTTCCGGGCCGCGGACAATGCCTTCGCTCACCCTGAGTTCTCCGTTGCCCGAGACCACCTGGGCATTGGCCACCTCGAAATCCGCCTCTGACAGGTCGAGATCGACGTTGACAGCCTGATTGAGGCTTTTGCCGTCCTGCTTGCCGGGCGTCGATACCAGCGAATTCAATCGCGGTTCGCCCACCACCGTGAAATTCCTGATGTCGATGACGCCCCGCCGCAACGGGCCGTTCTCGGCCTTGAGCCTGATATTCAGCAGACCGCCCTGGATGCGGGCATAGATGCCTGCAAACCGGGCAAAGGCACCGGCGTCGCCGCTGGTGACTTCAATTGATTCGCCGGCCTTGTCGCGCATGATCGCCATCACCAGCGCCTGTCCGCTCTTGGTCACCGCCTTGAAGTCGAGCAGATCTATGCGCTTGCCCTGCCCCTTGTAGCGGACGCTTGCCGAGGAGAGCGCTTCGGACGAATAGCCATAGACGGTGTCGACACTGCCGGAGAGTTCAACCTGCGCGGTGTTGGCCTTGTCCACCGGGCTGCCCGCCTCGACCGATTTGGCCAGCGCGATCAGCGGACGCACGTCAATGGCCTTGCCGCCAAGCTCTATCTTGTAGCCATTGCCCTTGCGCGTCACCGTCACGCGGTAATTGTCGTTGGGAGAGAGCGCCACATGGTCAAACATGGCCGTGGCCAGTTGCCCGTCCTGGAGTGACACCTCGCCCGATGCCTCAAAGCCCTTGCCCGACAGGTTCAGATCGGAAAGACGGATCACGTCGTCGTCCGTGTGCATCGAAAACTGCAGTTTTGCCGCAACGCCCTCGCCCTTGGTCCAGCCAAGACCCGGAACGGTGAGCTTGGCCGGCTTGAGGTCGAGCGAGATATTCTGGCTGCCATCGGACTGGCTTTCCATCACGAAGCCGACCGGACCGGAGATCAGCGCGCCACTCCCGGGCGCCAGGAGTTCGCGCGCCTCGGCGGTCAGCGTTCCCGACAATGTCCGCTGCGGCTCGACCTTGGAGCCACCCACGGGCTGCAGCACGTCCAGCTTCATTTTCGCCCCGTCCACCAACGCGTCGGCTTTCAGTTCCGCCCGGTCCGGCGTCACATAGAGCCGGCCGTTCAGATCGGTCAGCACCCGGCCTTCGATGGGCTTGGAGATATCGACGCCGCTCATCTCGATATCGGCGGTCCAGTCTGGCGGCGGCGGCGACTGTTCCTGAACCAGCCCGAACCGGGCCGTCACCGTCGAGGAAACCGATCCGCTGAGCTCTTCAGGCTTCAGTCCGATCTGGTCGAGCACGTTGATCGGGTGATAGGTGATCAGTTCGGCGACCGCATCCGCCTCACCGCGGACCGACATCGACAATTCCGCCATCAATGGCCGCTCATTGGTGGCCGGTATTGAAAAAGCCGCGTCGGCAACCTCGACGGTGCGGCCGGTCGGAAAGAACGCGGTGGCCGATTCGATGTTGAACGTGACATTAGAACCGCGCAGCCGCATGTGACCCGTGGTGTCGCGCAATGGCGGAATGTCGCCCGCAACATTCATTCGCGCCCGCGCAATGTCGAAATCGATCTGCAACTGGTTTTCATCAAACCGGATGTCACCATAGGGCTTGTAGTGGCCCGCCGGCGCCGCCACCTGAACCCGGCCATTGGTGACAGTGCCGCCATAAAGATTGTTGAGCACCCATTTCCGGGCAAGCTTGCCCATCCAGTAAGGCCAGAACTGCTTCACCGCGGCGGTCGACATCCGCGGCACTTGCGCCACCAGGTTGATTTCGGGCGAAATCCCTTCGACAAACCGCCACGAGGCCGAGCCGAGCAGATCGCCCTGAGGCGAGACCAGCGCCAGTTGCTGGGCCACCAGCAGCCGGTTGGCCGCGTCAAACCAGCCCAGCGCCTTGCCTTCAAACGAGATCGGGGCGGCGCCGGAGTCTCCCGGATCGGCACGCCCGTTGGTGACGACGAAATCAAAAGCGATTCCCTCGCCCTTGATCTTGTCGGTCCGGTCGGCGTCAATCAGTCCGCCCGTAAACGGCATGACCGTTTCACCAACGCGGAGAACGGACGGCGTGATCTCGATCTTGTTGGCCAGCGGCATGTAAACCAGATTGATGCGCGCTTCCTGCAAGCTCGCCTCGCCGCCGCCCATGATCAGGGTGCCGTCAACCGCCTGCAGCTTGATGGCAAGTGCGGCCTGCCTGTCGCCCAGCGCGCGGGCTGCGGTGAAGGTGATGGCGATCGGCGCCGCCACGCCGCTTTGCCGATCGCTTGCGCCCTCTGTCAGAAAGTCGATGGCCAGGCCGTCGATCTTGCCGGTAATATGGGACAGCCCCGCCGCGGCGGCCGGCGCACTGGCTTTCCCGTAAAAGCTGAAAGTCTGGTTCTCCCGCACAATGTCGGCTTCGATCTCAAAGTTCCGCCTGTCGATCCTGCTGATGACGGCCTTTTCAATCACCACTTGACCTCCGGGGCCGGAGACCCGGATGTCGGAAAACCGGAACGAGCCGGCATCGATTGCGTCAACCTGTGTTGCGACCCGGTTCAGGACCGAGAACACCTGCTCGATCATCGCCCCGGTGCCATCGATCCGGAATCCGGCGAGATCGGTGAGATCAAAACCATCGCCTTCAGGTGCGGCCAGGCCGACCCCGGTAATGTCGACGGAAGAAACCGACAGTCTGCCCGTCATGAGCGCCCACGGATCGAGCGCAATCACCACCCGGTCGACGCGATTGATTTCAGACATCCCGTCACGGCGCCCGACCACGACATCGCTGGCGACAAGCGCGAGCTTCCCGCTCCGGGTCAGGCGGACAGCGGCGGATTGCAGTTCGGCCCGGTTTTCCGGCCGGACCGCCTGGGCCAGCGCACCGCGCGCCCTGTCCCGGATAAATCCGTCGGCCAAACCCGCTTCCAGCGCGCCAAGCAACCCGCCAACGACCAGCGCAAGCACGATGACAATGCCCAGCGCCCAGCCCATCGTCGCATAGGCCCAATGCCGTGGATGATGGCCACGCACCAGAATTTGATCATCGGCATTGGCCAACGACGGAAGCTCGTGCAACGGAACAATGTCGCGCTTGTTGAAATGAACCTTGTCTATCGGTTGATCCGGCATGGGCGTGAAGGTGTGAGCTCTCCGAGTGGGATGATTCTGCTTTACTGTTGCACTTGCGTTTATATATCCACTTGCGACAGGGTCACCTGCAAAACAGGTGAATGACAGGATGGAAGGTTTTCAGGATGAGCGAACTTGCCGAAGGCATGATGGCGCCACAATTTGATCTGCCACGAGATGGCGGCGGAAACGTGTCGCTGGAAGGTTTGGCGGGCAAGATTGTGGTGATCTATTTCTATCCCAAGGACGACACCAGCGGCTGCACCGTCGAAGCGATCGATTTTTCCGCGCTGTCGGGCGAATTTGCCAGCACCGGCGCTGTCATTGTCGGCATGTCGCCCGACCCGGTCAAAGCCCATGACAAATTCATCGCCAAGCATCAGCTCGGGATCATTCTTGCGTCGGACGAAGACAAATCGGTGCTCGAGGCCTATGGCGTCTGGACAGAGAAGAGCATGTATGGCCGCAAATACATGGGCGTCGAGCGCTCCACCTTCCTCATCGATCGCGACGGCCGGATCGCCAGGATCTGGCGCAAGGTCAAGGTCCCCGGACATGCGCAGGCGGTGCTCGCAGCGGTGAAAGCGCTTTGATCGCAGTCCGGACGCCGGAATCGGGATTTCACACATGCTGACCGGCAGCCAGCCCGTATTGTCACTCCGCGATGGCGCCGCGCGGGCGATCATGACTGCTGATCTCGACGACAAGACCGCGCTGGCCCAGGATGTCGCCAGCCGCTGGCATGAGCGGCGTCTGTCCCTGCGGTCGCCGCTTGACGCGCTCGCGC
>LADQ01000042.1 GCA_000961635.1 Hoeflea sp. BRH_c9 | reverse complement strand
CGGGCGCTGTCGCGCGGGTCCGCCGGCCGGAGCGCGATGCGCTCGTCGGGGAGGTCGAAATCGAAAAGGTCTACCCGCACAGGCCACGCCCCAAAAACAAACGCGCGGAACTCAAATGGCGCGACGCCACCAAATCCCGCGCGCCAGATATGCTTTACGCCTTGGCGTCAGAAGCGACCTTCATCGAGACGATCTTGTCGGGATCGGTGACGGGTTCGCCGCGCTTGATCTTGTCGACATTGTCCATGCCGGACATGACCTGGCCCCAGACCGTGTATTGGCGGTTCAAGAACCCGGCGTCGTCAAAGCAGATGAAGAACTGCGAATTGGCCGAGTTTGGATCCTGCGAGCGGGCCATCGAACAGGTGCCGCGGGCGTGGTTCATGTTGGAGAATTCGGCCTTCAGGTCGGGCTTGTCGGAGCCGCCCATGCCGGCGCGGCGCGGATCGAACGACTTGCCGTCCGACTTGCCGAACTTGACGTCGCCGGTCTGGGCCATGAAGCCATCGATGACGCGGTGAAATACCACGCCGTCATAGGCGCCTTCGCGCGCCAGTTCCTTGATCCGGGCGACATGGCCGGGGGCCAGGTCGGGCAGCAGTTCGATGGTCACCTGGCCTTTGGTGGTCTCCATGATCAGCGTGTTTTCGGGATCCTTGATCTCCGTCATGGTCGTATCTCCTGTGGTTGTCTTGAAATCGGGTGTCAGCCGCCGGAGCGGACCTTTATCATGCGGTCGGGATCGGTGACCGCGCCATTGTTGCCCTGGTCGCCGCGTTTGATCTGGTCGACATGCTCCATGCCTTCGCTGACCTTGCCCACCACCGTGTACTGGCCATTGAGGCCCGGGGCCGGTGCAAACATGATGAAGAACTGCGAATTGGCCGAATTGGGATCCTGCGACCGCGCCATGCCGACGACGCCGCGCTCGAACGGCACGTCGGAAAATTCCGCCTTGAGATCGGGCTGGGACGATCCGCCCATGCCGGCTCTTTGCGGGGTGAAGCCGTCTTCCATGTCGCCGAACGCGACGTCGCCGGTCTGCGCCATGAAACCTTCGATGACGCGGTGAAAGGCGACATTGTCATATTCGCCGGCATCGGCCAGCGCCTTGAGGCGGGCGGCATGCTGGGGCGCCACATCATCGGCGAGTTCGATGATCACATCGCCGGTCTTGAGCGTGATGGTCAGCTTTTCGGCGGCCGCGGCAAGCGAGGTCGAAACCAGGCCAAAGGCCAGGATGGCGGAAAGAATGAGACGTGAAGAACGCATTGTGGCTCCATATATCCAGCGCCGGCGGGTGCATGTGCGGCACGGCGGCAATCGTTTGACACACCGCCGCGGGCTTGGCAACGCCGCGACGCAGGGAGTTGGGCTACAGCGCCGCCAGCGCCTTTTGCACGACAGCGGGAACGAATGGCGTGACATCGCCGCCCATCCTTGCGATCTGGCGCACAAGCGTGGCGGTGATGTGGCGGGAGCCAGGATAAGCAGGCGCGAACACGGTGGTGACATCGGGCGCCATCGCCCGGTTCATCCCGGCCATCTGCATTTCATAGTCGAGATCGGTGCCGTCACGAAGGCCGCGCACCAGCACGCTGGCGCCTGCGGCGCGCGCCGCCTCGACCACCAGCCCGTCAAAGGAAATGACGCTAACGGTTTGCGCGCGCTGCGAAAACCGGGCGCGGACGACTTCGCCGATCATGTTGGCGCGGTCTTCAAAGCTAAACATCGGCGTCTTGCCCGGATGGATGCCGATGCCGATCACCAGTTGATCGCACAGCGCCAGCGACTGCTCGAGCACATCGACATGGCCATTGGTCATCGGGTCGAATGACCCGGGATAAAACGCAATCCGCATCTAAGCCGTCCCTCTCGATTGGCCTTACCATTGGCCGGTGTCTGGCCTTTTGTCATGCCAGTCGAATCACATCAAGGGATGAATGCGGGCGCGCGCACCGCCGCCCGCACGCCGGAGGCGGCGCAAACAGGATTCAGCCAAGTGAGCAAGCGCCGTAACGCGGTCAGAAATCCGACGTGGTCAGGCGGATGAGCGACTTGCGGTTGCGCTTGTAGGCGCGGATGGCGGCCGACTCGATCTGGTCGCGGAAGCGGTCGAACGCGCCAAGATAATCGGCGTCGGGCGACCGGCTCAAGCCCGAAATCCGCTCGAGCGCCGGGGCTTCGAGCAGAAAGTGGACTTCCATCACGCCATCATAGCCGGAGAACCGAATGGTTCCCGCGTCTTCATCAAAGCTGCGGCTGGTGTTGGGGAAGCCGATCATCGCGAACTACAGAGCCGCGCGAAGCGGCGTATGCTCACTTCTTGGCTTTCTTCTGAAACGGGTTGGTATCCAGATTCTTGACCGCGGAACCCGAGACGGCGGCAGCATTCGCCACGACCTTGTCCTTCTTCGGCTTGCGGACTTCCTTGGTTTTCTTCATTTGACCCTTGGCCATGGCTTTTTCCTGTTCTGGCGCGACATCCTCGGGGCCGGATTTGGCTCCATGAAAGGATCAGGCGCATATCTTGTCGTGTCTCATGCCGGGTTGCTCCGGCATGCCGGCGCTATTTGCCCGAGGCGGTCTCGATCAGTTCCAGATTGCTGCCCTGTTCGACACGCTCATGGCCATGCTCTTCATTGCGTATCCGGTATTGCGGCTTGCCGCTGTTGTCGGGCAGCCGCATCAGCACGGTGAATTCGGTCGGCGTCCGCGGCGACAGTCCGACGCGCGACTGCAGCGAGACCTGTTGCCCCTTGGTGAAAATGTTCTTGGCCATAATTCAGTCCCGTGCGTGTCAAGCCCGGCCGGCGCATTGGCGCGGCATTCGGGGCTTCTTAAATTCGAGGTCGAGCAACAAACGAAGTGTCAGGGAGCCGGTCGACGACAATACCACGGCGCGCTTGATCAATTACGCCCAATTAATGCGCCTCAATTGCGGTTAATGCAAGACTTCAAGTTGACGCAGGCCTGCCGGAAGTGCCCCGCCGCCGCGTTGTTGAAAATTTCTGCGCCAAGGCCGTTCGCGCGTGCAATAATGGAACCGGCAAGACGTTCAGAACGTTTACCTGCGCAATTGTGACTGCGTCCAACCGGCCGCACGACCGCTCTCGTCCACCCCATTTACAAGGTAATCGCATGCTGATCAGGTTTGGTTTTGAGATAATGGTTGATTGCCCGGCGCCGGTGCCGATGTTGCTGGCGCTGTCGACGCACACGGAATTCAACGGACGGCTGATTGGCGCCGACTATGTCCGGTCCACCAGCATGACGCCGATCTCCTCCTATGTGGACCGCTACGGCAACCGGATTTCGCGCGCCGTCGCCGATACCGGCCGCACCACCTTCTGGTCCGATTGCGTCGCCGAAGTCTCTGGCGTGCCCGATATCCTGCCGACTTTCGCCATCCAGCACCGGATCGAGGACCTGCCCAGCGACACGCTCGGGTTTCTCACCGCCAGCCGCTATTGCGATTCCGACAGTCTGGGCAATTTTGCCTGGGCCAATTTCGGCAATACCCAGGAAGGCTGGCCGCGGGTGCAGGCGATCTGCAATTTTGTCCACAATCACGTGACCTTCGGCTACAAGTTCGGCCGCCCCGACAAGACCGCGCGCGACGTGCTGGAGGAGAAATCCGGCGTCTGCCGCGATTTCGCCCATCTCGGCGTCAGCCTGTGCCGGGCCATGAACATTCCCGCCCGCTATGCCAGCGGTTATCTCGGCGACATCGGCGTGCCCGATACCGGCTTTGACGATTTCTGCGCCTGGTTCGAGGTGTTTCTGGGCGGCAGCTGGCACACGGTGGATGCGCGCTACAATGTGCCGCGCATCGGCCGCATCCTGATGGTGCGCGGCGCCGACGCCGCCGACGTGGCGATGATCACCTCGTTTGGCGCCTACCAGCTTTCTTCCTTCAGGGTGTGGACCACCCAGATCGAGGACGGCACCAGCGACCAGGAGGTGATGGCGATGTTTGAAACCCTGCCGCCGCCGCGCGACAAAGGGCCGGATTTCGGCACGGCGGTTCCCGGCGCGGTGCATCTGTTCTGAGCCGTCGGCGCGGAGGTTTTCGGGCGCCGCAAAGGCCGTCATGCCGGACCCCGGTCCGGCATCCAGCTCGCCCAAGTCCTTGGGCGGAGTGAGTCTTTTGACCCCGCCGACGCGGGGTCGCTGGATTCCGGCTCGTGGGCCGGGATGATGGGAGGAGAGCGCACGCACTCCAGCGCGACAGGCGTGAGTATCACTTGCCCTTCGTGCTAAGTATTCATTAGCCATAATCCCATTCAGTTTAGGTTCATTGAGGATTTGTCATGGTGTTCGCAATGAAGATGATTGCGAAGGAAGGATACCGTGATGACCATAGCCCTTGCCCTGCTTGCCTTGGCGATTGTCGTGCTTTTCAGTGGCCTGGTGCTCGGAGCATTGCGTCGTCAGATTCCCGAGAAAGAAATCGTCTGGACCCATTCCAGGTAGGCACCAATACAAGACCCTCCAATCATTCGGCCCGGTCCATGGTTTTCTCCACGGACCGGGCTTTTTGTTGCGCGGCCGGTCGTAGTCTCAGGACCTGGCGCCGGCCACCACGCGAACCCGATGGCCATCCGGATCCGCCGCCACGAAAGTCGTGCCGAAGGGCTTTTCCACGGGTTCAACCAGGATGACCAGGCCCTTGGCCGCCCAATCCGCGTGCAGCTTGGTCAGCGTCGGCACATCGGCGACATCAAACGAAATTTCGCTGGCGCCTGGCCTGCCCTTGCCGGATGGATCGGCGTCGCTGGCGAGCCACAGTCCGAGCGTAACCGCTTCACTTAGCGGCAGCATGGCAAATCCGGGCCTGGAATCGATCACCGGCTTGCCGAGCAAATCGGAATAGAAGGCGGCGCTGGCCACCGGATCGGCGACATGCAGCAGCACAAAATTGAAGTTCAGCATTTTGATCTCCGTAAACCTGGGGTTTCGGCCTTTCGGCCACGTCACGGAGAATATTGTTTCATGGTGCCAAATATTGTCAGCAGTAATGCGGATCAGTCGTCATACTTCGAGCGCAGCGGAATGCCCATCTGGACCTGCCACTGTTTCATCAGAACCGCGCGGCGCTGCGCATAACCGTCGGCTTCAACGGTCAGATGGATGATCCTGTCGGCGCGGAAATGACGGAAATCATTGCGCAATTCGCACCAGGACACGACCATCCGCGTGCGGTCGAAAAACGCCAGCGCGATCGGCCAGATGGTGCGCCGGCTTTCCGCGCCCGCGGCGTCGGCATAGGAAATCGTCAGCTTGCGCTGCCGGCGGATGGCGTCGCGAATGCGCGGCAACTCGCTTTCGCCGGCT
>LADQ01000075.1 GCA_000961635.1 Hoeflea sp. BRH_c9 | reverse complement strand
GGCGCGGCGTTCGATACGTGCGCGCGGGCGGTTGTCGCCGCTGCGGCCGGGATCTCCACCCGGCCACCGGCAGCGGTCTTCTCACCCAGTTGACGACGTGCTGCACCGCTGTCACGGGCTGGCAATTGACATTGCCATGCGCCGCGATACGTCGTGACGCCGGCGCATCCGATGGGATGCCAATGTCAATCTCCGTCCAGTCCAGGTCAAAGCTTTGCCATTCCGTCATCCCGGACTTGATCCGGGATCTAGCCACCGCGCGTCCGCGCGGTGAAAGACTCTTTTCAGCCCAAGGACTTGGGCTCAATGGATGCCGGACCGGGGTCCGGCAGGACGGCATTGGGATTTCCAGGCGGCACTGGACAACGGATGAGCGTCGTCCTGGCCAGCGGTCAGGCGAAAAACCGCTGATAGAGTTCCGGCTTGAAGCCGATCAGCAAGCGGCCACCCGCCTCCAGCACCGGCCGCTTGATCATCGATGGCTGCGCCAGCATCAGGGCGATGGCTTTTTCGGCATCGAGATCCTGCTTGTCCGCGTCATCGAGCTTGCGGAAGGTGGCGCCGGCGCGGTTGAGAACAGTTTCCCATCCGGCCTCGTCGCACCAGCGCCTCAGACGGGCTTCGTCGATGCCCGCAACCTTGTAGTCATGGAAGCCGGCTTCGATCGAATGCTCAGCGAGCCAGGCCCGCGCCTTCTTCATCGTGTCGCAGTTCCTGATGCCATGGATGGTGACGGGCATGGTCAGTTCCGTGCTTGCCTCATTCCCACTCGATGGTGCCGGGGGGTTTGGAGGTGACGTCGTAGACGACGCGGTTGATGCCCTTGACCTCATTGATCAGGCGCGTGGCGGTCTTGCCCAAAAAATCCATGTCGTAGGGATAGAAATCCGCGGTCATGCCATCAACGGAAGTGACGGCGCGCAGCGCGCAGACGAATTCGTAAGTCCGGCCATCGCCCATGACGCCGACGGTCTGCACCGGCAACAGCACGGCGAAGGCCTGCCAGATCGTGTCGTAAAGCCCGGCCTTGCGGATCTCGTCGAGATAGATCGCGTCGGCCTGGCGCAGGATCTCGAGTTTTTCCCGCGTGATGCCGCCCGGGCAGCGGATGGCGAGGCCCGGTCCGGGGAACGGATGGCGGCCGATAAAACTGTCGGGCAGGCCGAGCTCGCGGCCGAGCACCCGCACCTCGTCCTTGAACAATTCGCGCAAGGGCTCGACCAGCTGCATGTTCATCCGGTCGGGCAGGCCGCCGACATTGTGGTGCGACTTGATCGTCACCGACGGGCCGCCGGAGAACGAGACGCTTTCGATGACGTCGGGGTAGAGCGTGCCCTGCGCCAGGTAATCGGCGCCGCCGATCTTTTTGGCTTCTTCCTCGAACACCTCGATGAACAGCCGGCCGATGGTCTTGCGCTTGGTCTCGGGATCGGCCTCGCCCTCGAGTGCTGTGATGAAGCGGTCCGACGCATCCACCAGCTTGAGCGACAGATTGTAGTGCTCGCGGAACATCGCCACCACATCGCGGGCCTCGTTCATCCGCATCAACCCGTGATCGACCAGAATGCAGGTGAGCTGGTCGCCGATCGCCTCGTGAATGAGCAGGGCGGCGACGGAGGAATCGACCCCGCCCGACAGCGCGCAGATGACTTTTCCGGAGCCGACCTGGTCGCGGATCTTCTGGATCATTTCGGCCTTGTAGGCGGCCATGCTCCAGTCGGATTTCAGCCCGACGATGTTGTGGACGAAGTTGGACAACAGTTTTGCGCCATCCGGCGTGTGCACCACTTCGGGATGGAACATGGTGGTGTAATAGCGCCGCTTCTCGTCAACCGAGATGGCGAAGGGGGCGTTCGGCGAGGTGCCGATCACCTCGAATCCTTCCGGCAGCCTTGTGACCCGGTCGCCATGGCTCATCCAGACCGGATACTTCTTGCCGACTTCCCAGAAGCCGTCGAACAGTGGCGAGGATTTGAGGATCTCGACATCGGCGCGGCCGAATTCGCGGTGATGACCGCCTTCGACATTGCCGCCGATCTGCAGGCACATGGTCTGCTGGCCGTAGCAGATCGCCAGGATCGGCACGCCCGAATCAAACACCGCCTGCGGCGCGCGCGGCGAGCCTTCGCGGGTGACCGAATCCGGCCCGCCGGAAAGGATCACGCCCTTGGGCCGCATCCGCTCGAAACCTTCGCCGGCCAGCTGGAACGGGACGATCTCGCAATAGACCCCGGCTTCGCGGACGCGGCGGGCGATCAGCTGCGTCACCTGACTGCCGAAGTCGATGATCAGGATGGAATCGGGATGGGTGGTGTGGAGGATATCGTTCATGGCGAGCGGTTAAGCCAAAACCGCGCCGGATGCAATCGCCTGCTCCAGGCGATCCACCGCTTCGGCCAGTTTTTCGTCAATGACATGCAGATACTCGGTCCAGTCATCGATGTGATTGAGCTCCGCCTTGCCATCGGAGATGCCGCGCAGGCCGATCACCGGAACCGCGAACCGGCTGGCGGCGCGCAGCACGGCGAAGGTCTCCATGTCGACCATGTCGGCGTCGATGAGATCGTAAGCCGCGCCCGAAACAATATTGCCGCCGGTCGACAGGCTGGCCGAGGGGACGCCTTCGGCGATCACCGGAAGACTGACAGCGGCGGGCAGATCGAGAAACGGCGTGCGGCCCTTCTCGAATCCCAAGGGGCTCGCATCCATGTCGCGGTAGCTGACCGTGGAGACCTGATAGATTCCGGTCTGCTCGAGCCGCCGCGATCCGGCCGAGCCGAGCGAGATGATGCAATCGGGCCGCCTGCCGCCTGAACCGGAAAGGCCCGCCGCCACGGCGCTTGCCGCCTCGACAGGACCAACGCCGGTGATCAGCGGATCGAAGCGGGCCTTGAGGTGCGGGCCATATTCCTGCTCGGCCGCCATCACATAGAGGACCCGGCGGTCGCCGACCGGTTTGAGCGTGCCGGTCATCCGGCAATCCCTTCGCGTCCGCGCACCACCATCATGGTGCCGGTCATCGAGGCGATCAGCTTGGCCGGGCCATCGGAGAGCGCATAGCCGCGGCCGTCGCTGACGATGATGGTGTTGCCCGGCTTGGTGACCTCGCCGCGAAACAGGAACCGGTCGCCACGGCCGGGCGACAGCAGGTTGATCTTGAATTCGATGGTCAGCACCGCGGCCTCTTCCGGCATCACCGAGAGTGCGGCGAAACCGCAGGCCGAATCGAGCGCGGTCGACAGAATGCCGGCATGCAGGAACCCATGCTGCTGGGTCAGGTCTTCGCGAAACGGCATTTCGATCTCGACCACGCCATAGTCGACCTTGGTCAGCGTTGCGCCGATGGTGGCCATGACCTTCTGGCGGGCAAAGCTGTCGGTGACGCGCTCACGGAAATTCTGGTCGGGTCTTTCATCCATGCTGGGTATCCTTTCGCAGGTGCGAAATTGGCAAGCGCGCGGGCAATTCGCAAGCGGTTTTTGGCGGCCCCTGCTTCAACCGCGGTTGAGCCACCAGATCGCGCCATTGAGCAGTCCGGCAAATGAAACCCAGGCGGCGTAGGGGATGAACAGCAAGGCCGACGGGCGGTCGCGGGTCCAGGCCAGAGCCATGAATGCGACAATGGCAAGCAGCAGGGCTAAAAGCACGATCAGCGCCAGGTCGGCGCGGTTGAGGATGAAGAACACCGGCGACCAGGCAAAGTTCAACGCCATCTGGACAAACCAGAGTCTGGGCAGCCAGTTGCCGCGCTCGCGGATGAAGACCCGCGCCCCGGCGATACCGACCAGCAGATAGAGCGCCGTCCACACCGGGCCAAAGATCCAGTTGGGCGGATTGAACCAGGGCTTGCTGACGCCCTCATACCAGGGGCCGGGAATCGACAGATAGCCGATCAGGCTGCCGCCGGCGACGGTGAGGCCGGCAAACAGGATCAGGATCAGCGCATGGGATTTGGTCATCATCCTTGCCTTTCCAGGATAGGCGCAATCTCCCTGCCTGCGGTGCCGCGCCCGTCCATCACATCTTGCGCCGGAAGGCCACGAAATAGAAGCCGTCGGTGCCGGTGCGCCGCGGCGACAGCACCAGCCCCAGGTTCGATGTCGCATAGGGAACCGGCGCGTCCGGATCGGCCACCGCCGAGCGCCAGCGCTCCTTCAGCCCCACGGTTTCAAATTCCGGATGACGCTGCAGGAACGCCTTGGTGCGATCGGTGTTTTCCTCGGGCAGCAGCGAGCAGGTGACATAGGCGATCTCGCCGCCCGGGCGGACGTAATTGACCGCCTCGTCGAGCACCTTGTCCTGGTCAGCGATGCGGTCGGCGATGTTCTTTTCCGAGATCCGCCATTTGGCGTCCGGCCTGCGCCGCCAGGTGCCGGTGCCGGTGCAGGGCGCATCGATCAGCACCCGGTCCATCGCCAGTTCCAGTCCGGAAAGGTTGTGCGCGCGCTCCTTGATGTCGATGATCTCGACGCCGGCGCGGCGGATGCGCTCGACCATCGGCGCCAGCCTGCGCCGGTCGGAATCATAGGCGTTGATGCGCCCCTCATTGTGCATCATGGCCGCAAACGCCAGCGACTTGCCGCCGCCGCCGGCGCAATAGTCGAGAACCACTTCGCCCGCCGCGGCGCCGGCGAGACCTGCCGCCAGTTGCGATCCCTCATCCTGGATTTCGAACCAGCCGCGCGCGAAGCTGACTTCGCTGGTGGCGGCGATCTGGCGGTGCGGCCCTTCGCCGGCTTCAATGCGGATGCCATTTGGCGCCAGCCGCGTCAGAGCCGCGCCCTGCCCGGCAAAGGCTGCCAGCACCTCATCGCGATTGGTGAGAAGCGTGTTGACCCGGAGGTCGAGCGGCGGGCGGGCGGTCAGGGCTTGCGCCTCGGCTTCCCAGTCTTCCCCGAAGGCGCGCTCGAAGGAGCCCACCAGCCATTCCGGAATGTCGGCGCGGACATGGGGCGGCGCCTTGGACAGATCCCGCGCCAGGCAGGCCACAAGCGTTTCGACTGACGGGATGTCGGGCGCGAACTTGTCGCCGTCGAGACTGGCCGTGAGTTCTTCCGGACTGATCCGCCATTGCCGCAACAGCGTCGCCACCGCCAGATCGGCCGGCTGATCGCCATCCATCACGAAGCCATGCGACAGCTTCATCCTGAGCGCATCATGGACCAGGTTGGAAATCGCGCCGCGATCGCCGGAGCCGGCAAAGCGGTGCGACAGACCCCAGTCCTTCAGCGCTTCTGGAACCGGCCGGTGCCGTGTCTCGATGTCGGTCAGGATTTCAATGGCTGCTTGCAGACGTCCGCCGAGGCGCATGATCTCTTCTCCCAATGCATGGCGCGCTCAAACAGGTTCATTGAAGCGAGGATGCGGATGCATTTCTTGTAATACGGCACTGCGGCCTTTGTGCGTCCGTCCGGCGCACGGCGCAGTCGTTGGCCCCTGCTAGTGGGTTTCAGCCAGAAATGGAAGCAAATTGGACCAGCCGGGCTCAGATGCAGCGGCCGCCATCCACTTCCATGGCGACGCCGGTGATCATCGAGGCTTCATCCGAGCACAGGAAACAGGCGGCGTTGCCCATGTCTTCCGGCGTTGAAAACCGGCCGAGCGGAATGGTGGAGAGGAACTTGGCGCGGATCTCCGGCGTATCCTCGCCCATGAAGGATTTGAGCAGCGGCGTTTCGCCAGCGACCGGGTTGATGGCGTTGACGCGCACGCCCGACGGCGCCAGCTCGACCGCCATCGTCCGTGTCGCGGTGATCATCCAGCCCTTGGAGCAGTTGTACCAGTTGAGCCTGGGCCGCGGGCTGACGCCGGCGGTGGACGCGACATTGAGGATCGCGCCCGCGCCTCTTTGTTTCATCGCGGGAACGAAATGGCGCGCGGTGAGATAGACCGACTTGGCGTTGACGGCCAGCACCCGGTCGAAATCCTCTTCGCTGACATCTTCCATCGCCGCGGGAAGATGGGTGATGCCGGCATTGTTGACCAGAATGTCGAGATGGCCGAAGCGGCCAAGCACAGCTTCGGCCATGGCGGCGACGCTGTCATTCTTCGAAACATCGACGGTAATTGCGAAGGCCCGATCGCCAAGTCCGGATGCAAACTCGCTTGCGGCCTCGGCATTGATGTCGGCGATGGCGACGCGCGCGCCTTCGATGAGGAATTTCCGCACGATGCCGGCGCCGAATCCGGATGCGCCGCCCGTGACCAGCGCGGTCTTGCCTTCAAGTCTCATCAGTCTCACTCCCGGTCCTGAATTAATTGCCGTGCCAGACGGCGACTGTCTTGAGCGTCGAGAAGCCGTACAGCGCCTCGAACCCCTTCTCGCGGCCGTGGCCGGATTTGCCGACGCCGCCGAACGGCAGCTCCACCCCGCCGCCGGCGCCATAATTGTTGATGAAGACCTGGCCTGAACGGATGGCGCGGGCCATCCGCATCTGCCGGCCGCCATCGCGGGTCCAGACCCCGGCGACAAGGCCGTAATCGGTGCCGTTGGCGATCGCGATGGCCTCTTCCTCGTCGCGGAACGGAATGATCACCTGAACCGGGCCGAAGATTTCGTCGCGCGCCAGCGCATGGCCCGGGTCGACATCGCCATAGAGCGTTGGCCGCACATAATGACCGCCCATCGGCGCTGATTTCGGCATCTGCCCCTCGGCCACCGGGGCCAGCCCGTCCTCGTCGGCCTCGGCGAGAAAGCCCTGGACGATGTTCTTCTGCCGTTCCGAGATCAGCGGTCCGATCGACTGATCCTCGATGGCCGCGCCGACGGTCAGCGCCTTGTAGCGCTCGCTCATCAGCCGCACCACCTCGTCATGGCGCGAAACCTCGACGAGAATGCGCGAGGAGGCGGAGCAGGTCTGGCCGGCGTTCTGGATGCCGGCATTGATGAGAAAGGGCAGCGCGCGGTCGAGATCGGCATCGGCAAAGACGATCTGCGGGGATTTGCCGCCGAGTTCGAGCGTCACCGGAATCACATTGTATGCTGCGGCCTGCTGGATCTTGCGCCCGGTCTCGAGCGAGCCGGTGAACGAGATGTGATTGATGTCCGGATGGGCGCAGAGCGCCGCACCCGCCTCCTCGCCGAGTCCGGGGACGACATTGAGCGCCCCGTCCGGCAGGCCGCAATCGATGGCGATCCGGGCGAAGGCGAGTGCGGTCAACGAGGCTTCCTCGGCCGGCTTCAGCACCGCCGCATTGCCCATCGCCAGCGCCGCGCCGACGGATCGTCCGAGGATCTGCATCGGATAGTTCCACGGGATGATGTGGGCGGTGACGCCATGCGGCTCGCGCAAGGTGAACACCGTGTAGTCATTGAGATAGGGGATGGTC
>LADQ01000226.1 GCA_000961635.1 Hoeflea sp. BRH_c9 | reverse complement strand
CCCGGCCGCGCGGCCACCACGCCGACCAAATCGCTGGAGCGGGGCAATCTGGTCATGGACCAGGAACGTCACACCTGCACCTGGAAGAATGAAGCGGTGACCCTGACCGTCACCGAATTCCTGATCCTGCAATCGCTGGCTCAGCGCCCCGGTGTGGTCAAGAGCCGCGACGCGCTGATGGACGCCGCCTATGACGAACAGGTCTATGTTGACGACCGCACCATCGACAGCCATATCAAGCGATTGCGTAAGAAGTTCAAAATGGTTGATGATGACTTCGACATGATCGAAACCCTGTACGGGGTCGGCTACCGGTTCAGGGAGGCGGCATGACCGGCGTTTCCCTGATGTCTGGCTGCCCGCTGTGGCACAAGCGGCATGGCGGTTGAAACGGATGACATTGCTGGCGGCGAGGACGAGTTCCCGCCCGAGCCTCGGCGTGCGAAAGGCCGGATCCATCCGGTAACGCTGGTGCGCCGGATGTTCGGAAATCTCATTTTTTCGAGCCTGACCCGGCGCATCCTGTTTCTCAACCTGGCGGCACTGATCGTGCTGGTGTCAGGCATTCTGTATCTCAACCAGTTTCGCGAGGGCCTGATTGACGCCCGCGTCGAAAGCCTTCTCACCCAGGGTGAAATCATCGCTGGCGCGGTTGCGGCTTCGGCCTCGGTCGACACCAATTCGATCACCATCGACCCGGAAAAACTGCTCGAGTTGCAGGCCGGGCAGAGCATCTCGCCGACCAATTCCAATGAAAACCTCGATTTCCCCATCAATCCGGAGCGGGTCGCGCCGGTGCTGCGGCGGCTGATTTCGCCAACCCGGACGCGGGCGCGCATCTATGATGATGATGCAAGTCTGATCCTTGATTCGCGCTATCTCTACACCAGCGGACAGGTGCTTCGTTATGACCTGCCGCCGGCCGAAACCCCGCCCTTGAGCCTGACCGAAACAGTGACAAGCTGGTTCAATCGCTTCTTCCAGCGCCGTGACTTGCCGCTCTATCACGAACCGCCCGGCGCCGACGGATCGATTTATCCCGAAGTGATGAATGCGCTGACCGGCGGCCGCGGCGCGGTGGTCAGGGTTACCGACAAGGGCGAATTGATTGTTTCGGTGGCGGTCCCGGTCCAGCGGTTCCGCGCGGTGTTGGGCGTTTTGCTGTTGTCCACCCAGGCCGGTGATATCGACAAGATCGTCCACGCCGAACGGATGGCGATCTTCCGGGTGTTTGGCGTTGCCGCCATGGTCAATATCGTTCTGTCGCTGCTGCTGGCCAGCACGATTGCGACCCCGCTCCGGCGCTTGTCGGCGGCTGCGGTCAGGGTGCGGCGCGGCGCCAAGGCCCGGGAGGAGATCCCGGATTTTTCAGACCGGCAGGACGAAATAGGAAATCTGTCGGTGGCGCTGCGCGGCATGACCAATGCGCTCTACGACCGGATTGCCGCCATTGAGAGTTTCGCCGCCGACGTCAGCCACGAACTCAAGAACCCGCTGACCTCGTTGCGCAGTGCTGTCGAAACCCTTCCACTGGTGCGCAATGAGCAGTCCCGCAAGCGGTTGATGGATGTCATCCAGCACGATGTCCGCCGCATGGACCGGTTGATCAGCGACATTTCCGACGCGTCCCGGCTTGACGCCGAACTGGCGCGCCAGGATGGCGTCAGCGTCGACATGCGAACCTTGTTGACCGATATGGTCAGCATAGCCAGGCAGGTCCGCGCCAGCGGCAAGACTGTCGCGATCGAGCTGAAAGTGAACAACCGCAATGCAGACAAAACCTCCTTCACCGTGCTCGGGCATGATCTCAGACTGGGTCAGGTCATCACCAATCTGATTGAGAATGCCCGTTCATTCGTCCCTGAAACCGGCGGGCGGATCGATATCCGCCTGAGCCGCCGGCGTGGCATGATCGAGGTTGCCATCGAGGACAACGGCCCCGGGATCCGTGCCGAAGTGATCGAGCGGGTGTTTGAACGATTCTACACCGATCGCCCGGACGGCGAGGATTTCGGCCAGAACTCGGGGCTCGGCCTTTCGATCAGCCGCCAGATCATCGAAGCCCATGGCGGCAGCCTCATCGCCGAGAACATTGCCGGCACCGAGGAGGGCAAATGGGCCGGGGCGCGGTTCACCATCAGGCTTCCGGCTGAACATCCGTGACCGCTCTTTCCGCCATGACCGGCAATACCATTCATGCGACGGTGATCGTTGCGGGGAAAACCGGCGTGGTGTTCCTGGGTCCGTCCGGGTCGGGGAAAAGCAGTGCCGCCTTTGCCTGCCTGAACGGGGCGGCCGCGCGCGGCTGGAACGCGGCGCTGGTTGCCGATGACCAGGCCGTGCTGACGGCCCGGTCCGGTCGCTGCATCGCGTCCTGCCCCGCGCCGATCGAGGGTCTGATGGAACTGCGCGGCACCGGTCTGGTTGCGCCGCGATGGATCAAACGGGCGGTGCTGCATCTTGCCGTGACGCTGACCGAGCGCTCGGTTGCGACTCGTTTACCGCCCGACAATGAAACCTTTTCGTGCGCTGATACGGCGATGCCACTCATGCGGCTGTGGCAAGATGGCGCAATCGATCCGCTGGGCTACCTGATTGCGCGCCACCCGGAGCTGTTTTGACCCGCTGAGACCTCCAGCCGATCGAATTGCTGCATTTGTGACGTTTTTTGGCTTGAACTTCGCCTGCTTCTGTCCAAGATGACTTTTCAAACAGTGCGCGGCTGTTTAATCAGCGTACTCGATGACAAAGCGGATTGACCGCATGCTGCTGGAGGCAAAATGATCGGATTGGTGCTTGTCACCCATGGCAAGCTCGCCGAGGAGTTCCGGCATGCGCTTGAGCATGTGGTCGGACCCCAAACCGCGCTTGAAACAGTCTGCATCGGGCCCGAGGACGACATGGATCAGCGCCGGCTCGATATAGTCGGGGCGGTGTCGCGCGTGGAAAGCGGCGACGGCGTCATCATTCTGACGGACATGTTTGGCGGGACACCCTCCAACCTGTCGATATCCGTGATGGATTCCGATCGCATTGATGTCATTGCCGGCGTCAATCTGCCGATGCTGATCAAGCTGGCCGGCGTGCGTGGCTCCAACGACATGCAAAAGGCCCTCGCCGACGCTCAGGAAGCAGGACGCAAATATATCAATGTTGCAAGCCGCCTGCTGACCGGAAAATGACGCCTGGATCTGTCGCAAAGTCGCGATCTCTCATGATTGTCAACAAACGCGGCCTGCATGCCAGGGCCTCGGCCAGGTTTGTCCAGACTGTTGAAGGCTTTGACGCCACGGTGCGGGTGACGCGGGAAGGCTCGACAGTGGGCGGGACGTCGATCATGGGACTGATGATGCTTGCCGCCAGCCCGGGCTGTTCCATTTTCGTGCAAGCCGATGGCCGTCAGGCCGACGAAGTTCTCGACGCGCTTGAGGCGCTGATCGCCGGCCGGTTTGGCGAAGAAGCCTGAACCTCTCCACATAAAGACATCTTTATATCGTATTGCCAGCATGGGCGTTTGCTGCTATTGCAGCGCCCATGCAATCCAGTCTGTCCCGTCTGGATCTCAAAACCTTTGGAAAATCCCATGTCCGCCACTCATGATTATGTCGTCGCCAATATCGAGCTTGCCGGTTTCGGCCGCAAGGAGATTGATATCGCCGAAACGGAAATGCCCGGCCTGATGTCGCTGCGTGAAGAATACGGCGCAAAGCAGCCATTGAAGGGCGCGCGCATCGTCGGCTCGCTGCACATGACCATCCAGACCGCCGTGCTGATTGAAACCCTGGTGGCGCTGGGAGCGGATGTCCGGTGGGCGTCGTGCAACATCTTTTCCACCCAGGATCACGCCGCCGCAGCCATCGCGGCCAGCGGCGTTCCGGTGTTTGCCGTCAAGGGACAGACCCTTGTCGAGCATTGGGATTACCTTGATAAGTCGTTCCTGTTCCCCGAGGGCGCCAACATGATCCTCGACGATGGCGGCGACGCCACGCTCTATGTCCTGCTCGGCGCGCGCGTCGAGGCCGGCGAGACCAACCTGCTTGACGTCGCGCATTCCGAAGAGGAAGAGGCGATTTTCGCCCAGATCAAGAAGCGCATGAAACAGAGCCCCGGCTGGTTCACCAAGGTGCGCGACGCAATCAAGGGCGTTTCCGAAGAAACCACCACGGGCGTGCACCGCCTTTACGAGCTTCAGAAGAAGGGCGAGCTGCCCTTCCCGGCCTTCAACGTCAATGATTCGGTCACCAAGTCGAAGTTCGACAACAAATACGGTTGCAAGGAAAGCCTGGTTGACGGCATCCGCCGCGCCACCGACACGATGATGGCCGGCAAGGTTGCCGTCGTCTGCGGCTATGGCGACGTCGGCAAGGGCTCGGCGGCATCGCTGCGCGGCGCCGGCGCACGGGTGAAGGTCACCGAAATCGACCCGATCTGCGCCTTGCAGGCGGCCATGGACGGCTTCGAGGTTGTTCTCCTGGAAGATGTGGTCAAGAGCGCTGACATTTTCGTCACCACGACCGGCAACAAGGACGTGATCCGGATCGAGCATATGCGCGAGATGAAGGATATGGCGATTGTCGGCAATATCGGCCATTTTGACAATGAAATCCAGGTCGCGGCGCTCAGGAACCACAAGTGGACCAACATCAAGGACCAGGTCGACATGATCGAAATGCCTTCGGGCAATCGCATGATTCTTCTGAGCCAGGGCCGCCTGCTCAACCTCGGCAATGCCACCGGTCACCCGAGCTTCGTCATGTCGGCGTCCTTCACCAACCAGGTGCTGGCGCAGATCGAGCTTTGGACCAAGGGCGATCAGTACCAGAATCAGGTCTACATATTGCCCAAGCATCTTGATGAGAAAGTCGCACGGCTGCATCTGGACAAGATTGGCGCCAAGCTGACGGAACTGAAGACCGAACAAGCCAATTATATCGGCGTGCCGGTTGAAGGCCCCTTCAAGCCGGAACACTACCGGTACTAATAATTAAACCGGTACCCACAACATATTGAAAACGCATCCTTGACAACAAGGGTGCGTTTTCTTTTTACGCCCCGTCCCCTTCACCGTGATTCGCGAAGCGGGTATGTTTTGGACATTGATTCGTTTTGCGTTGTGGCGGCGCGAGAGGCGGATTGGCGATGTCTTGTCAAACATGCGACGAGGGGACGGCGGCATGCCGGTGAAACCGGATTCACTTGAGCGCGATGGGCTTTTCGGCTTGAGCGGAACTGTGGCCGGCCATCTTGGCAGCTTTCGGCGCCGGTTCCTGACCGGCACGGCGCTGTTGTCTTGCGGTCTGTTTGCCTCACCGGGTTCGGCGCTGGCCCAGGCGGCGAAGCAGACTTCCGGCGGACTGTCGATCTCGTCGCTGGAAGTGGTCAACTTTGCCATGGTGATCGGCGCCATTTCGGCGGCCATGATTTCGGCGATCTGGCTGATCCGCGAACGCGGCAAGATCGACCTTGAGAATGTCCGGTTGCGCGCGGCGCTGGCCGACGCCAACGCCAGGCTGTCACGCCATGAGGCTCTGATCGTCGACCGCGACCGTCAGATCGTGGTGTGGGATGGCGTGGGATTGCCGGCCGAAGTGCTCGGAAACCTGCCGGCCGAGACAGGGGCGCCGCAAAAGCCGGGCGACTTCCTGGCCTTTGGCCGCTGGCTTGAGCCCAGATCCGCCGCCACCATTGACGAAGCCATCGACAGACTGCGCGCCCAGGCCGAACGGTTTGACATCGTCGTGGAAACGGTCCGGGGTCACGTCATTGAAGCCCAGGGCCGTGTGTCGGGCGGCCGCGCCTTCGTCCGTTTCGTTACCTTGTCCAATGTTCGCGCCGAACTGGCTGAACTCAAGACCGAGCGCGACCGGCTGCTCACCTCGCTCGACACGTTCGAGGCGTTGCTTGATGTCATCGACATGCCGGTATGGCTGCGCGGGTCCGATGCCAAGCTGATTTGGGTCAACAATGCCTATGTCCGGTCCGTCGAGGGCGCGGATCGTCAGGATACGCTGACCCGCGGCCTGGAACTGCTGGGCACCGCGGCGCGTGAACGGGTCCGCGCGACGGCCACGCCGGAACGGCCGTTTCTGGACAAGGTTTCGACGGTCATTCAGGGTCACCGGCGCTTCCTCGAAGTCGCCGACGTCAAGACGCCATCCGGCAATGCCGGACTGGCGCTGGATGTCTCGATTGAGGACGATCTGCGCGAAGAGCTCAGACGCACAATCCAGAGCCACTCTGAAACGCTTGACCATCTGGCCACCCCGGTGGCGATATTTGACCGCGATCAGCGGCTTCAATTCTACAATCAGGCATTCCAGCGCCTTTGGGAACTCGACACGCCGTTTCTGGCGCGCCGGCCCGACAATGGCGAATTTCTCGAACGGCTTCGCGCCGAAGGCAAACTGCCCGAACCGCATGCCTGGCGCGACTGGAAGGAACAGATTCTGGCGGCCTACCGCTCGGTCGAGACGACGCCGCAGCTTTGGCATCTGCCTGATGGCCAGACACTCAATGTCTTCGCCAATGCTCATCCGCAAGGCGGTGTGACCTGGGTGTTCGAGAACCTGACCGAAAAGGTCAGCCTTGAGACCCGCTACAACACGTTGCTGCGTGCACAGGGTGAAACCATCGACCATCTGGCCGAAGGCGTCGGTGTTTTCGGGCCGGACGGCAAGATCCGCCTGTCCAACCCGTCTTTCCGCGCGCTTTGGGGCCTCACCGAGCAACAGGTCCAGCCGGGAACGCATATTCGGCACATCGCCGAGGCCTGCGAACCGAGCTATCGCGAAGCCGACGGATGGAAGCTTTTTGCAGGCGAGATTACCGGGTTCGAGGAAGAGCGCCACACCCGTGAAGGCCGCATCGAACTCACCACCGGTCTCATCCTTGATTATGCCATTGTGCCCTTGCCCAATGGCCAGACCATGATCGCTTTCGTCAATGTCACCGACAGCGTCGGCGCCGAACGGATGCTGACGGAGAAAAACGAAGCGCTGCGCAAGGCCGATGCGCTCAAGAACGAATTCGTCCAGCATGTTTCCTATGAGCTGCGTTCGCCGCTGACCAACATCATCGGGTTCACCGAATTACTGCGGACTCCGGATTTTGGCCCGCTCAATGAGCGCCAATCCGAATATCTCGATCACATATCGACGTCGTCCTCGGTGCTGCTGACCATCGTCAATGATATTCTCGATCTTGCCACCGTCGACGCCGGAATCATGCGGCTCGAAGCCGGCGCCGTCAACATCTCCGCCCTGTTCGCCGAGGCTGGCGTACAGATCGCCGACCGTTTGAAAGAGAACGGTCTTTCGCTCGAGATCGACCTCAAGGATGCGCCGGAGGAAATGATCGGCGACCACCAGCGGCTCAAGCAGATTCTGTTCAAATTGCTGATGAATGCCGCCAACTTCGCGCCGGCCGGGTCAGCGGTCCGGCTGAGCTGCAGCCATGACGATCAGGCGATCATTTTTTCGGTCTCGGATTCCGGACCTGGCATTCCGGAAGATGCGCGCAAGGACGTATTTGCCCGTTTTGAAACCCACGGACAGGGCGGCCGTCGCCGCGGCGCCGGGTTGGGATTGTCCATCGTTCAGAGCTTTGTCGGGCTGCACCAGGGAACGGTTTCCATCGAGGGTGGGGAAACCGGTGGCGCAACAGTCGTGTGCCGGTTTCCCACAGTCAGTCCACGCGCCCGTGATGCGGCCGAGTGAGTATGGATGACGGTTGGCCCAATGCGCGTTGAACTGCCCGATCTCCATGCGACCGAGCGGCTCGCCGAAGATTTTGCGATGGCGCTCAAGCCGGGCGACTGCCTGTGTCTGTCGGGTGATCTTGGCGCCGGAAAATCCACCTTCGCCCGCGCCCTGATCCGCGCCATTGCCGACGATCCGGCGCTTGAAGCGCCCAGCCCCACATTCACGTTGGTCCAGACCTACCAGCTGCGGCTGCCGATTGCCCATCTCGATCTCTACCGGATCGGATCGCCTGGGGAACTCGATGAGCTGGGGCTCGATGACGCGCTTGCCGAGGGCGCGGCGCTGATCGAATGGCCGGAAAAGGCGCTGGACCATCTTCCGCATGACAAGGTGATGATCCGCTTCGATGGGCTTGGCCAGAGCCGAACCGCGACCATCACCGCGCCAAGTGGCTTCAGGACACGGCTCGACAGGTCGCTTGCCGCGCGCCGGTTTCTCGATCGGGCGGGATATGGCCTGGCGGCACGCCGGCATTTGCAGGGCGATGCGTCATCGCGCAGCTATGAGACCGTTCGCGTGGCCGGGAAAGACCCCGTCATTTTGATGAATTCGCCGCGCCAGCCGGACGGTCCGCCGATTCGCGACGGTCTGCCCTATTCGCAGATTGCCCATCTGGCCGAGGACGTTGTTCCCTTTGTCGCCATTGCCCGCTGGCTGCGCGCGCAAGGCTTCGCCGCGCCGGCAATTCTCGGCGAGGATCTTGACCAGGGTTTTCTGCTGGTTGAAAACCTCGGCGCGGAGGGCATCCTCGATGCCGAAGGCCGGCCTGCTCCGGATCGGTACCAGTTGGCGGTCGAATGTCTGGCGGCGCTGCATTCGAAAGCTTCTCCCGGGGCGCTTCCCGCGGGAGACCGGCTGCATCATGTGCCGGCTTATGACCAGAGGGCGATGCAGATCGAAGTCGAGCTGCTGATTGATTGGTATCTGCCCTGGCGCCGCGGCGGCGCCGTTGCCGATGAAGAGCGTGACGCTTATCTCGAATTGTGGCGGGCGTTGTTTGCGCGGCTTGAGCGTACCGAATCGCATCTGGTGCTGCGGGATTATCACTCGCCCAATCTGATCTGGCGGAATGACAGATCCGGTTTTGATCGACTCGGCATCATCGATTTCCAGGATGCGATGATCGGCCCGTCCGCCTATGATGTGGCCTCGCTGTGTCAGGATGCGCGGGTCACCGTCGACCCGGATCTGGCCGGGCTGCTGCTCGACCGCTATATCGCCGCGCGCCGCCAAAGCCATTCCGACTTCGACGAGGCCGGGTTCCGCGAGGCCTACGCGATCATGGCGGCTCAGCGCGCCGCCAAGATCCTTGGCATCTTTGTCCGCCTCATGCAGCGTGACGGCAAATCCGGCTATCTGCGGCATCTTCCGCGGATGGAGGCCTATATTGCCGCTTCTCTTGCCCATCCGGTGTTGCAACCCTTGCGCTTCTGGTTTGCAAAGGCTGGTATCAGCGCCAGCGAATCATAAACCGGAAGCGCCGAACCGATGACCCTCAAATCCGCCATGATCCTTGCCGCGGGGCTTGGCACGCGCATGCGCCCGATCACCGACACGCTGCCAAAACCGCTGGTCGAGGTGGCCGGCAAGCCGCTGATCGCCTATTGTCTTGAGGCGCTCAATCGTCTTGGCATCAGCCGGGTTGTCGTCAATGTCCATTATCTTGCGCCGATGCTGATTGAATGGCTTTCGGGCTGGCCCGGCACTGACATCCGCATTTCCGACGAAACAGCCGGACTTCTGGATTCGGGCGGCGGCGTCGTCCACGCGCTGCCGATGCTCGGACCGGACCCGTTTGTGGTGCTCAACGCCGATACGTTCTGGCTTGAGGAACCCGCTACGGATCGCGACAGTCTGACCCTTATGTCAGATCGTTTCGATCCCGAATCGATGGACATCCTGCTGCTGACCGCGCGGCTCAATCAGGCCACCGGCCATACCGGCGCCGGCGACTTTGTCTATCAGCCCGATGGGCGGCTGGCGCGCTACAGGGGCGAAGGCGAGCCGGTGATCTATGCCGGCGCCATCATCCTGCATCCGCGCATTTTTGAAGGGATCGCCGAGGCGAAATTCTCCATCAATCGATGTTTTGATAGGGCTGAAAGCGCCGGGCGGCTGTTTGGCGCGCCTCTGCGGGGACATTGGTTTACGGTCGGAACGCCCGAGGCAATTGGCGAGGCCGAAGCCGCCCGGTCCGCCTATCTGCGCGGGCACAGTCCAGACATCGTTGGCCTGGCACGGTGACCCGGTCCGGACCCAGAGTCCTGACGATTCCGCCCGGTGTGGCATTTCTGACCACGCTTGCGGCCGGCATTCTCAGCGGCGATCTGGTTCCGGAGCTTGCCTATGATCCCGGCAATCCATTGTCGCTTGCCGGCGCCACGGTGTTTGTGCCCACCCGCCGCGCCGCCCGGGTGTTGCGGTCGGAACTGACCGACCAGATCGGCAAGGGCTCGGCGATCCTGCCCACCATACGGGCCCTGGGCGAAACCGACGATGACGCCGGTTTTTTTGATTCCGCCGATCCCGAGACGCTGGCGCTTGATCCGCCGATTCCGCAATCGGCCGCGGTTCTGCGTCTGGCCGATCTGGTTCTGGCCTGGAAAAAGGCTTTGCCGCAAACGGTCAGGGATCATCTTGGCGGCCTGCCGCTGGTGGCGCCGGCCAATCCGGCCGATGCGATCTGGCTTGGCCGGGCGCTGTTTGATCTGATCCAGGCGGTGGAGACCGAGGAATGCGATTTTGCTGGGCTTGATGGGGTGGTCGCCGCCGATCTGCAGCAATGGTGGCAACTGACCAGCGAATTCCTCAAAATTGCGCGGGAATTCTGGCCTGCGCTGCTCGATGAGATTTCACGGTCGAGCCCGGCCAGGCATCACAACATGATGATTGATGTCTTCACCCGGGGTCTTGCCGCAGCGCCCGCTGGCCGCCCGGTCATTGTTGCCGGATCAACCGGCACCAGGCCTTCGACCGCCCGGTTGATTGCCACTGTGGCGCAGCTTGCGCAAGGCGCGGTGGTGCTGCCCGGGCTCGACCATGCCATGCGTCCCTCGCACTGGGCAGCGCTGGCGCGGGCCGCAACGCTGCTGATTTCGGCCGATGGTCGCCCCGTGGTGGATGTGTCCATCCGCAGCCACCCGCAATACGGCCTGCTCAGACTGCTGCAAAGCACCGGCCTGGAGGTCGATCGGATTGCGGAAGTCCCGGAAATCGGTCATTTCGCTGCCGAAATTGCCATGCGCCGGAGGCTGGTTTCGGCAGCGCTGTTGCCGGCGGCTTGCACCGAGGCCTGGGGCGAGCCGGATTTTCTCCCTGACCCCTCCGTGATCAGTTCCGGATTTGATCAGGTCAGCCTGATCGAGGCCGCCAATGAACGCGAGGAAGCCGCAGCGCTCGCCGCAGCCATGCGGCGGGCGCTTGAGCCGCGTCCGGGTATTGCTGAACCAACCGCGGCGCTGGTCACGCCGGACCGCAATCTCGCCCGCAGGGTGGTCACCGAACTGGGCCGCTACGGTATTGAGGCCAATGATTCAGGCGGTGCACCTCTGGCTTCAAGCCCGCAGGGCGGGCTGGCGCGGCTGACTGTTCAGGTGGCCTTTGGCCAAAGTGATCCGGTGGCGATCG
>LADQ01000227.1 GCA_000961635.1 Hoeflea sp. BRH_c9 | reverse complement strand
AGGCCCTCGGCCGACAGCGTCAGTATGTAATCCTTGCCGATCTTGCTTTTGAATTCTTCGACGCCTGGTGGGAGCATGTCTTTGATGTTTTCAACATTATGACCCTTGTCGACGGGAATGAACGTGACGGTATCGCCAATCGCGGCCTTCACAAAGGCGGGCTCGAAAACCATCACGCCCTCGGCGCCCTTGTTCAACATTTTCACATCGTGGTTTTCGGCCAAGGCGGCGGGCACCAGAAGCAGGGTGGCAAAGCTGGCGGCAATCAATTTGGTAAACATGGGGCGTCCTTTCAGACTTTGTTCTGGAGGGCGTTGGTGCAGGGATCAGCAAATATGCGGGATTTGGTCTTTGATGGGCTGGCTTATTTGGTTGCTCCCACCGATGCCTCACAACGAACGGATTTCGGGCGTCCGCAGGCAAGCATTCGGTTCAAAATGGCGACGCCGATCGCAGCTTCTGTCTGTTGAGCGGGGAATGACCGAGCGCGCAAACGCGGTCCAATGACGCCTTTGTATCGACCCATCGTTGTTTCAACCAAAGCTCGTTTGCCATAGCCGGTAGCTGCCTGCCATTTAACTCGGCCGACTATCTGCATGGATGCGATGTGGTCGTCTCTCTGGCAGGACGCTTGGGCGTTGGGCCGTTCAACTCCCTTCGAGCGCGGTGGAATGACGATCCTCGCGCCTGCGCTGTGACGCAGAACTGCGTCGTAGGTTGGATAGCCATCATAGGCTCCATCGGCAGTGAACTGGTCGATCTCATCTTCGATCTGATCCAGCAATGGCTCCAGCTGTGAGGCATCGCCGGCTTCCTGATCTGTCAGACTATGTGCAATGATCTCGCCACTGTCGGCATCAACTGCCAGGTGCAGTTTTCGCCAGCCACGCCGGGACTTTGTCCCATGCTTTTCTTCCAGCCATTGGCCGGCACCATAGACCTTCAACCCGGTGCTATCGACCAGCACGTGAAGCCGTGCATCTGGCGCAGCCCGTCGCTCGACAGTTGGCATCCAGGTTCTTGCCCGCCGACTGAGTGTCGTGTGATCGGGCACAGGCAGATCCAATCCCATCAGCGCAAGCACCGAACTCAAAAGCCCTTCGCTTTGGCGCAGTCGCAGGCCGAATACCATACCCAGCATCAACGTCGTCTCAATGGCTAGATCAGTGTAAAGCGGCTGGCCTCCACGCGTCTTGCGACGCTGGGCAGTCCAACCCGCCAGAGCTTCCGGCGTCATCCAAAGGGTCAAACTGCCACGGCGGCGAAGGCCTGCTTCGTACTCTGCCCAGTTCGACACCTTGAATCGCATCTTCCTGATATGATGGCGGCGGCTGGCGTTATGTTTATACGGCATGCTAGACCAATCAAGTTGGTTTCGATCGCAACCGAATAAGCAGAAATCGTTGAATTCTTATTCATGCACCAAAGCCGAGAATCGTGGCTTCGCCGTCCTGGACCAGGGTGACACGAGCCGACCCCTTGGCGAATCCGGCAATCCCGCCTGATCCCTTTCCCGATAGGGTGCAGGCGACCAGGGGCTCGATGTCGCTCAACTCGACCTCGCCTTTGAACCTCGCGGAAACCGGCCCGACCTTGAGTTTGACCACCGCCGAAAAAGTCGTGTCAGTAGTCTGCTCAAGCGTTTCACAGCCGGGTATCCCATGGCATGATCTACCGCCATTTCGAAAGCAAAGACGCACTCATCGAACGGGTCTACGACCACATCTATTTGCGCCGCTGGAATCCTGAGTGGGAAGCCCTTGTCCTTGACCGCGGACGAACGCTCGAGGATCGTCTGACCCAGTTCTACAAGGAATATGCCGCCCGCGTCTTCGATTACGACTGGGTCCGCATCTTCGTGTCATCCGGTCTCAAATCCTACGACCTGACGGGCCGCTATCTGGCCATCATCCGGGAAAAGATCATCATCCCGGCCGCATCCGAATTGCGCCAGGAACTCAAACTCGACCCGATCGAAGGCCCGATGGGGGAAACCGAGCTTGAACTCTTCTGGGGGCTGCACGGCAGCATTTTCTACATTGCGATTCGAAAATTCGTTTACAACGTGCATATCGATATCGATATCGACGTCGCCGTGGAAAACACGGTGCACGCTTTCTTCAACGGCCTGCCCGCCACCCGCGCCAACATGGCCCGCTAGAGTCGAGCCGCGCCATCTCGTTAATGAATGAGAACGAGACGGTAAGGTCGATCAATAGGCGGTTCGTTTGGTTTTATAGGCACGACTTCCGGCGAGGCGGTGGCCAATTAAATGCCAAATCTGGACCAATTCGGCGGATTCTAACAATGTGCTGCCGAACCGCAGGATTTTTCCGTACCGTCCGCTCCGGCCTGACCGGCCCCGAGCGGCGACAGCGAGAACCCCAAGACATTTTGCGCCAGCGCATTGGAGAACCGGTGGGCGAACGGCAACGGTCCAGGGGTGTTGCGCAGCGTGACGGAAATGCCGGGCGTCATTTGCTCGAGATAGCGCCGGATGTCCTCGCCGGACAGATCGTGGCCGCCTGAATTCATGATGCGGGCCGGCAAGCAGTCCGCCTCGACCGCCAGCAGGAAGAGCCGTGCCGCATCCTCGTCCGAGATGAGGCTGATACGCTGTTCCCGCGAAAGCGGGATCTCGATTCGCTTGCCGGGATCTGGCCGCTCGCACAACGCCGATGTCCATTTGGTAAAGCCATGGCGGCGCCCCGGCCCGAAGATGACGCTGAAGCGGAAGCCGCAGACCTCGATCCGCGATGCATACTGCGCGATCAGGACTTCGTCGAAAGCCTTCATGGCTCCGTAGAGTTCGCTGTGGTGCGCCGGCGGGCAACCATCCTCCTCGACGATCTCGCGGTCGCCGTAATAGTCCTGGGTCGGACCGTAGGCGCCGATGGAGCCGGCATGGAGGTAGCGCCCGACCCCGGCCCGCACCGCAGCGTCGAGGCAATTGATCTGCCCGGAGAGGTTGACAGCCACCGCGCGTCCGGGATCGGCCGCGAGCGCCGGACCGACAACGTAGGACAGGTTGATGATCCGGGAAGGACGGATATCGCCGACCGCCTCGAATACGGCCTTACGGTCAGAGACGTCGAGGCCGATGACGCCGCCATCGGACGCCACATGATCAGCAGCCGCTTCGCCGGAACCGGACAGATCAGCCACCACTGCCTCCAGTCCGGCCTTGCGGAGCGTTCTGCAGACGGCGCGGCCGAGAAACCCGTCTCCGCCGATGACGAGGACGGGGCCGCCGGACCCGGACACCGCCAGCTGTGTCACGGACGCAGGACTTTGATCAGGCGCCTGTCTTCCTTGTCGAACCCGCCGGCATAGACCGTCGAGGTCATGAAATGCGCGCCGAGGATTTCCGGCTCCATATCCGCGACTGGATCGAAGACCGTCGAATAGAGGTTCATCTGTATACGGCCGGGAATCGGGTCGGTGTAGGCGAGCGGCGTCTTGCGATAGACGACATCCTCATAGGCTGGCTCCGGCCGTTCCGGGTGTGGCAGGCGGCGGACATGGATTTCGCCCGAAGGCTGCTCATCGGCGTCGACCAGCCGCACCAGCGGGGCGTCGGGATCCGGGATGAAGGCATATTCGGCGACCTGGAAGCCGCGGCGATTGACCCATCCGCGAACCGACCCTGTCGGATCCTCGGAAAACAGGTAGGTGCAATCTTTCTTGTTATAGCCGAACAGTTCGCGACCTGCGGCCATGCCCATCGCATCGCTGCAATACATGTAGACATGGGTCTGGGTATAAAGATCTCCGTAGCGCACGGGCACAGTGATCATCAGGTCGAACATCTCGCCGTTCGGGATCGACAGAGTGTGGCCCGGCGAGAGCATGAACCGAAAGGCGACGCGGTCGTTGACCGGTTCGAAACCGCTCCCCTCAAGCATCGCGGCGATCTTGTCCGGCGCCACGCGCGTGACGACTTCAACCGTGCGCAGGGTGCAATCCCATTCCAGCGGATAGGCGGGCGAATGGTGGGGGTTCACCCCGCTATTGGGGTAGAGCTTGAAGGGACCGTACACTTTCTTCTCCTCGTCCGGTGCGGCTGTCAGCGCGCCAATGCGCTTGGGCCGATCTTGTCAATGGATTCTGTCCCGCAAAGGGCCATGGTCAGGTCCAGTTCACGGTGGATTAATTCCAGGCAGCGTGTCACGCCGTCCTCGCCCATCGCGCCGAGCCCGTACATGAACGCCCGTCCTATATAGACTGCGTGGGCGCCGAGGGCGATGGCCCGGAAGACGTCCTGGCCGGAGCGGATTCCGCTGTCGAAATGGATTTCGGTCTTGTCGGCCACCGCCTCTACGATGGCGGGCAGCGCGGTGATGCTGGCGGGGGCGCCGTCGAGCTGCCGGCCGCCATGGTTGGACACCACGATGGCATCGGCCCCGCTCTCGGCGGCCCGCAAGGCGTCGCTTGGATCCATGATCCCCTTGAGGATGAATTTTCCACCCCACTGCTCGCGAACCCAGGCGACGTCGTCCCAGCTCAGCGTCTGGTCGAACTGCTCCGCCACCCAGAGCGACATCGATGTGGTGTCCTCGATATTGGGGGCGTGCCCGACGATATTGCCAAAAGTACGGCTCTTGGCGCCCAGCATGCCCAGGCACCAGCGCGGATGACGGGCGACATCGATCAGGTTGCGCAGCGTCGGCTTCGGCGGCGTGGACAATCCGTTGCGCAAATCCTTGTGCCGCTGACCCTGGACCTGCAGATCGAGCGTAAGCACGAGGGCCGAGCAGTTCGCCGCCTTTGCCCGGGCAATCAGGTCTGCCATGAAGCCCCGGTCCTTCATCATGTAGAGCTGAAACCAGAAAGGCGTATCGGTCGCCGCTGCCACATCCTCAATGGAGCAGACGCTGACCGTGGACAGCGTAAAGGGAACGCCGGCCTTTTCCGCCGCGCGCGCTGCGAGGATTTCACCGTTGGCGATTTGCATGCCGGCAAGCCCGGTCGGCGCCAGGGCGACCGGCATCGAAACCTTCTGCCCGATCATCGTGCTTTCCGTGCTGCGCCGGGAGATGTCCACACCCACACGCTGCCGCAGATTTATGCTCGACAGGGCCTCCGAGTTCTCGCGATAGGTCTTTTCGGACCAGGAGCCGCAGTCGACATAATCATAGAACATGCGCGGCACGCGCCGCCTCGCCAATTCCTGCAGGTCGCTCACGTTGGTGATCAAGGGGTTGCGGCCGAACATCATTATCCTCAAACTGTATTTAGGATACAAAATACATATGAACTTTCGACTGTCAAGCGCTCAAATCAAGGCTATAAGGAGCTTCTTGGTGCTCCACGTCATCGAATGATCCTATTGACGGGATCTTTTAAACGTATTACGGATGCAATATGCACTCGGAGGAGATGAGCGACTTGAACGTGCGGGAAGCAAGATGGACGGAGCGTAGTGCCCTTGTCACCGGCGCCGGTGGCGGACTGGGCCGGGCCATTGCATTGCGCCTCGTCCGTGATGGCTGGTCACTCGTGCTCCTCGATGCAAACAATGCGGCGAACCAGGAAACCCTTTCGCTGGTCGAGGAGAGCGGCGGCGCCGGCGCGACCTTCACTGCCGATGTGTCCGACGCCGGTGCTTTCGGCGTGGCTCTGTCCCAGGCGGAGAGAGTGGCGCCGCCGATCGAGATCCTCGTCAATAATGCCGGAATCGAGGGAACGGTCGCTCCTGTCTGGTCCTACGGGCTCGAGGTTTTCGATGCGGTCTGGAATGTCAATGTGCGCGGGGCGCTCGTCGCCATGCAGGGAGTGTTGCCCGGCATGATCCGCCGGGGCCGCGGAGCCGTTGTCAACATCGCCTCAACATCAGCCATTCGCGGACGAAAGGGACTTTCCGGCTATGTCGCTTCCAAGCACGCGGTGCTGGGGCTGACCCGCACCGCCGCACTCGATGTCGCTCCCCACGGATTGCGTGTGAATGCCGTGCTGCCGGGCCCCGTCCGCGGCGCGATGATCGAGCGGATCGATGCCATGGCGGGCGGGGTGGAACGCGCAGGCGAAGCTCGGCTTGCCGAACCCGATGACATTGCCGCCATGGTTGCTTTTCTTTCATCCGACGATGCCCGGCACATCAACGGCGCGGCCATGGTGGTCGATGGCGCATCGACGGTTCTATAGGCAAACACTCTTGGAGAGTAGTTGATGAAGTTGTGCAGATACGGCTACGAAGGTCAGGAAAAGGTCGGTCTCATCGACGGCAATGGCGCGATCCGCGACCTGAGCGGTCATGTCGAGAAACTGGACGGCCAGGCCCTCGCCAGCGGGGTGCTGGAACGGTTGTCGGCTATCGATCCCGACATCCTGCCGCTCGTTGAAGGCAAGCCCAGATTCGGAGCGCCGGTCGAGGGGATCTCGAAATTCATCTGCATTGGACTCAATTATTCTGATCATGCCGCCGAGGCTGGCTTACAGGTCCCTGAATCCCCGATCATTTTCCTCAAGGCGCCCTCCGCCATCTGCGGTCCGAACGACGACACGATCCAGCCGAGAGGATCGACCAAGCTAGACTGGGAGGTCGAACTCGCCGTCGTCATCGGCCGGGAAGCCTGCGACATTCCCGAGGGCGAGGCGCCCGATTATATTGCCGGATACTGCGTCGCCAACGATGTTTCCGAACGTGCCTTCCAGATGTCGTCCGGTCAGTGGGATAAAGGCAAGGGCTGCGACACGTTCGGCCCGCTCGGGCCCTGGCTTGTGACCCCGGACGAGATCGACGATCCGCAGGCGCTAGACCTGTGGCTCGATGTCAACGGCAAGCGGATGCAGACGGGCAATAGCCGCACGATGGTCTTTGGCATCAATCGCCTTGTGTCCGAATGCAGCCGTTACATGACCCTCAAACCCGGCGACGTGATCGCCACCGGAACGCCTCCCGGCGTGGGCATGGGAATCAAGCCAGATCCGGTCTGGCTGAAGCCGGGGGACGTGGTCGACCTCGGCGTTTCCGGGCTCGGATCGCAACGCCAGACGGTCGTCGCACGCCGATAGCTCAAAATTTCAGTTCATGTACACAGGAGGAAAAACCATGAAGCGTACACTTACCGACCTGACCTTGGCCGCAATCCTAGCTACCACTCCGCTCGCCACAGCATCGGCCGCGGATTATAACTGGACCGTCCAGAGCATGTGGCAGTCTGGAACGACGACACAGGAAAGCTTCGACCGCTTTGCCGCCGATGTCGAGAAACGCACGGGCGGAGTTGTGACGATCAGACCGCTGCCCGCCGGGGCGGTCGTCGGCACCGCCGAAACGCTTGACGCGGTCACCATGGGTGTGCTGGATGGCCAACACAACGCCCCCGCCTACTGGACCGGCCGCGAGCCTGCCTTCGCCGTTCTCGGCGGCCTGGTCGGGGCCTACCAAGAACCCAAGCAGCTGCTCGATTATTTCTACGAGAACGAAGGCCTGGATCTTCTTCGCGAGGCTTATGAGCCCTACGGCATCTACCCGATTGGCATTGCCACCTGGGGCATGGAATCCTTGCCGCTGAAGAAGCCGGTCGAACACCCGGAGGAATTCAAGGGCATGAAGCTGCGTATGTCAAAGGGCATGTTCTCCGAGGTTTTCGAGAAGTTCGGCGCGATCCCGATCGAGATGGCCGGGACCGAGGTTTACAGCGCGCTCGACAAGGGCGTCGTTGACGGCGCCGACTGGGGTACGCTGTCGATGAATGGGGAGCTCGGCTTCCACGACATCGCCAAATACGCGATCTACCCGGGCTTCCACTCAATGTCTATCGCCGACGTCTCCATCCGGAAATCGGTGTGGGATTCGCTTTCTCCCGAAGTTCAAGAGGAACTCACGGCCGCCGTTCGCGCCTTTGCCGATGACATGGCTGCGACGATGCAGGACGAGGACGAGAAAGCCGCAGAGAAACTGGCCGGGGAAGGCGTCACCCTCATCAACTGGAGCGATGAGGACAAGACCACGTTCCGCGCCGCCGCCGTTGAAGTCTGGAAGGACTTTGCAAAGCGCAGCGATCTGGCCCAGAAGGCACTCGATAGCCAACTGACCTACATGCGCGGCCTTGGCCTCGTCGAGTAGAGCCGGTAGCGCCGGGCCGTTCGGGCCCGGCGCACCCAAGCCTGGAGGAGGTCCGTTTGCAACACATCACCAGTTTCAACCGCAGGCTTGGCGAGGTCAGTTCGGTACTGGTCTATTCGGCCGTTTTCATCATCACCATCCTCGACGTCGCGCTACGCTATTTCTTCAACAGTCCGACAATCTGGGGTCTGGAACTTGTGATTGCCATTGCCGGTGTGCACTACCTCCTCGCGGGACCCGCCGCGCAGGCGACAGACGCGCATGTCCGGATTGATGCGATCTATAACTTCCTTCCCAAGCGCATGCAGCGCATCATGGACGTTGTTTCGGGCTCGCTGACCTTCGTCTTCGTGGCGATTGTCTTCTGGTACGGGCTGAAACAGGCCTGGCCTGCCATACAGGCAGGCGAAACCTCCGGCGGAGGCTGGAATTCCCATGCTCCAACGATCATGAAGGCGGCCATTCCGCTCGGCGCGGGGCTTATGTGCCTGCAAGCGATTGCCGACACCATAAATTCGGTTCGGAGACTCCGCCATGAATGGTGAAATGCTCACCCTGCTAACGCTCGGCATCCTCTTTGTGCTGATGACCACGGGGATCCCGCTTGCCTTCGCAACGGGCCTGACCGCGGTCGTGCTGACGCTGCTCACCTTCGGGCCTGATGCGCTTTACATCATTCCGAGCCGCATCTTCACCCTGATGGGGAACTATTCCCTCATCGCTGTTCCCCTGTTCGTTCTCATGGGTTGCCTGCTCGAAAAGGCCGGTGTCGTCGAGCGACTTTTTCATGCGCTACATATCTGGTCGGGAAGACTGCGCGGCGGTTTGGCGGTCGGAACGCTGCTGACAAGCACCATTCTTGCCGCCATGGTCGGCATCATCGGGGCAGAGATCCTGCTTCTCGGGCTTGTGTGTCTGCCCGCCATGCTCAATAAGGGCTATGACAAGCGCCTGGCCCTCGGCGTGGTCTGCGCCGGCGGCTCCCTCGGCACCCTGCTGCCGCCGAGCATCGTGCTGATCGTCTACGGTCTGGTCGCCCAGGTCTCGATCGGTGAGCTGTTCCTCGCAGCGCTTCTTCCAGGTGCGTTGCTGGCTCTCCTCTACATCATCTACGTTTTGGCAATTTGCTATCTTTATCCGGAAAAGGGACCTCTCGCGGACATCGAGGAGCGGGAGCTGCCGTTCATTCAGAAGCTGTCGCTCGCCAAGGCGCTGGTCCTACCTATCGCGCTAATCGTGACGGTGCTGGGTTCGCTTTACACCGGTGTTGCTACACCCACCGAGACGGCGGCGATCGGCGTCCTTGGCGCGCTGGTGATCGTGGCGATCAACGGAGAACTGAAAATCCCCATGCTGATCGAGGTCCTCAAGCAAACTGGCAGCACTGTTGCCATGCTCACATGGGTGTTCTTCGGCGCTTCCGCGCTGGTCGGGGTCTATACGCTCGCGGGAGGGACGACCTTTCTGCAGGACATGATCGGCGGATTGCCGCTGCCGCCGCTTGGCATCGTCGTCATCATGATGCTGATCCTGATCGTACTCGGCGCGTTCATCGACTGGATTGGGATCGTGCTGCTGACGATGCCGATCTTCGTGCCCATCATCAAGGGATACGGCATGGACCCTGTCTGGTTCGGCATCCTGTTCACGATGAACATGCAGATTTCCTATCTCACGCCTCCCTTTGGTCCCGCCGCCTTCTATCTGAAAGCCGTCGCGCCAGACGACGTCAGCCTGAACGACATCTTCGTCGCGGCCATTCCCTTTGTCATCCTGCAGGTCATCGGGCTTTCCCTCGTGCTCTTTTTCCCGCAGATTGCGCAATTCCTGCCTTCCATCATGCAATAGGAGGGAAAGGCACATGGAAACCAGATTCCCGGCCGCAAGAGCCCAAGCCGCCAATGCCGGCCGGACCACCTCGCTGGCCGACCGGGTGCAGGCGGTGCTTCGGGCGATGATCGAAAGCGGGCGCATTCGCAACGGAGAGCGCCTGGTGGAATCCCAGGTCGCGAAATCCTTCGGCGTCAGCCGTTCGCCCGCGCGACAGGCGCTGTCGGATCTCCTCGCCGCGGGCCTTCTCCGGGAGGGCAAGGGTGCTGGGTATGATGTGATCGGCCAGGGTCCGCCGGTCGAGGCGGGGCAGGCGGCCAAACTCGGCAAGCTCAACATCCAGTCTCCCCGCCAGTGGGAGCGGATGTACGAGGAGCTTGAACGGGCCGTCGCAACCGCGATCCTATTCCACACCGTGCAAATCAATGAGCGGAAACTGGCGGAAAGCTTCGACGTCAGCCGGACGGTCACACGCGACACGCTCGCGCGGATGGACGGCATGGGCCTCGTCCAAAAGGACAAGTCGGGACACTGGATCGCACGCCGGATAACCCCGGAACGGGTTCAGCACCTCTACGAACTGCGGTGGCTTCTCGAGCCCCAGGCGCTGATACAGGCAGCACCTCATATTCCGAAGAAGGAACTCGAACGTGCGCGCCAGAACATCTGGAATGCGCTCAGCCAGATCCCCATTCAGAGCTACCATTTTGACGAGACCGAGACAGATCTCCATTCCGACTTGCTTTCCTACTGCCCGAACAAGGAGATCCTGATGGCATTGAACCGCACCCAATCACTCTTCGTTCCGACACGCTATCTGACCGACCCGTTTCTGGAAATTCCAATGGAACTGATCGAGAATGCGCTCAAGGATCATGAGGGGATCGTCCAAGCACTTCTCGATGGAAATCCGCCGCTGGCGAGCCGCTTGCTGGTTTCTCACCTCAAGCTGGCTTTCAAGAGGTGGCTGCACCGCTTCGAGATCACCTCGGAAGTGGGCACTCTTACACTACCCGATTATCTGAACATTCAAGGTTAATCTCACAAGCGACGCACTCGTTTCAAAGCTGTTTCCCGGCCGGAAATATAAAGCGCCATCATTGAACGGCTCCCATGAGCGTTGAACCGCACCGGGTTTGCCGGAGGCCGTTTGGTTTAAGTTATGCCGCCATGGCTGGTTCGTCGAGCATGGCGTAATATTGCTCCTCAGCTTCAGCTGACGGGATATTCCCGATAGGCTCCAGAAGCCTTCGATGGTTGAACCAGTCCACCCATTCGAGGGTTGCGAACTCGACTGCTTCGAAGTTTCTCCATGGGCCGCGTCGATGGATGACCTCGGCCTTGTAGAGACCGTTGAGGTCGCGGCGACATGCGCATTAAGCGCGTTTGTTTGATTAACCCCTCGTCTTGCGGACTTCATCGAGGCCAGCGGTCTTGGGCCGCATTTAAAGGCCGGACATATGATCGCCGCTGCTCAAACACCGCCCCACGCCCACCAAGATATTCAGCCTTTTTGTAGGCGTCGCCGGTGTTGTTCTGGTCATATTGAAGGGCGGGGTTGCCCTGGACACAATCGGCGTACTGGCGGCACTTGGTTCAGCCATTTCCCTCGCCTTGGGCGGCGTACTGATCCAGAAATGGGGCCAGCCGATGTCTCTGACAGGTTTCACCGCTTGGCAGCTTCTCATCGCCTCGGGCGAACTCGGTGTCGTGGCTTTGTTGCTTGGAGATGTGCCGAGCGGCCTTACGGCGATTAACAACCTGGGCCTGCTGCTCGTTGCGCTGGTTTTGACGTCGCTGCCCTTCTATCTCTGGTTCAAGGGTATTCAGGTTGAGGGAGCCGCCAACGTCGCTCCATTCTTCCTTCTTACCCCGACCGTGGCTTTCGTGCTGGATGCGCTCGTCAAGGGGATCGTGCCGACCGCAATGCAGCTTTTGGGCGTTGCCCTGGTGATCACCGGACTGATCCTGAACATCTACGCTGCACGCAAGACAACCGCCAGGGCGCGGGTGCAGCAAGTTGAAATGCCGGAACAAGCTGTGATCGATTGATAGCGATGAGGTCGGCGATGCAAGGTTCGGATGTGCCCGGCCATTCCAAACCGCATCTCCGGCTTCACGGAAGTCAGGCCGCCCGATCGAGCAGCTTCTTCGCCTTCGCTTCCATGTCGAGGCGGGCATCCTGATGCGGTTTGTCACGCGTGACTACGTGATGCTCTGTACGAAAATGAGGATGCTCTCAGGCGGACGGCCTTCCTCGGCCAGCACGGTATCCATGATCTTGGCGGACTCCGCCTTAGAGGAAGCACGCCCGGCGCTGGAAGTCGGTACGGTCCTCGTCGGTGTGGGCAACGATGCGCTGGCGCGCCGCGCGGATGCCGTTGACGAAGGGCAGGGGAGAAGAGTTCGCGAAGTTCAACAGCGCCGGGGCCGCCTCATGCGCGAAGCGGCGGCGGTGTATTTGCTATGGCGGATGGTGATTTCCTCGAAATCCGCCACGCCCAACAGACTGCGGTGTCAACGGCGGAGTAAAATCCGGCCACGCGGCGGCGTAAAAGTCGGCCACTTGTGGCGCACGCATGAGACCGTCGGGAGGGCGTAGCCCGAGCGGGGG
>LADQ01000041.1 GCA_000961635.1 Hoeflea sp. BRH_c9 | reverse complement strand
TCGGCGAGTTCGACTTCGCCGACCAGCCGCTCCAGTTCGCTCTCGGAGATAAAGTTGGTTGCCGCCAGTTTCATGGCCCTGGCGTGGCTGGCGCGGACCAGATCTCGCGCGGTGCGGGCGCGGATGAGCTCCACTTCCGCCACGGCGACGCTGGAACGCGCCGCGTCGATGCCCGCCATCAGTTCGGTTCGCGTCCGGATATCGAGGAATGGCGGATCGAGCGGGTGGATGTCGGCGATGCTTTCACCGGCGCTAATCGGGTCTCCGACCGAAAACTCGATGCGGTCCAGATGCCCGGCGATGGGTGAGGAGACCGCATAGACATTGCGGATACGGGTAACCCCGTCCTCCTTGACCGTCACCTGCAAGGGCTGGATTGCCGCCGTGGCGAGGTCGACCATGATCGGCCTTTCCTTGAACGCGATATAGATCGCGCCGCCGATCGCCGCGGCGGCCGCCAATCCTACGAGGCTTCTCATAAGTACAGAGGCCATGGTTTCAGTCCCTTGTTTTCAAGACGCGGATAAGGTCGAGCCGGTCGATGCGCCGCCGCACGATCAGCGCCGAGACCAGCGCCGCGCCCAGCACCACCAGGCTCGACACGGCGTAAGTGGGCGGGTTGATGATGAGCGGAATCCGGAACAGGTCGTTTTCAAAGCCCTTGGCGACCAGTTCGGAAAAACCGCGTCCGATCAGCCAACCCAAAGGTTGCGCCAGCACGACCATGACGCCCAGTTCGGTCAGCAGAACACTTGACACTTCGCCGTTGGTGAAGCCGAAGACCCTGAGGCTGGCGAGTTCCCGGGCGCGTTCGGAAAGCTGGATTCGCGCGGAATTGTAGATCACCCCGAATGTGATGATAACGGCCAGCGAAACATAGATCGTAATGCTGATGCCGATATTTTCCTCGAAGACCGCCTGGAACCGCTTGCGGGATACGCCTTGCAGCGCCACCGAGGCGATCGCGGGCGTTCGTTTGACCTCTTCATAGAGGTCGCGGATGCGGCTTTCATCGACGATGACGCGGGCGCCGGAAATCCGCACTCCCTGGCCCGACAGCCGGTCGAGCGCTTCGCGGCTCATATTCGCGGTCAGCCCGACATAGGAATTGGTGACGCCGACCAGGGGCACCAGCACGCGGCGGCCCTGTCCGTCGCTGAGTTCGACATCGACCTGGTCTCCGGGTTTGAGATCAAGATGGCTGGCCAGACGTTCTGACAGCAGCAACCCCGCGGGGGGCAGTTTGATCGCGCCAAAATCCTGATCCAGCACGCGACCGATATCGGTTTCGGGATCGGAGGCAAAAATCTGAATGTTGCGGGACCGGTGCCCGTTCCTCAGTGTCGCGGCTTCGGCGCGAAACGGTTCCGCCGCAAGCACGCCGGGCAATCGCGCAACATCCCTGACGGCGTCTTCGGGCCTTTGTGCGGTAAACGTCAGCGTTGCATCCTGGCGATCGGCCCTGAACCAGATGGTGTCGATCATATGGTCGATGGAATCGAACGCAAACAGCGATGTGATCAGCAGCGCAACCGGCAGGGCCGTCCCCAGCGTCGTCAAAGCGGTGCGCACCGGCCAGCGCACCAGATGTCTCAGGGCCATGATGGTGAGCTGCGAGAACGGCAGGCGGAAGCCGCTGGATGATCCGCCGAAGATGCTGTGATAGCCCGTCGGCGCCGGTGGACGCATGGCGACCGCGGGCGGCAGCCGCACCGCGCCCAGGATGGCGTTGGTTGCGCCTGCAAGCGCGGCGGCAAACGTCACAAGCATGGAAATCACATAGAGATCAGGCTCTTGCGAGAACACCAGGAACGGGAACGAATAGAATTCGCCATAGAGCGAGGCCATGCCGTGCCCCAGCCGTGTGCCGGCGATGGCGCCGATCGCCACCCCGACCAGCGAAATCGCCAGTGTCAGTTTGGCATAATGCCAGGCAATCGCCGCGTTGGTGTATCCCACGGCTTTGAGCAGGCCGATCTGCTCGCGCTCGAGCGCAATCAGCCTGGTCAGGATCATGTTGACCAGAAAGGCCGAAATGAACAGGAAAATGGGGGGAATCACCTGCGCCATGGCCCTGAGCTGGGTCAGTTCGGAATCCAGAAATGCATCGGACATATGGTCGGTGCGGTCATAGGCGCCGGCGCCGCCATGGGGTTTGAGGATGGCGTCGAGCTGTGCAATCACCTCTTTCGTGTTGGCGTTGCGCGACAGCGTCAGGGAAACGTCGTTGAACGCACCCTCCATGTCATAGGCGCCTTCGAGCACAGACCGGTGCATGTGAATGACGCCGAAGCGCTTCTGATCCGGTACAAAGTCGCCAGGACCGATGGCGTAGACATACTCGGGCGACAAGGTGATCCCGGTGATCGACAGATGGCGTTTGCGGCCATTGATCAGCACGTCGAATGTGTCGCCCGGCCGGAAGCCGTGCGCTTCTGCGAAGGCTTCGATAATCGTCGCTTCATCCGGGCGGCCCGGTTCAGGCAGGCGGCCGGAGCGCAGATAGAGCCGGTTGACGGCAGGTTCGCCTTGATCGGGTATGGAGATCAGCATGCCGGTCGCGGGTTCGGCCATGCCGGTGATGTCGATGATCACCGGATTGACCACCCTTGTGGCCACCGCGGAAACCCCGTCGATGGCTGCGATATCCGCCTTGAGGCTTTCCGGCGCCCTTGTCGCGGAGGCGAATATCTGGCCGAAACGGGTTCTGTCATAAAACGCCGCGCGGGTGTCTTCCAGCGCCCGTGTTGCGCCCAGCGCCAGGATCAGCGTCATCACCCCGCAGGCCATCACCAGCGCCACGGCCAGCGACTGCGCCCAAAGCCGGGCGAGATCGCGGACAAGCTTGCGATCAAGCATGCTCAGCCCCGTCACCAGCTCACCTCCGATGGCTTGACCCGGATCGGGTTGATCTCCGAGGAGGCGATGCGGCCATCCAGAAAGGTGAACACCCGATGGGCGATTTTCCGGATTCCCGCATTGTGGGTGATGATCGCCGTGGTGGCGCCTGTTTCCTCGTTGACGCGCGCCAGAGCTTCAAGAACGATGATGCCGGTGGCGGAATCAAGCGCGCCTGTCGGCTCGTCGCACAAGAGCACGTCCGGCCGTTTGGCGATCGCCCGCGCAATCGCCACCCGCTGCTGCTCTCCGCCGGAAAGCTGGGCCGGGAAGTGGCTCATGCGGCTTTCCAGCCCCACCAGCGCAAGCGCATCGCCGGGAGACATCGGGTCTGACGCGATCTCGGCGATCAGCGCCACATTCTCCCAGGCGGTCAGGCTCGGGATCAGATTGTAGAACTGGAACACGAACCCGACATGATCGCGGCGATAGGCGGTCAGTTGACGGTCATTGGCTCCGGCCAGTTCCTCGCCCTTGAATTTGACCGAGCCCGATGTCGGCCGGTCGAGGCCGCCGACAATGTTGAGCAAAGTCGACTTGCCGCTGCCGGATGGGCCCAGCAGCACCGCCATCTCGCCTGCTTCCAGCGTCAGGTCGACGCCATTGAGCGCGCGCACCTCCACGTCTCCGGTACGATAGATCTTGGTCAGGCCGGAGACCGCGAACACCGGCTGGGATGGAGCGTCTGCTTCTGGTTTCATGCGTCGCACACTAGCCGTCCCCGGGTTGAAAGCCATGATTTTCGTCAAATGGTAAAATCCGCTCAGCAAATATGCGGTGAAGTCATATTTCTGTGTTACCGTTGGATTGCGCCGACAGAGATCAATCCTCTGCGACAACTTGTGTATTATGCAGCACCGCGCATTCGAGTAGAATAGGAGTCACCGGAGAGCGCCATGGATATTCCCCGCAAAGACGTTCACAATTCAGATTTGCCCGTTCTTTGTCAGGCCTGCGAAAGCCGCCATCGCGGCGTTTGCGGAGCGTTGACCCCTGACCAGCTGCTGCAATTGAGCAAACACTCCAGCCGGCGCGAGGTCGAACCGGGCACCGAACTGGTCGGCGAGAGCATGACCACGAAGAGCTACTCCAATATCATTTCCGGCGTGGTGAAACTGTCAAAAATGATGGCCGACGGCCGTCAGCAGATTGTTGGCCTGCAGTTCGCGCCGGATTTTCTCGGGCGTCCGTTCCGGGCCGAGAACGGTGTCAGCGCCGAGGCGGCAACGGACGTCAAGGTGTGCTCCTTCCCCAAACATGCCATAGAGCGCATGATCGGCGAAATGCCGGAGCTCGAACACAAATTGCTCGAGCAGACGCTCAATGAACTCGATGAGGCGCGCAACTGGATGTTGACCCTCGGGCGAAAGACCGCCGGCGAGAAGGTTGCAAGTTATCTGTTGTTGATCGCGACCCATGCTTTTCCGGACAATGAAGAGGATTTCGTTGTATTCGATCTGCCGATGAGCCGCACCGACATTGCCGATTTCCTCGGCCTGACCATGGAAACCGTCAGCCGGCAACTGACCAAATTGCGTGCGGAGGGCGTCATCCGGATTATCAACAACCGGCATGTCGAGGTTCCCGACCTGACGCGCCTGTCGGAACGCTCGGGCGCCTAGCGCCTCGCGCCACGGATAGGGCGGGGTCCGCCGTCATGGCTGTCTTCGGCTGCGTCAATTTCCTGTTGTAAAGCAAAACATCTGACTTAAGCTCAGCCTTGGAGTAGCTCTTGGGAGGGGGCGTGGGTGGAGTTTGATTATGTCATCGTCGGCGGCGGGTCGGCCGGATCGGTTCTTGCCGCGCGGTTGAGCGAAAATCCCTCGGTCACGGTCTGCCTGCTGGAGGCGGGCGGCGACGGCAAGGGCATTCTGGTGCGTGCGCCGCTCGGCATTGTGGCAATGCTGCCTGGCCGGCCGAAAATCAACAACTGGGCGTTTGAAACGGTCCCGCAACCCGGGCTTGGCGGACGCCGCGGCTACCAGCCACGCGGCCGTGCGCTGGGTGGATCGAGCGCGCTCAACGCCATGCTCTATGTTCGCGGCCATCCGTCCGATTATGACGACTGGGCCAGGTCAGGATGCGACGGCTGGGGCTGGTCCGACGTGCTGCCGATCTTCCGCCGCTCCGAGCGCAATGTGCGCGGGTCCGATGAATTTCATGGAGCGTCCGGACCTCTTGAAGTGGCTGAGCAGCGAAGCCCGCGGGAAATCAGCCGCGCCTTCATCGACGCCGCCGCCGAGGTGCAGATCCGCCGCAATGATGATTTCAACGGTCCGGAGCAGGAAGGGGCGGGCCTCTATCAGGTCACCCAGTTCTGGCGTGACGGCAAACAGGGGGAACGGTGCTCGGTCGCCGCCGCCTATCTGCATCCGGTGATGAACCGCCCAAATCTTGAAGTCATCACCGGCGCTCACGTCACCAAGGTGGTGCTTGAAGGCCTCCGCGCCGCCGGCGTCGCCTACCGCAAGGGCAGGGACGAGCATGAGATCAGGGCCCGTGCCGAGGTGATCCTGTGTGGCGGGGCGTTCAATTCACCGCAACTGCTGATGCTGTCGGGCGTCGGCCCGGGCGGGCATCTGCGCGCCCGGGGCGTGGAGGTGGTCAAGGACCTTCCCGGCGTCGGCCAGAACCTGCAGGATCATCTGGATTTTATCTATGCCGCCAAGACCCGCGACACCGATGTTCTCGGACTGGGCGCGGTCGGCGCCTTCAAGCTGATCCGCGACATGCTGAAATGGCGCCGTGACGGAACCGGCATCGTCGCCTCGCCGGGGGCGGAGGGCGGCGCCTTTGTCAAATCCGATCCGGGGCTTGACCGCCCCGATCTGCAATTGCATTTCGTCGCGGCGCTGGTCGATGACCATTCCCGCAAACTGCATATGGGCTATGGCTATTCCTGCCATGTCTGCGTGCTCAGGCCCTTTTCGCGCGGCGAGGTCGGACTCGACGCCCCCGATCCGATGCGCGCGCCCCGGATCGATCCGAAATATCTCTCCGATCCGCGCGATGAGGATCTGTTGCTGAAAGGCGTCCGGATCACCCGAGAGATCATGGATGCGCCGTCCCTGCGCAGGTACCGGCTCAAGGAAGTCTACACCCGCGACGGCATGAGTGACGCGGAACTGATGGAGCATATCAGAGCCCGCGCCGACACCATCTACCATCCGGTCGGCACCTGCCGCATGGGCCGCGACAACATGGCTGTCACCGACCCCGAACTCAGGGTTCACGGGGTTCAGGCCTTGCGCGTCGTCGACGCTTCGGTGATGCCCACCCTGATCGGCGGCAACACCAACGCGCCGACTGTCATGATCGCCGAAAAGGCAGCGGACATGATCAGGGTCGCCGCGAACGCGTGAGCGTCACGGTATTACGATGCTGCGCCCTGTTGCTGGCAGTCCTGGCGCTTGCTAGGACAAGTCAACGCCAGATTCAGACCTTCCGGAGCCTGCCATGACCGTTCGCATCGCCGTTCTCACCGTGTCCGACCGCGCCAGCCGCGGCGAGTATGAGGATCTGGGCGGGCCGGCGGTCAAGGCATGGCTCGAGCGGGTGATGTCGAGCCCCGCCGAGATCGTGGTTCACGTCATTCCCGATGGACTCGAAAGCGTCCGCGACACGCTCATTCGCCTGTGCGACGAAGACGGCGTCGACATGGTGCTGACCACCGGCGGCACCGGCCCGTCGCCGCGCGACTTGACGCCAGAGGCGATGAAGGCGGTGATGGAAAAGGAACTGCCCGGTTTTGGCGAATTGATGCGCAAGAAGAGCCTCGAGCAGGTGCCCACCGCCATCCTGTCGCGCCAGACGGCGGGCACCCGCGGCAAGACCCTGATCGTCAACCTGCCGGGCAAGCCGGGGTCGATCGACACCTGTCTGACGGCGGTGTTTCCGGCCATTCCGTTCTGCCTTGATCTCATCGGCGCGGGGCGGATCGAGACCCATGACGAGATCCTGAAAGCCTTCCGCCCGTCGAAATGACGGGCGGAAATCGAGCCAGACTGGTCCGGCTCAGGTGCGCATCACCCGGTAGATCGCCGGGATCACCAGCACGGTCAGCGCCGTGGATGAGGCAAGGCCGAACAAGAGCGAGATCGCCAGGCCCTGGAAGATCGGGTCGGTCAGGATCACCGCGGCCCCAATCATCGCCGCCAAGGCCGTCAGGATGATCGGCTTGAAGCGGATGGCGCCGGCCTCGATCAGCACCGGCGTCAGCGGCGTGCCCGGCACATGGGCGTGGCGGATGAAATCGACCAGCAGGATCGAGTTGCGCACAATGATGCCCGCGAGCGCGATGAAGCCGATCATCGAGGTCGCCGAGAACGGCGCGCCGAACAGCCAGTGACCCAACAAGATGCCGATGAAGGTCAACGGCACCGGCGTCAGGATCACCAGCGGCGCCTTGAACGAGCCGAACTGGGCCACCACCAGGATATAGATCCCGAGCAACGCCACGCCAAAGGCGGCGCCCATGTCGCGGAAGGTCACCCAGGTCACTTCCCACTCGCCATCCCACAACAGGGTGGAGACCTGTTCATCCGCCGGCTGGCCATGCAACGCGATCACCGGCTTTTCGAGCCCGGTCCAGTCCATCGCGTCAAGCGCGTCCTGGACGGCCAGCATGCCGTAGAGCGGCGCTTCATAGTCGCCGGCCAGTTCGGCCGTCACCATTTCAGCGGCGCGGCCATTGTGGCGGAACACCGGATAGGAGGACTGCTCCCAGGTCACGTTCACCACATCGCCCAGTTCCACGATGCTGCGGTCGCCCGGCAGCACATTGGCCGGGATCGGCGTCGTCAGGAAGCGCTCATCGACCATGCGCTCCGACCGCGGCCGCTCAAGCCGGATGGCGATCGGTGTGCGCCCGCCGCCGCGGTGGGAATAACCCACCGTCTGGCCGGTGTTGAGGGTCTCGATGGTGTCAAACACATCCTGCTCCTCGACCTTGAAGAATTCCAGATCGTCGCTGGAAATCTTGACGCGGGCGCGGGTCGCCGGTTGGCCCCAGGAATTGTCGATGTCGACAATGAAGTCGGCCGACCGGAACGCTTCTTCCACCCGCCCTGCCACGGCGCGCCGGGTTTCGGCGTCCGGCCCGTAGATTTCGGCCAGAAGCGTCGCCATCACCGGCGGGCCCGGCGGCGGCTCCACCACCTTCAGGCTGGCGCCTTGCGGCAACGGAATGGCGGCGATACGGGCGCGCAGATCGAGCGCAATATCGTGGCTCGTGCGGTCACGCTCGGATTTGGGGGTGAGGTTGAGCGCAACATCGCCCATCTGCGGTTCCGTTCGAAGCACCGAATGCCGCACCAGGCCGTTGAAGTTGAAAGGTGCTGCGGTGCCGGCATGGGTCTGCGTGGACTTCACCTCCTCAAGCTGCAGCGCTTCGCGGGCCACGGCCTGGGCGATGCCGTCGGTGGATTCGACCGAGGTACCTTCCGGCATGTCGATCACCACCGAGAGCTCCGACTTGTTGTCAAACGGCAAGAGCTTGACCGTCACGTGTTTGGTGTAGAACAGCGACAGCGAGGCGAGCGTCATCGCACCGACGACGAGCAGGAAAATCCAGGAGCTGGTCTTGCTGGCAAGCACCGGACGTGCCACCGCGCGATAGATCCTGCCAAGCGCGCCACCGGCCTCCGCGCCTTCACTGTGACCGTGATGCATCGGCGCGCGGCCGGCGATCTTGAGCATCAGCCAGGGCGTGACCATGACGGCGACGAAGAACGAGAACACCATTGCCGCCGAGGCATTGGCCGGGATCGGGCTCATATAGGGCCCCATCATGCCCGACACGAACAGCATCGGCAGCAGCGCCGCCACCACGGTCAGCGTGGCGACGATGGTCGGGTTGCCGACTTCGGCCACGGCTTCGATGGCCGCCTGCTTGCGCTCGCGCCCGTCGCCCATGCCCCAGTGCCTGGCGATGTTCTCGATCACCACGATGGCGTCATCGACCAGGATGCCGATCGAGAAAATCAGCGCAAACAGCGACACGCGGTTGAGCGTGTAGCCCATCACCCGCGAAGCAAACAGCGTGAGCAGGATGGTCACCGGGATGACGATCGCTACCACCATCGCTTCGCGCCAGCCGATCGCCAGCCAGACCAGCAGAATGATGGACACGGTGGCCAGCCCCAGATGGTAGAGCAGCTCGTTGGCCTTTTCATTGGCGGTTTCGCCATAATCGCGGGTCACCTCGACCGCCATCGAATGCGGGATCAGCGATCCTTCCAGCGCCTCGGTGCGTTCGAGAATCTGTTCGGCCACCAGCACCGCGTTGGCGCCGGCGCGTTTGGCGATCGCAAGCGTGACGGCAGGCTTGCGATCGATGCCGCCATCCTCCGACCGTGTGACCGTTGCAACGATCCGCGCGGTGCTGTCGGTGGCAAAGGATATGTCGGCCAGATCACGCACATAGACCGGACGGCCGTCCCGGGTGGTGATCAGCAGATTGCCGATCTCGGCGGGCGCGTAGAGCGTCTCGCCAACCATCAGCTCCGCGGACTTGCCGTCGATCATGACCTTACCTGCGGGGAAGGCGCGGTTGGCGCCACTGACCTTGCCGGCCAGTTGCTCCAGCGTCACGCCGTTGAGCGCCAGCCGCTCGGGATCAGGAGCAATGCGGATGATCTCGTCGGTGTCGCCAACCAGATAGGTGAGCCCGACATCGTCGATCTTGGACAGTTCGGTCCTGAGCTCGCGGGCAACGCGGGTCAGGTCGTTGGATGAAACCGCGTCCTCTGCTTCCTCGGACGGTGTCAGCGTCAGCGACACAATGGCGACATCGTCGATGCCGCGGCCGACGATCATCGGCTCGGGAATGCCGACCGGGATGCGGTCCAGATTGGCGCGAACCTTGTCATGCACCCGCAGGATGGCTGAATCGGTCTGCGTGCCGACGATGAAGCGGGCGGTCACCAGCACATTGTTGTCCGATGTCTGCGAATAGACATGCTCGACGCCGTCAATGCTCTTGACGATGGTCTCGAGCGGCTCGGAGACCAGCTTGACTGCGTCGTCGGCCTTCAGGCCCGGCGCGTTGAGCATGATGTCGACCATCGGCACCGAGATTTGCGGCTCTTCCTCGCGCGGCAACGTGAGTAGCGCCACCACCCCGAAAGCGAAGGCGGCCAGCAGAAACAAGGGGGTGAGGGGGGATACGATAAAGGCGCGGGTCAACTGGCCCGCAATCCCCAATCCCGAAGATGAGGTGTTCATGGCCGCACCACCTTGTCGCCGGCGGCCACACCGCTGATCACTTCGATCAGCCCGGCATTGTCGCCATCCTGAGCCGCACCGAGAATGACGGCCCGTTCCACCGCCGTGCCCGCATGATCCTCAACGGTGATGAAATCGATGCCGTGGCGATTGACGACCGCGTCCATCGGCGCGAGCAGGGCCGTGCGCGTGCCGATCGGCACTTCGACCAGGATACGGGCATTGACGAAGGCGGTGTCGAGCTTGTCGACCTCGACATCGGCGATGACCCGGCCGTTGTCGATCTGCGGATAGATCTTTGCGAGCCGTCCGGCTTCTTCCCCGTCGGCAGTGGCGATGCGGATTTCGGCACCCGCCTGCAGATTGCCGGCAAATCTTTCGGGCACGGCGAGCCTGAGGAAAAACCCGCCCGAACCGATGGTGACCACCGGTTCACCCGGCAGGATCACCGCGCCGCGGCTACCCGGAACGGTCAGCACGCGGCCAGCGGCGGGGGC
>LADQ01000123.1 GCA_000961635.1 Hoeflea sp. BRH_c9 | reverse complement strand
ATGGCGTCACCTCCACCGGCGCGACGTCATCCGCCTGCGGCTCGGGCGGCAGCAGCATCGCGACAATGACGCCGGCCAGCGCGCCGAGGCTGACATGCCAGGGCGAACCGACCGTGTAGAAGGCGGCGATCGAGCCCAGCCCCGAGGCGATCACCACCGGCAGCCAGCCGGGCCGTGAGCGGAACCCCAGCACCAGCCCGAGAAAATAGATCGGCAGCAGGAAATCGATGCCGAAGGCCGCGGGATCGGTGATCAGGCTGCCAAACAGCGCGCCGACCCAGGCTTCCAGCACCCACAGCACATAGATCGGCAGCGCCATGCCCATGTACCAGGTGAGCCTCAGCGGGATTTTCCGGTCCGCCCGCGCCTCCGACGCCGCATATTGCGGATCGGTGAGGAAGAAGAAGGCGACGCCCTTCTGCCATCCAGGCATCAGGCCGAGCCGGCGGCCAAGGGCGGCAGAATAGAGCACATGGCGGAAATTGACCGCGAACACCGACAGCACGATGATCCACGGCGCGATGTGCGCGCTGAACAGTTCGAGCCCGACCATCTGGCTGGCGCCGGCAAACACCAGCCCGCTCATCAGCACCGCCTCGCCGACGCTCAGGCCATTGTCCACCGCCAGCGCGCCAAACAGCATGCCGAATGGCGCCGCAGCGGCGACAATCGGCAGACTGGCGCGAACGCCCTGGAAAAACTCCGACCGGGATGGGGACATGGGAGACACTCCTCTGCCCGATGGATAGGTCAGCACTGCTGACCAGTCAATTGAATAGGATTGATGGGAGGGTGAACGGGGCTGATGGGGTGGGGAAGAATGGCTGCTTGTTTCGGGATTTTCTAGCCGTTGCTGCTGTTCGATTCTTGCTCTGGTAACGTCAGCTTCGCCACCCCGAAACAGTCGTTACTTTCTCACGAATTCAGGGTCCGTTGTACGCAGCGAGGCCGACCTGCCGCTGGACGGAGCAAACGCGAGTGCAGCCTGTCGCCGTCTGTATGCGGAAGGTGAGATGCCCACCATCTTACGGAAGAGACGCCGGAAACTCGCCGGCTCCACATAACCGATCTGCTCGGCGATGTCGTCCAGCGCGATGTCGGTAGTCTCCAGCAGGTGCTTGGCCTCTTCGATGCGGAGAGTCTGCACATATTCCATGGGCGAGAACCCGGTGGCGCGCTTGAAGCGCTTGAGAAAGCCGCGTTCGGTCAGGCCGCTGCGTGCCGCCATCGCTGCGACGGGGTTGGACTGGGCGTAGAAGTCGGCCAGCCAGAGTTGCGCCTCAGCTATCAGATGATCCTCATGCTGGCGTTTTGCGACGAGACCGGCATAGGGCAACTGCCCTTCGTCATGGGCCTGGACGAGATACACCTTGGCAACCTGCCGCGCCTTATCCGGCCCATGGAAGCGTGCGGTCAGATAAAGCAGAAGGTCGTACCACGAGGATCCTCCTCCGGCGGTGATGATCCGGTGTCCGGGGCCGGCAGGCACGAGGATGCGCTCCTTGCGGATGCGGATCCCCGGATGACGGCGTGCCATCGCGTCACAATAGCCCCAATGGGTCGTAGCCTCTTCGCCGTCGAGCAGTCCGGTCCGGGCAAGCAGCAGCGCGCCTGAACACACAGAGGCAACGACAGAACCCTTCTCATAGGCTGCTTTTATCCAGTCTGCGATCGCGCCGTAGCTTTCAGGCAAGGGCGCATAGAGGTCGAGGATCAGAGGTGGAATAATGATGATCTCAGGACTGGAGACATCTTCGAGCTTGCCATGTGGTTGGGTAAGCACACCGTTGGGATGGCGATAGGGCGCCCCGTCGAGCGACAGTAGCCACGGCTGGAAACAGGGGGCTGAGACTTCTTCCCCATGCAGCTTCTCCCAACTCCTCCCGACCGCGGTCAGCACGTCGAGAATGGCCATCGTGCCCGAGGCGCTCGCCTCCGGTGTTCCGATGACCGCCGTGATCATAGACGATTCATTGCCCGACTTCAGCATTCCAGTTCCGATCCGGACCGTTTTCTACCGAAGTCAACCTATCAGGATTCGGGACCCCGGAGTAGATGCACCGCCCAGCGATGCGGCCCGCAGATGGCGGGAGAGCCGCATCCATAAACGGTAAATACGGAGTAATGCCATGACCACTGCAGCAGCGGTGCTTCAGCACCCAACCACATTTGACGAGATCAAAGCCAAGGCCTTCGCTGGCCAGATGCTCGGCGCGCTCAACGGCGCCGCTCTTTCGTTGATGGCCTCGATCGGCCATCGCACCGGCCTGTTCGACAATCTGGCGGCCATTGCGCCCTGCACCGCACAGGAACTTGCGACCGAGTCCGACCTCGCCGAACGCTATGTCCGCGAATGGCTGGCCGTGATGACCACCTCGCGCGTGGTCGAGTACGACCCGGCGAGTGCGACATATCTCCTGCCGAAGGAACACGCAGCGTTTCTCACGCGCAAGGGCTCGATCAAGAACATCGCCGCGACCGCGCAGTTTTCCAGCGTGGTCGGCGGCGTGGAGGATGAGATCATTGCTCGTTTCCGCGACGGGAAGGGCCTCTGCTATCACCATTACGGCCGTTTTCACGAGGTTATGGCCGAGGCGAGCTATCAATCGGTGGTGGCGCCGTTTGTCGAGCACGTATTGCCGCTGGCGCCCGGCCTCCGGGAGCGGCTGGAGCAGGGGATCGACGTGGTCGACGTCGGATGCGGCGGCGGCAGGGCCCTGCTGCTTCTCGCCGGGACATTTCCGAACAGCCGATTCACCGGCGTGGATCTCTGTGCGGACGCATTCGCGCCGGCTGTCGAGGAAGCGCGCGCCAAGGGCCTGCGGAACCTGATGTTTGAGGAGCGGGACGTCTCCGGCATGGAAACGCTTGGCGCTTATGACCTCGTGCTCGCCTGCGATGCCGTACACGACCAGAAGAGCCCCCAGGCCATGCTGCGCATGATCAGGCAGTCGCTGCGGCAGGACGGCGTGTTCCTGATGGTGGAGTTCGGCGGGTCAAGTCGTCTCGAGAACAATCTCGTGCACCCGATTGCGCCGTTCCTCTACATGATGTCGGTGATGCACTGCATGCCAGTCTCGCTCAGCCAAGGCGGCGAAGCGCTGGGCACCATGTGGGGCGTGGAACTCGCGACCGAGATGCTGGGACGTGCCGGCTTCGGGGACGTGGAGGTCTCACGTCTGCCGCACGATGCCTTCAACGCCTATTTCGTCGCAAGGCCGTGAGCAGGCGGAGATGATCACTATGCGAGCTCTCCTCTTTCCGGAAGCAGGCAAGGCAGTGAAATTCTGGCTCGACCGCATGACGCGGCGCTGGAGGCCATTGATGTACCGACAGACCGGGCCAGAGCTCGAAAGCCTCAGCGACCGGGAGCTCAAGGATATCGGCATCTGCCGATCCGACATCCCCCGTATTCTCAGGGAAGGCCGGACCTGAGCCGGCCCGGCCATCAGCAACTTTCCAATTCGGAGCCGTAGCAGCTGCTCCGGAAACTTCGGACCCAAGCCGAAGACATCAGGCCGCTGGCACGAGCCCGCGGCACCGGCTCCGACGCACAAAGGGCATGCGCGGAGACGGCCGATTTCGCCCTGCAAAACCCAAAGGACCAAGACATGAAAACGAATATCAGACTTGCGGCGCTTGCCGCGGCCATCGCGGTGTCCACCTCATTCGCCATCGCGCAGGAACCGACCCCCGCGGAGGAGGCCTACAAGGAGATCGAGGCGACCTACGGCGTCGTACCGGGCTTCATGAAAGCTTATCCCGAGACCGGCATCGCAGGTGCCTGGGCGATGACCAAAGGGTTGCATTTCGACAAGCAGAACGCACTGGATCCGAAGGTCAAGTCGCTCATCAATCTGGCCGTAGCGGCGCAGATACCGTGCCAGTACTGTGTCTGGATCGAGACCAAGCTCGCCAAGAAGCGCGGCGCCACCGACCAGGAGGTTGCGGAGGCCGTGGCCCATGCCGCATTCACGCGCCACTGGAGCACCGTGCTCAACGGCATGCAGATCGATTTCGAGACTTTCAAGGCCGAATTCGGCGGCGATTGAGAAGCCATGGGAGGCGGCCCGCACGAGCGAGCCGCCTTTCGCCAACCAGACGGCAGGAAACATGCATCGGCAGTCGAAAACTGGACGGCGGCTCTCGCACAACCCAACGCCCTACAAAGGGATCTGCAGAAATGGCGCGTTGGGCCGCAGCCCTGTGCCGACCCGAAGCAAAGCGAATTTCCACTTGCGGCCCCATTTCGGTCATACGTTTCCGGCGCAGCGAAGGTCCGCTTCCCGCCCAAGTCGACCCGCATCCGCAATTAAGCGACACCGAGCCCCCCAACCGTCCTGCTCTCCACGCACCCCCGCCCCCTACCCCTTCCTTGCCAGATACACCGTCTGCGTGAACGGCCTATCTTGCAGCGGGTTGTGAAACGTCACCGGTTCGGCCCAGGCTTGCGCGAAGACGGCGGCGAGCCGCGCGGTGAAGGCGTCATCGGTCAGCGCGTCGGACCACAGGCCGAAAATGCCGCCGGGCTTGAGATGGGCGGCGAGGCGGGCGAGGCCTTCGGGCTGGTAGAAACTTTCGCTGCGGGGGTCGAGCAGGGCGTCGGGGGAATGGTCGATGTCGAGCAGGATGGCGTCGAAGCTCCGGCCCGGCGCGTCGGGATCGAAGCCGGCCTCGCTTTTGGCCATGGCGAAGAAATCGCCTTCCACCAGCCGGCAGCGCGGGTCGCCCGTGAGTTGGGCCCCGAGCGGCAGCAGGCCGGAGCGGTGCCAGTCGATCACCGCGTCCAAATACTCGACCACGATCAGCGACCCGGTGCGCGGCTCATCGAGCGCCGCCCTGGCGGTGAAGCCGAGACCGAGGCCGCCGACCACGACATCAAGCCCTTCGCCCCGGCAGGCCGCCAGACCGAGCTCGGCGAGTGCTACTTCCGAGGCGGTGAACAGATCCGACATCAGGTGCTCTTCACCGAGCTTGATCTCGAGAATATCGACGCCGAGCCGCGCCTCGCGCCGGCGTCTGAGCACCAGCGCGCCAATCGGCGTCGGGCGGTAATCGAGTTCTTCAAACAATCGGCTCATCGGAATTCCTTTACCAGGCGGCCGCTCTTCGCAAGCCGCCTGCCCGCCTTATCGGCGGTTTGGCCGGGCCTGACAAGCTCGGCCGGTCTCTCCGGCCGGGTCCGCCACGGTCATGTTACTGGCCCGCGGGGATCGCCAACCCGGGCGTACCGATACAAAAGCCGCGTCAACAGACAGTGCGGCCGGGGGACACAAAATGACCCAAAGCCTCTGGCAGAATGCGCCGGCTGCCGCAAAACCGTCAGCTGATGTGGAATAGAAGTTGATAGGCCCGGGCGGCGGCTTGACGGGACTTTCCGGGGCGTCCATCCACAGCCTGTCATATGAATGTCACATTCGGCGCCCGCGCCGGACCGGAACTCTGGAACCATCAGCAAAAATGACTGACACCTACCGCAAGCCGACGCTCGACAAGGATCTCGACAAGTTCGCGACCATGGAGGAGGCGACCGGCCTGATCAACCGCGGCTTCGTCACGCCCGGGCTGGCGCTGGTGTTCATTTTCCTCTGCGCCGTCATCGCCGCCGTTTTCGTCACCGGTCATCCCGGCTCGGTGGTGATCATCGCCGCCGCCACCATCGGCGCCTATATGGCGCTCAACATCGGCGCCAATGACGTCGCCAACAATGTCGGCCCCGCCGTCGGCTCCAAGGCGATGTCCATGGGGGTGGCGCTGGCCATTGCCGCGGTGTTTGAAAGCGCCGGCGCGCTGATTGCCGGCGGCGATGTCATCTCCACCATTTCCAAGGACATCATCGACCCCGCCGCGGTCTCCGATCCCGACATCTTCATCGCCGCGATGATGGCGGCGCTGGTGGCGGCGGCGATGTGGATCCATCTCGCCACCTTCATCGGCGCACCGGTGTCGACCACCCATTCGATTGTCGGCGGGGTGATGGGAGCGGGCATTGCCGCCGCCGGCGTCGACGCGGTGAACTGGCCGACCATGGGCGCGATTGCCGCGAGCTGGCTGATCTCGCCGTTCATGGGCGGGCTGATCGCGGCCGGCTTCCTCGCCTTCATCAAGATGGCCATCATCTACCAGGACGACAAGATCGCCGCCGCCCGGCGCTGGGTGCCGGTGCTGATCGCCATCATGGCCGGCGCCTTTGCCGCCTATCTGTCGCTGAAGGGCGTCAAGGCGCTTGTCGACATCTCGTTCGAAATGGCGCTGCTGATCGGCGCCGGGGTTGCGCTCCTCAGCTGGGTCGCCGCCCGTCCGGTGATCGAACGCCAGTCACGCGGGCTTGAAAACCGCAACCAGTCGCTCAGGAAACTGTTCGGCCTGCCGCTGATCTTCTCCGCCGCGCTGTTGTCCTTCGCCCACGGCGCCAATGACGTGGCCAATGCGGTCGGCCCGCTGGCGGCGATCGTCCACACCGCCGAATATGGCGATGTCGCCGCCAAGGTGGTGATCCCGCTCTGGGCGATGGCGGTGGGCGCCGCCGGCATCTCGCTCGGCCTGATCCTGTTCGGCCCGAAACTGATCCGCATGGTCGGCAACCAGATCACCAAGCTCAACCCGATGCGGGCCTATTGCGTGGCGCTGTCGGCGGCGATCACGGTGATCGTCGCCTCGGGGCTGGGACTGCCGGTGAGTTCCACCCACATCGCCGTGGGCGCCGTCTTCGGCGTCGGCTTCTTCCGCGAATGGTACACGGAAAAATCATCGCGGCGGGCCGATTATGTCGGCCGCCACCAGATCAACCAGCGTGGCGACTTGGCGAGAAAAGGCAAGCTCGCCGAACAGCGCCGCCGCAAGCTGGTCCGCCGCGCCCATTTCCTGCAGATCATCGCCGCCTGGGTGATCACCGTCCCCGCCGCCGCGGTGCTGTCGGGCGTGCTGTTCGTGGTGCTGCGGGCGGTGCTGGATTGAGGGGAGCTTCAAGATCCGGCTGCCGGGCGAGATGATCGAGGAGCCGTCAGGTTCAATTATTGAGACTGTTCCTGTTTGATTTTTTGTGGGTGTTTGTTGGAGCGTTGGAGGACTTTGGAGCTGTAACAGCACCACTCAAGGGAGACAGTTCCGTCAGCGAACGGCGAAGGCTGCTTTTGGGTCCTGTACGCACCGCGTAGTTGGCACAATGGGTGCCGTCAGGGGCGCATCCGACACAAATGGTGCGGCCGTCGGATTGCTCATTGCAGCAGGCCACGACACTCGGCGTTCTGACGATTTCCCCACCACCGGCTTTACACAACAAGATATTGTCGCTTGCCTGATCTCTTGAAATTGGCGTTCTTTTGGCCGCGAATGCCTCACTGCCTGCGGCTGCGACCCCCAGCAGAATAGTTGCAGCCAAGACATGGCGTGGCAAATCAAACGATTTCTTTCGCGCATTGTTGGAACGCAGGAATTTTAAACTCGTCATAGAATTCTCCTTGCCACCAGGAATGTCAGAGAGGTCGTGAACTGCCCCCGTTTTCAATGGGACACTTCAGTGCCTTCCGGGTGGCGCCGGTTAGTGGCTACAGCCTGAAAGTAGAAGTCGAGCATTGCATCCAGCGAGTTTGGACTTCGACGAAGACGGCTACGAAGCGCTGCCCCTTCCCAGCAATCAACCAGCAGATCAGCCATTTCCTGAACGTTGCTGTCATCCGGGATGTCCTGAAGCTGTCGCGCTTCTTCAAGGCAACCAGCCACGCGTTCCGCAATCGCGGAAAAGCACTCCGCGATCTTGTCCCGAAACACTTCGCTGACCCCGGACAGCTCCTGGCCAAGTCCGCCAAGCAGACAGCCCATGTATCCTTCCTCCCGGTAGGATTTCTGCGTCCTCTCGAAAAAATCCCGAACCCGCAACA
>LADQ01000115.1 GCA_000961635.1 Hoeflea sp. BRH_c9 | reverse complement strand
AGGCCTGGCCCGCCAGCAATCTGGCTGTCGGCCAGCTCCACAATTCGCCGCCCAGAAGCGCGAACAGGAACGGCGCATCGGCTTCGATTGCCCCGACGTCGGCGCCGTGGCGGTCGCCATCGCCTGCGCGCACCGCGTTAAAGCTCTTGATGTTGGCGGCCCGGTCTGTGCTCAGCACCAGCGACGAGCCGTCAGGGCGAAGCACCGCGGTCGGATGCGGCGTGTGGCAGAATTCCAGTCCATGCCGGGCCAGATCGGCTCCGAGCGCGGCATGGGCGGGAGAGGTGAGGAACAGCACGAAGGTTGCCGCCATCACGTCATGATGAAAGCCCGGCAGCGTGATTTCGGCAGTATGCATACAGCCGCCGAAACGGTCCTCCCGCTCGAGCACCAGCACACGCTTTCCTTTCTGGGAAAGCATGGCCGCGGCAACCAGCGCATTGATGCCGCTGCCGACGATGATGTGATCATGGTCTGCCATTGAGCCGGTCTCCGCCGAGGGTGCGCCTTAGCCGCGGGCGACCAGGGCCATGGCGCGGACCGGGCTACCGGTGCCCTTGACCAGCTTGAGCGGCGCGGCGATCAGCACAGCGCCCTTGGGCGGCAGCTTGCTCAGATTGGCGAGCGAGGCGAGCCCATATTTGTTGGCGGCATGCAGCAGATTGTGTGCCGGGAAGGGGGGCTCCATGCCGCCGGCCTGGCCTGCGTCGGTGCCGATGCACTGGGTGCCCCAGCCAATCGCGCCCTTGGACAGGATATACTGAATGCAGTCGACGGTCGGTCCGGGCGAATGCGGGCCTGTTTCATCGGCGTTGAGATAGGCGTTCTCGTCATTCGCGCGGGCGTCCCAGTCGCTGCGCATCACCACCCATTCGCCCGGCTCGATCTCGCCATGCTTGGCTTCCCAGGCCTTGACGCCCGCGGCGTCGAGCAGGAAATCGGGATTCTCGGCAACCTCGGCGGAGCAGTCGATCACATTGACCGGTGCCACGAAATTCTGTGGGGGGATCGAATCCGTGTAGCCGTCCGGATAATCCTTGCCTGTGATCCAGTGGTGCGGCGCATCGAAATGGGTGCCGGAATGCTCGCCGATCTTGAGCCAGTTCCAGGCCCAGAACGGACCGTCCTTGTCATATTCGGAAATCTTGTGGACTTCGATCTTGGGCGTGTCCTTGGCGAATTCCGGCGGCAGCTTGAGAAGCGGCGTCTCCGGACCAAGCGTACCGGAGAGGTCGACGACTTCGACTTTTCCCTCAAGCAGCAGTCCAGCAAGATTACCAAGTGTTTCGGCGGCGTTCATGAGCGATCCTCCCTGAAGGCGTGTGCGTGGCTTCGGTTGCGCCCACGATCTGCCCGGGCGGCGATCTGTGTGTCCGCAACAAATAGATGCTAGACAGAATAATATGCATTTGCAATTATAAATCTCGAATGGGGATTTCCAGCCGTGTCGAATGAGTATGACGCGATCATAGTGGGCGCCGGTGTGAACAGCCTGGCATGCGCTGTTCATTTGGCCGCGAAAGGCTGGCGCGTTGGCGTTTTCGAACAGGCGGATACTCCCGGCGGCGCCGTCAAGACGCTTGAGCTGACCGCACCGGGATTTCACCATGACTGGGCCGCGATGAACCTCAGTCTCTTTGCGGGGTCCGGGTTTTTCAAGGCTTACGGCAAGGATCTGACCGGCCATGGTCTTGAATTTGTTCCCGCTTCCAAGTGTTTCGCCAGCGTTTTCGATGACGGCAAATGGTTCGGCGTCAGCACCGGAGCGGGCGAGACGCGAGCCCGGATCGCAAGCTTTTCCGAAGCCGACGCCAAGACCTGGGACCGGCTTTGCGCGGACTTCCCGGGCACTGCCGAGTATGTCTTCGAGCTTCTCGGAAATCCCATGCAAATGCATATACAAGGCCGGCTTCTGGCAAAGGCGCTTTGGCGCAAGGGCTTTGCCTGGACCGCCGGTCTGGCGCGCACGCTGCTGTCCTCGCCGCGCGCATGGCTCACGGAAACCTTCGAGTCCGACCAGGTGCGGGCAACGCTCGGCGCCTGGGGCATGCATCTGGATTTTGCGCCCGACATGGCGGGCGGCGCGGTGTTTCCCTATCTCGAATCCATGGCCAGCCATCATTTCGGGATGGTCATCGGCAAGGGCGGCGCCGACACCGCGATCAAGGCGATGCTATCGAAGATTGAAGCCTCTGGCGGCGAAATCCATTGCGGCAAGCGGGTCGCCCGTGTGCTCAAGTCGGGCGGCAAGGCGACAGGCATCGAACTCGAGGACGGCACGCAGATCAAGGCAAGCCGCGCGGTGATCGCCAATGTGGCGCCGGGCGGGCTGATGAAATTGCTCGACGGCAAATCCGGCGACGCGGCGTTCGATGCCAAGATGACGAAGTTCTCCCATGCGCCGGGCACCATGATGATCCATCTGGCGCTCGATGGCCTGCCGGACTGGACGGCGGGGGAAGAGCTCAAGAATTTTGCCTATGTGCATATCGCGCCGTCGCTCGATCAGATGGCGCGCACTTATCAGCAGGCGGTCGCGGGGCTGTTGCCGGACGAACCGGTGCTGGTGGTGGGCCAACCGACCGCGATTGATCCGAGCCGCGCGCCCGACGGCAAGCATGTGCTGTGGGTGCAAGTGCGGATGGTTCCGGCGGAGATCCGCGGTGATGCCGCGGGCACGATCACTGAAACCGACTGGGCCCACGTCAAGGAGATCTATGCCGACCGGGCGATCGAGATGATCGAACGGCATGCGCCGGGCCTGAAAGCCAAGATCATCGGCCGGGCGGTGGTGTCGCCGCTTGATCTGGAAGCCGACAATCCGAACCTTGTCGGCGGTGACCAGGTGGCGGGCAGCCATCACCTTTCGCAGAATTTCCTGTTCCGTCCGGCCCTGGGCCACGCCACGGGAAAGACCCCCGTCGAGGGCCTGCACATCACCGGCGCCAGCGTCTGGCCTGGTGCGGGCACCGGGGCGGGCGCGGGGTACATGCTTGCCCGGAAACTGGGCGGCAAATGAAGTTCAGCTCAACGAAGTTTAACTCAGGGAGAACAGCATGACACATATTTCGCGTCGCACAGTGCTCAAGGGCACGACGGCGGCTTTCGCGCTCGCCGCCTTTGCCGGGCCGTCCTTTGCCCAGGCTATTGACGAACTCGTCATCGCCTACAATGTCAATTTGCCGTCATGGGACCCGACCGTGGGACCATCGGCCGTCAACCCGACCATCCAGGGCATTTACCAGTCGGTATTCGACCAGTTCATCCTGCAAAAGCCGGATCTTTCGCCTGCGCCAGGCCTGCTCACGGAATGGGGCTGGAACGACGACAAGACCAAGGTGATGATGACCGTGCGTGAAGGCGTGACCTGGCATGACGGCTCGCCGTTCACCGCCGAGGACGTCGCCTGGTCGCTCACCCGCGCCGCCGACGAGGCGACCGGCAACCCGATCCAGTTCGTCTGGTCGACGCTCGCCAACATCAAGGCCGAAGGCAATGTGGTGACTGCCGATGTGGCCCGGTTCGAGCCGACCATTTTCAAGTGGATGTACTTCCTCACCGGCTATGTGCTGCCCAAGGCGTACTACGAAAAGGTTGGCGCGGAAGGGTTTGAAGCAGCCCCGATCGGCACCGGCCCCTATATGGTCGACAAGTTCGAACGCAACGCCTTCGTGCGGCTCAAGGCCAACCCGACCTATTGGGGCGGCAAGCCCGATTTCGAGACCGTCACCATCAAGTTCGTGACCGATGCGGCCAGCCGCGTCGCCGAAATCGAGTCCGGCAATGCCCATGTCACGCTGGAAATGCCCTATGAGGAGTATGACCGGCTCAAGGGCGGCGGCAGCATCATGGGAACCGACGCGCCGATTTCCGACATCGGCATGATCTTCCTCAACGACATCGACGTGATGCTCGACCCCAATGTGCGGATGGCGGCGGCGATGTCGATCGACAAGCAATTGATCATCGACCGTCTGCTGTCGGGCTACGGTGTTGCCATCGACACGCTGCAGACGCCGGAGTACTCGGCCTATGACGCCTCGATCAAGGTGCCCTATGATCCAGCCAAGGCGACGGAACTGCTGGCGGCCTCGGGCTTTTCGCCGGAAAATCCGGTGAAATTCAAGATCCAGACCACGCGCGGCTTCAAGCCCAAGGATTATGAAATGGTCCAGGCCATCGTCGGGTTGTGGCGCAAGGTCGGCATCGAGGCTGAAATCGAGGTCTACGAGATCGCCAAGCACTACGAACTGCGCGCCGCCGATCAGCTTGCGCCGGCAGCCTTCTACAACTGGGGCAACTCGGTGGGCGATCCGACGACATCGACCGGCTTTGCCATGTTCGGCCCGTCGCCGCATTCGGTGTGGGACGGCCAGGAACTCATCGACATGATCGGCCCGCTCTGGGGCGAGGCGGATGAGGACAAGCGGATTGCCGGCTGGAAGGCGGTGGACAAGCATATCGCCGACAACGCGCTGGTGATCCCGCTCTTGCAATATGTGCAGCCGATCCTGCACGCGTCCGGCGTGACGGTGACGCCGCATGCCTCCGGCGCGCTGCTTCCGCATCTGATGAAGCGGGCTTCGTAAGCTTAATGCGACCGGACGGGCCGCTGCCTTCGGGCGGCGGCCCCTTTTTCAGGAAATGATCATTTGAAACTGTTGCGTGCGATCCTTGTTCGCCTGATGACCATGTCCGTCACCCTGATCGGTGCGGCGGTGGTGGTGTTCTTTGTCATCCGCGTGGTGCCGGGAAACCCCATCGCCATGATGCTGCCGCCGGGCGCGACCGAGGATGATATCGCGCGCCTGACCGCGCTTTACGGCCTCGACAAATCGATCATCGAGCAGTTCTGGATCTGGCTCAGCGGCGTTGTGCAGGGCGACTTCGGCACCTCGATCTCGCTCCGCCAGCCGGTGATGCCGCTGGTGCTGGGACGGTTGCCGGCGACGCTGGAACTGGCGATCTTCGCGCTGGTGATCGCCGTTGTGATCGGCGGCGCCCTGGCGCTCACCGGCGTCCGGCACCGCGAGACCCGCACCGAAACCGCCGTCGATGTGGCCAACGGCGTCGGGCTGTCTATTCCTGATTTCCTCTGGGCGCTGATCCTGATCGTGCTGTTTGGCGTGCTGATGCCGGTGTTTCATATTTCCGGCCGGATTTCGCCGTCGCTGGATCTGCCCTTTGTCACCCAGTTCTATGTGTTCGAGAGCGTCGCGCGGCTCAGGTTCGATCTGTGGTGGGACCTGCTCAAGCACATGTTCATGCCGGCCCTGGCGCTGGCCATTCCGCTGGCGGCCATCATCAGCCAGTTGCTCAAGCAGTCGCTCAAGGAAACCATGCATCTCGATTACGTGACGCTGGCGCGCACCAAGGGCTATGGCGAGAACCACGTAATCTTGTCCGAAGCGCTGCCAAATGCGGTGCTGCCGACGCTGACGCTGATCGGGGTTCAATTCACATTCCTGATCGGCGGCACGGTGATCATCGAGCGGCTGTTTTCCTATGAAGGGCTTGGCAACATGGCGATCGATGCGGTGATCAACCGCGACCTGCCGCTGATCCAGGGCATCGTCATCGTCTTCGCGCTGCTGTTCACCCTCATAAACCTGGCCGTCGACATGATGTATGCACTGCTGAACCCGAGGTTGCGTCATGCTTGATGGCCGCGGAAGCGTGAAACGGAAGCTGGGCGCGCGGCTGTGGCTGTCGGGAACCTGGCTCGGCATCATGGCCGTGCTGGCGCTGTTTGCGCCCTTGATCAGCCCGCATGATCCGCTGGCGCAGGATCTGTTTGCGGGCAGGCTGCCGCCGTTCTGGGTGGCAGGCGCGGACCCGGCCTATCTGCTCGGCACCGACAGCCTGGGCCGCGATGTGCTCACGCGCATCCTGCACGGCGCGCGGATCGCCTTTTCGGTGGCGCTGGTCGCCGGGCTTGCGACCGCCTTCGTGGGGTCCCTGTTGGGGCTGCTTGCGGGCTATATGCGCGGCTGGGTCGATGTGGTGATCTCCCGGCTGGTCGAGATCTGGATGGCGTTTCCGCCGGTTCTGTTCGCCATCCTGCTGATCGCGGTGCTGGGCACTGGCCTGACCTCGATCATCATCGCCATCGTGGTGATCGACTGGACCCGGTTCTGCCGGGTGGTTCGGGCCGAGGCGATGAACCAGTCGGCGATGGACTATGTTTCAAGCGCAATTGTCGCCGGAAGGCCGCGGCGCGATATATTGTGGCGGGAGATCCTGCCCAATGTGCTGCCCACCATGGTGGCGCTGCTGACGCTCGAAATGGGCATCGCCGTCATCGTCGAAGCGATCCTGTCCTTCGTCAACCTGTCGATCTCCACCGATGCGCCGACCTGGGGCGGCATGATCGCCGAGGGCCGCACCTCGATCCATCAGGCCTGGTGGGTGCTGGCCTTTCCATTGGGCGTGCTGTTCCTCACCGTCCTGTCCTTCAGCCAGTTTGGCGAAGGGCTCAAGGACCGTTTCGACCCGGTGCTGCGATGAGCGCGTTCCTGACGGTCAACAATCTCTCGGCCGCACTGCACGGCTATGAGCAGCGGGTGCTGCGCTCGGTGTCGTTTTCCATCGACACCGGCGAGGTGCTGGGATTGGTCGGCGAAAGCGGCGCCGGCAAGAGCATGATCGGCAAGGCGATCCTCGGCATTCTTCCGACGGCCATCGAGATCGTCGAGGGCGAAATCCTGCTCGGCGGACAGGATCTGCAGAAGATGAAGCCCGCCGACCGGCGCCGGCTGATCGGCGCCACGGCGGCGTTGATCCCGCAGGATCCGCTGACCGCGCTCAATCCTTCGCGGCGGATCGAGCCGCAGATCACCAACCGGCTGGTTGATATTCTGGGCTGGACCAAGGCGGATGCGCGGCTGCGGGCAATGGAATTGCTCAACGAGGTTCACATCGACAATCCCGAACGGGTGATGGCGAGCTATCCGCACGAATTGTCGGGCGGCATGCGCCAGCGGGTGCTGATCGCCTCGGCCTTCGCCGCCAATCCCAAGTTGGTCATTGCCGATGAGCCAACCACGGCACTGGATGTGACCGTGCAAAAACAGATCCTCCGGCTGATCCGCGATCTGCAGGCGCGCCATTCGACCGCGATGGTGTTCGTCACCCATGATCTTGGCGTGGTCTCGAAAGTCTGCCAGCGGTTGTCGGTGCTCTATGGCGGCAAGATCGTCGAAAACTCGAGCATTCCGGATTTCTTCGCCGGCCCGAAACATGCCTATTCCCGCGCCCTGCTGGCGGCGACGCCGAAATACACCGATCCCGATGCGTCGCTGCTGCCGGTCGACGAGGCGGTGATCGAGGCGGTGGCCGCCGAAGTGCTGGAATCCGACAAGGAGTGGCGTCATGGCGGATAGGAACGGCGCGGCGGCGGTTGCTCCGCAGGAAGACATCCTGTTTTCGGCTCGCTCGCTGGAGGTGGCGCTGCCGGACATGGCGGCCAAGCCGCTGTTCGGCCGTGCGCCAATGATCCGCATTCTCAACGGCATCGATCTCGATATCAGCCGCGGCTCGGTGCTTGGCATCGTCGGGGGCTCGGGGTCTGGCAAGTCGACGCTCGGGCGCGCGCTGCTGCGGCTGATCGAACCCACGGCCGGAACGATCCTGTTCGACGGCCGCGACATTACGCACTTGAACGAGGACGCGCTCAGGCCGATCCGGCGGCGCATGCAGATGATCTTCCAGGATCCGATGTCCTCGCTCAATCCGCGCCGGCGCATCGGCGCGATCATCGCCGACCCGATGCAGATGCACGGCTTTGACTGCATTGACGGCCGCATCGACGAAGCTCTCGACCATGTCGGCCTGCCGCGCGGGTTCAAGAGCCGCTATCCGCACGAACTCTCCGGCGGCCAGCGGCAGCGCGTCGGCATCGCTCGGGCGATCGCGCTGAAGCCGGAATTCATTCTGGCCGACGAGATTGTCTCTGGCCTTGATGTCTCCTCGCAGGCGCAGGTGCTCAATGTGCTGGCGGGTCTGGTCAAGGAGCTGGGCCTGACGCTCGCCTTCATCAGCCACGATCTGTCGGTGATCCGCAGGCTGTGCGACAGGGTGATGGTTCTGCAGCGGGGAAACATCGTCGAATATGCCGATGCCGACCAATTGTTCGATGCGCCGCAGGCGGCCTACACGCGGGAATTGCTCGATGCCATTCCGCTGCCGGATCCGCGGCAGGCCAACTGGTGATTTGAACGATAAACAGGATTTGGCGATGAGCCTTTGTTGACGGCTGAAGCCGGGGAGACGGACATGGCCGAAGCGATAATTCAGCTCGCCGATCTGCGCGCCCGGTCGGAGTTTGCCGATGCACGCGGATCATTGCTGCGCTGCTCGCCGGGTTTCGTCACCACCCAGGCGGGTGTCGACCGGCTGGCGGACGCCTTGCTGACCCTCCGCACCAGCTTGGGGTAAAGCGCTCCGGCCCCACCTGACAACGTGTACGTTGCCACCGTCATTCGCCGGTGGAATTTATTGTGGCATAAACATTTTAGGCTTGAAATATCTCCTGTCCGGCATATGATCAGCCTCAACGGCAATCGGACTGGAGGTGCGGATCATGAAGGTAGCTTGTTTGGGTGGCGGTCCGGCCGGCCTCTATTTCGCAATCTCGATGAAACTGCGCGATCCATCCCATGAAGTGGTGGTGATCGAGCGCAACAAGGCCAATGACACGTTCGGCTGGGGCGTGGTGCTCTCGGACGACGCGCTGAGCCGGATGCAGCAAAACGACCCCAAGAGCACCGAGGCGATCCGCAGCCATTTCGCCTATTGGGACGACATCGCGGTGGTGCACAAGGGCTGCCGCACGGTTTCGGGCGGGCATGGGTTCGCAGGCATCGGCCGCAAGCAGATGCTGATCCTGCTACAAGAGCGCGCCCGCGAACTGGGCGTGGACATGCGGTTCGAGACCGATTTCAAGACGGCCGAGGAATACCGCAAGGAATTCAATCTGGTCGTGGCCGCCGACGGCATCAACTCGCTCGTGCGCAATGAGTATGCCGATGTGTTCAAGCCCGACATCGACATCCGCAAGTGCAAATTCGTCTGGCTCGGCACGCACCAGCGCTTCGATGACGCCTTCACCTTCATTTTCGAGAAGACCGAGCACGGCTGGGTCTGGGCGCATGTCTACCAGTTCGACGACAACACCGCGACCTTCATCGTCGAATGCCTGCCCGAGACCTGGGACCGCTGGGGCTTCGCGGAGATGTCGAAGGAGGAAACCGTCGAGACCTGCCGCAAGATCTTTGAGGCGCACCTGGGCGGGCATGAACTCATGTCCAACGCCGCACATCTGAGGGGCTCGGCGGTCTGGATGCAGTTTCCGCGGGTGATCTGCGAGAAATGGTATCATGAGAATGTCGTGCTAATGGGCGATGCGGCGGCGACCGGGCATTTTTCCATCGGCTCGGGCTCGCGGCTGGCCTTTGACAGCGCCATTGCGCTGGCCGACTACCTACATTCCGAGCCCACGCTCGAGCGCGCCTTCGAGCGCTATCAGGAAGAGCGCCGGATCGAGGTGCTCAGGCTGCAATCAGCGGCGCGCAACAGCCTTGAATGGTTCGAGGAGGTCGAGCGCTATCTCGATCTCGACCCGGTTCAGTTCAATTACTCGTTGCTCACCCGCTCGCAGCGCATCAGCCACGAGAACCTCAGGCTGCGCGATCCGGAATGGCTGGAAGGCGCCGAGCGCTGGTTCCAGACCCAGGCCGGCGTGGCGCAAGGCGCGCCGGTGCGGCGGCCGATGTTCGCGCCCTACAAATTGCGCGACATGGAGCTCAAGAACCGCATCGTGGTGTCGCCGATGGCGCAGTACAAGGCCGTTGATGGCTGCCCGACCGACTGGCATCTCGTCCATTACGCCGAGCGCGCCAAGGGCGGCGCCGGTCTCGTCTACACCGAAATGACCTGCGTCTCGCCCGAGGGCCGGATCACGCCCGGCTGCCCCGGTCTCTATGCGCCCGAGCATGAGGCGGCGTGGAAGCGGATCGCCGGTTTCATCCACGGCGAGACCGGCGCGAAGCTCTGCATGCAGATCGGCCATTCCGGCGCCAAGGGGTCGACCCAGCTCGGCTGGGAAACCATGGACGCGCCGCTGAACGGAGACAATTGGCCGGTGATGTCGGCCTCCGCCGTGGCCTGGTCGAAAAACAATCAGACGCCGAAAGCGATGGACCGCACGGACATGGATCTGGTGCGCGATCAGTTTGTCGCCGCGGCTCAGATGGCCGAGCGCGCCGGGTTCGACATGATCGAACTGCACATGGCGCATGGTTATCTGCTGTCGTCCTTCATCACGCCGCTGACCAACAGCCGTGAGGACGAATATGGCGGCAGCCTGGAAAACCGCATGCGCTATCCGCTCGAGGTCTACCGGGCCGTGCGCGAGGCATGGCCGCAGCACAAGCCGGTCTCGGTGCGCATCTCGGCCAATGACTGGGTCGGCGATGACGGCATCACCCCGCAGGAAGCGGTGGAGATCGCGCGCCTGCTCAAGGATGCCGGCGTCGACATCTGCGACGTGTCGGCGGGACAGACCTCGAAGCGGGCTCAGCCGGTCTATGGCCGCATGTTCCAGACGCCGTTTGCCGACCAGATCCGCAACGAGGCGCACATGGCCACGATGGCGGTCGGCAATATCTATGAGCCCGATCACGTCAACTCGATCCTGATGGCCGGACGCGCCGATCTTGTCTGTCTGGGCCGTCCGCATCTTTCCAATCCCTATTGGACCTTGCATGCGGCCAGCGCCCTGGGCGATCATGACGAGATCTGGCCCGATCCCTATCTGCCTGGCCGCGACCAGATGTGGCGGCTGGCGGAACGGGCGGATACCATGCTCGGGAAGGTCTGAAATGTCGGAACTGTTGGGGCACCATGCGATTGTCACCGGCGCCGGATCAGGCGTCGGAGAGACGATTGCGCTGGCGCTCGCGGCCAGGGGCGCATGGGTGACGGCCATCGGCCGGCGGCTCGAACCGCTACAGGCGCTGGCGGAGAAGGACGACAGGATATTCGCGGTTTCCGCTGACGTCACCGACCGCGCCGGGCTCGACGCGGCAATCGCCCGGGCGATCGAGAAACACGGGGCGCCGACGCTTGTCATCGCCAATGCCGGCTCGGCGCAAAGCGCGCCGTTCCTGCGCACCGACGCCAAGATGTTTCAGTCCACACTCGAGGTCAATTTGACCGGCGTATTCAACACGTTCCAGTCCGGTCTTTCGAAGATGAATCAAAAGAAGCCGGGCCGCCTGATTGCGATTGCCTCGACCGCCGGGCTGAAGGGTTACCCCTATGTCAGCGCTTATTGCGCGGCAAAGCACGGGGTTGTCGGTCTGGTCCGCGGCCTGGCGCAGGAACTGGTCAAGACCGGCATCACCGTCAATGCCCTGTGTCCGGGTTTCACCGACACGCCGATGTTGCAGCGATCGATCGACACCATTGTCGAAAAGACCGGGCGGTCACGGGCGGAGGCGGAGGCCTCGTTGCGCGACGTCAATCCGCAAGGGCGGTTCATTCAGCCGGACGAGATCGCGGAAACCGTGATCTGGCTTTGCAGCGATGCCGCGGCCTCCGTGACCGGCCAGGCGATCTCATTGTCGGGAGGGGAAACATGAACGAGAGCCAGGCGACACGGCGGGCGGGAGCAGAGTCCGGCGCCAAGGACAAGGCCGCGTCAAAGGCGCGGCTGAGACTGTGGCTGAAACTGTTGAAGGCCACCAAGCATGTCGAGGCCGAGTTGCGGGAAAATCTTCGCACCGCGTTCGACACCACCTTGCCGCGCTTCGATGTGATGGCGGCGCTATACCGGACCGAATCCGGGCTGAAGATGAGCGAACTGTCGAGCGTCCTGAGAGTGTCCAACGGCAATGTCACCGGCATTGTCGACCGGCTGGTCGATGACGGCGTGCTGGTGCGGATACCGGTGGACAATGACCGCCGCGCCACCACGGTGCGGCTGACCAAGGCCGGACGCGAGCAGTTCGCGGTGATGGCGGAAAAGCACGAGGCCTGGGTCGACAGCCTGCTCGACGGCATTGACGCGAGCGAAGTTCATGACATGTCCGATCAGCTTGAGCGCATCGCCCGCAAGAGCAGCAAGGGAGGGGCCTGACCCATGCCGACCGATGTTCCGAATAATTTTCGTTTGACCCTGACCGATGGCGTCGCCGAAATCTCGCTTGACCGGCCGGAAAAGAAAAACCCGCTGACATTCGAAAGCTATGCCGAACTGCGCGACTGGTTTCGCGGGCTGGTTTACCGGGATGACGTCAATGTGGTGATCTTCGGCTCCAATGGCGGCAATTTCTGCTCGGGCGGCGATGTGTTCGAAATTATCGGACCGCTGCTCGACAAGGACATGAAAGGTCTGCTCACCTTCACCCGGATGACCGGCGATCTGGTCAAGGCCATCATCGGCTGCGGCAAGCCGGTGATTGCGGCGGTCGATGGCGTCTGCGCCGGCGCCGGCGCGATCATTGCCATGTGCTCCGATCTGCGCATCGCCACGCCCGAGGCCAAGACGGCATTTCTGTTCAACCGCGTTGGCCTGGCCGGCTGCGACATGGGCGCTTGCGCCATCCTGCCGCGGATCATCGGGCAGGGCCGGGCGGCGGATTTGCTCTACACCGGCCGTTCGATGAGCGCCGAGGAAGGTGAACGATGGGGCTTTTACAACAAGGTCGTCGCTGCCGATGAGATCGCGGACGAAGCCCGCAAACTGGCCCGGCGCATTGCCGATGGTCCGACCTTCGCCAACATGATGACCAAGACCATGCTGGCGCAGGAATGGAACATGGGCATTGAGCAGGCGATCGAGGCTGAAGCGCAGGCGCAGGCGATCTGCATGCAGACGCAGGATTTCCGCCGCGCCTATGAGGCTTTCGCCGCCAAACAGAAACCCGTGTTCGAGGGCGATTGATGTCTGACCGCAGTTTTCTCCAATGGCCGTTTTTTGACGAGGCGCACCGCACCCTGGCCGATCGCGCCGATGAGTGGGCCGGCGCCGCGCTCGCGGATCTCGACCATTCCAATGTTGACGTAACCTGCAAGGCGCTGGTCAAGGCGCTGGGCGAGGCGGGTTGGCTCAAGCTGACAGCGGTCGACCCCACGGATGCGACTTCGCGCATCGATGTCCGCAGCCTGTGCATCCTGCGCGAGACGCTGGCCCGTCACGACGGGCTGGCCGATTTCGCCTTCGCCATGCAGGGGCTTGGAACCGGCGCGATCTCGCTGTTTGGCCGGCCCGATCAGAAGTCGGAGTGGCTGACGCTCACCCGCGCAGGCAAAGCCTTGTCGGCCTTCGCGCTGTCTGAACCGGCATCGGGTTCGGATGTCGCCAACATGGCGATGACCGCGGTCCGCGATGGCGATGACTATGTTCTCAATGGCGAAAAGACCTGGATTTCCAATGGCGGCATCGCCGATGTCTATTGCGTCTTCGCGCGGACCGGCGAGGCGCCGGGCGCCAAGGGGCTTTCGGTGTTCATCGTGCCTGCCGACACGCCGGGCCTGGAGATCGCCGAGCGTCTGGAAGTGGTGGCGCCGCATCCATTGGCGCGCCTGGCGTTCAACGATTGCCGGATCCCGGCTTCGGCGATGATCGGCAATCCCGGAGATGGTTTCCGCATCGCCATGTCGGTGCTCGACGTGTTCCGCTCGACGGTGGCTGCCGCAGCACTTGGCTTTGCCCGCCGCGCGCTCGACGAGAGCCTCAACCGCGTCACCGAACGGCAGCTTTTCGGCGCGCCGATGAGCGAATTGCAGATGGTGCAGGGCCACATCGCCGACATGGCGCTCGATGTCGACGCCTCGGCGCTGCTGATCTACCGCGCCGCCTGGCTCAAGGACCAGGGCGCGCCGCGCGTGAGCCGAGAGGCGGCGATGGCCAAGCTGTTCGCCACCGATCACGCCCAGGACGTGATCGACAAGGCGGTGCAATTGCATGGCGGCGACGGCGTGCGCAAGGGCCACATCGTCGAAAGTCTCTACCGCGAAATCCGCGCGCTCAGAATTTACGAGGGCGCCTCGGACGTCCAGAAAGTCGTGATCGCGCGGCAGACTTTGGCAAACTCGAAGGGGGTGTAAAGTGCTGGGACCATCGGGCCATATCGACACATTCACGCGGGACAATCTGCCGCCGGCGGAGCAGTGGCCGGATTTTCTGCTCGACGGCTTTGACTATCCGGAATGGCTCAATTGCGGCTACGAGCTGACCGACGCCATGGTCGCCAGGGGCTTTGGCGATCATACCGCGCTGATCGGCAATGGCCGGATCAGGACCTACAAGGAACTGACCGACTGGACCAACCGGATCGCCCATGTGCTGGTCGAGGATTACGGCGTCAAGCCGGGCAACCGCATTCTGGTCCGCTCGGCCAACAATCCGGCCATGGTGGCGGTCTGGCTGGCGGCGACCAAGGCCGGCGCCGTGGTGGTCAACACAATGCCGATGCTGCGCGCCTCCGAACTCGGCAAGATCGCCGACAAGGCTGAAATCGCGCTGGCGCTGTGCGACACCCGCCTGATGGACGAGATGGTGGCCTGCGCCAAGGACAACCGGTTCCTTGAAAACGTCGTGGGCTTCGACGGCACCGCCAATCATGACGCCGAGCTTGACCGGCTGGCGCTGTCGAAGTCCGTGCGCTTCGAGACGGTGAGGACCGGCCGCGACGACGTGGCGCTGCTCGGCTTCACCTCGGGCACCACCGGCATGCCGAAAGCAACGATGCATTTTCACCGCGACATGCTGATCATCGCCGACGGCTACGCGAAGGAAGTGCTGAACGTGACGCCCGAGGATGTGTTCATCGGCTCGCCGCCGCTGGCCTTCACCTTCGGGCTTGGCGGCCTGGCGGTGTTCCCGCTGCGCTTTGGCG
>LADQ01000211.1 GCA_000961635.1 Hoeflea sp. BRH_c9 | reverse complement strand
TGGCGTCGTTCGGCCTGCCGCGGGTCAAGGTGCGCGCGCCCGTCCGTGTGGCGATCCTGTCGAACGGCGACGAATTGCTCGAGCCAGGGACCGTGATTTCCCAGGGACAGGTCTATGATTCCAATCGCGCGATGCTGCACGCCCTGCTGGGTACCCTGCCCTGCGACACCACCGATCTCGGCATCCTGCCGGACAACGCATCTTTGATCGAGGCCACCCTTGCCGATGTCGCCAAGACCCATGATGTAATCCTGACCAGTGGCGGCGCCTCGCGCGGCGACGAGGACCACATCATCAATGCCATAGACCGGCTTGGCACGCGCCACCTCTGGCAGATCGCGGTCAAGCCCGGCAGACCGATGAGCTTTGGCCAGATCGGCGACTGCGTCTTCCTCGGACTTCCCGGCAATCCGGTCGCAGCTTTCGTCTGCTTTTTGCTCTATGTGCGCCCGGCGCTGACGGTGCTGGGAGGCGGCAGCTATCATGAGCCGGTCAGGTTTCCGGTGACAGCCGGGTTTGACGTTCCGCGCAAAAAGGAAGGCCGCCGCGAATTCTGGCGCGGATGGCTCGAGCCCGGACCCGACGGGCGGCCCGTCGCGCATAAATTCACACGCGACGGGTCGGGGCTGATTTCCGGCCTCCGGCAGGCAACAGGCCTGATCGAGATCACCGAGACCGCGACGTCGGTGGCACGGGGCGAACTGGTGTCGTACCTGCCCTTTACGGGGTTTGGAATCGACAGCTGATCAGGGTTTTGCGTTCGGGAAGAACAGCTGCTTGCCGTCCAGCTTGTTGGCTGCAATCAGTTCCTGCCCATGCGGCGAGATCAGCCAGTCGATGAACTGCTGCCCCAGATCTGCCTTCACGCTCGGGCATTTCTCCGGATTGACCAGAATGATGCCGTACTGGTTGAACAGCACCGGGTCACCCTCGACCTCGATCAGGTAATCGCCTTTGTTGCCGAAGCTGATCCAGGTCGCACGGTCGGAGATTGTGTAGGCCCCCATGCCGACACTGGCATTTAGCGTTGCGCCCATGCCCGAGCCGGTCGCACGGTACCAATCGCCAGAGGCGGCCTTGATGTCGATCCCGGCCTTGTCCCAGAGCTTGAGTTCCGCCTTGTTGGTGCCGGAATCATCGCCGCGGGAGGCAAACAGCGCCTTCTTTTCGGCAATGGCCTTGAAGGCCGCTACGGCATCCTTGCCACCGGCAATACCCGCCGGATCCGCAGCCGGTCCGACAATGACAAAGTCGTTGTACATGAGATCAGAGCGCGCCACGCCGAACCCTTCGTCTACGAATTTTTTTTCCGCGGCTTTGGCGTGGACCAACAACACATCCGCGTCGCAGTTCTGCGCGTTCTTGATCGCCTGCCCGGTGCCGACGGCCACCACGTTGACCGTCACGCCGGTCTCCGACTTGTAGATCGGCAGGATGTAATCGTAAAAACCGGAATTTTGCGTGGACGTGGTCGATTGGACCAGGATCGAGGGATCCTCAGCGGATGCGACGGTCGCCAGGATCGAGAGCAGCGCAGCTCCGAAAAGGGTGGTTCGCTTCATTTTTTCCTCCTCAGTCAAAGACAGTTACAGATCAGAGAACGATTCGACCCGACAGATAGGCTTTAGCGGCCTCGGATGACGGGTTCGCAAAAAAAGCAGTCGCCGGACCATACTCGACCAGTTGTCCGTGGTGCAGAAACGCCACGTCGCCGGCGAGACGACGCGCCTGGCCAACGTCATGGGTGACGAATATCACCTTGGTCTGCTCGGCGCTCGATGCCAGCACGATTTGCTCAATCATCTGCACGGACGCGGGGTCAAGGCTGGCTGTCGGCTCATCAAGCAGAAGTACCTTCGGCCGGGTCGCTAAAGCCCGCGCAAGCGCCAGCCGCTGCTGCTCGCCACCGGACAAAAGCCGCGCCGGCTGCTGTGCCTGACCGGCAAGGCCGACCCGCGTCAACAACTCGTCGCAGCGCGCCCGGCGCTCGGCTTTGGTTCCCGCGCGGCGGCGCAATACGAAATCAATGTTGGCAGCCACCGAACGGCGCAGCAGCACCGGCTTCTGAAAGACCATTGCCTGTGTCGATCGGGTCGCCTCGCCGCAGGCAACCTCGCCCCAGCTGATCCAGCCCTGCGTCGGCGGGATCAGACCATGGACCAGACGCAGGAACAGGCTTTTGCCCGCTCCGTTGGGTCCCATGATGACAGTGACGGAACGCGGATCGAGCGTCAGTTTCTCGATGTTGACGAGAAGTCTTCCTGCAACCTGAAGCGCCAGCCGTTCGAGCCTGAGTGCGCCCGGCAATAGGCGGTCACGCGGCGTCTTCGAGCCCCCATCGGAGGTTTTCCGCGGCATGAGCGGAGCGGCGTCAGGCATAAGCCTGCCTTTCGGCGATCGCCCGCAGGGCGCCGGCGCCAAGATTGACCGAAATTGCGATGCTCATCAGGATGATACCGAGCGCCAGCGCCATTCCGAGATCACCCTTTGAGGTTTCGAGCGCAATGGCGGTGGTCATTACCCGGGTCAGATGTTCAATATTGCCGCCCACGATAATGACCGCTCCAACCTCGGCCACAGCGCGACCAAACCCGGCCAGCGCGACGGTGACAAGGCCGTAGCGTCCGTCGACAATCAGCGCCAGCATTGCGCGCCCCCGGGAGATCCCGAGCGAGCGGAACTGTTCGTCATATTCCGCCTGCAATGCCTCCAGCACTTGCCGCGACAAGGCGGCGACAATTGGCGCGATCAGAACGGTCTGGGCAATGATCATCGCCGTCGGGCTGTAGAGCAGGCCAAGCCAACCCATCGGTCCGGCGCGCGAGAGCACGAGATAGATCAGGAGCCCGATTACCACCGGAGGAAAACCCATCATCGAGTTGACCAGGGCAATGACGATCCCGCGGCCGAAGAACTTCCGGACCACCAGAAGCGCTCCGATGGGGAAGCCGATGAGACAGGACAGAAGGAGCGCCATCAGGCTGACTCGCATCGAAAGCCCGACGATTTCGAACAGGTCCGCATCGCCCGAAGCGATCAAACCAAAAGCCAGCCCGAATGCACCCGCGAAATCCTGCATGGCCTATCCCCGGCCTCCAGCCAACATCCGTTCCTCGCCCAGGCGGGTCCAGATGCGATCGGCGATGTCGCGGTAGATCCGGGACTGAACCCCATCGGGGTCCGAGGCGACGATCGGCGTGCCGTTGTCGGATGTCTCGCGGATCGCCATGACCAGCGGCACCTCGCCAAGGAAAGGCGCACCGATGCGTTCGGCCTCGGCACGTGCTCCGCCATGGCCGAATATGTCATGCTGGCCACCGCAGTCCGGACAAATAAAGTGGCTCATGTTCTCGATGATGCCGAGAATCGGCACATCAACCTTGCGAAACATGTTCAGCCCCTTACGCGCGTCGATCAATGCCAGATCCTGCGGCGTTGACACAATCACAGCGCCGGCCAACGGGACATTCTGCGCCATGGTCAACTGCGCGTCACCGGTACCGGGCGGCATGTCGACGATCAGGACATCGAGTTCGCCCCATGCCACTTCGCGCAGCATCTGGGTCAGGGCCTGCATCACCATTGGTCCGCGCCAGACCATCGGCGTTTGCTCATCGATGAGAAACCCCATCGACATCACCTTGAGTCCGTACCCCTCAAGCGGAATCAGGATACGGTTTTCACCACTCTGCGGCCGGCCCGATATGTTGAGCAGGCGCGGCATCGACGGTCCGTAGATGTCGGCATCAAGGATGCCCACCTTCAAGCCACCCGCCTGCAGGGCAAGCGCAATGTTGGCCGAGGTGGTGGATTTTCCGACGCCGCCCTTGCCCGAGGCAACAGCGATGATGGCCCCTATTCCTTGCACGGGAACCTTGGTGCCAGGCGTGGGCGGCGACGGTGCGGCGCGTCCCTGCATGGGTGGAGGAACCGCCGCGGCCTGGGCGGCGGAGGGTGCGGAGCGTACCGGCTGAACCGCAGGCTCGGCTGCGGTCCCTGCCCGGTCCGCAATAAGCATCACCTGTGCCTGGATCACGCCGGGTGCCGCCAAAGCCGCCTTTTGGGCTGCTGCCCGCAACGGTTCCAGCTGGGCCGCAAGCTGAGCCGGCACGGTGATCGAGAACGTGGCCTGATCATCATTGACGACGATGTCCGAGACCAATCCGAGATCCACGATATTGCCGGTCAGATTGGGACCCTTGACCCGTTTAAGCTGTTCCAGAATCTGGTCAGTGGCGATTGTCACTGCGCACCCCATGGCCGATAATGCATTCGAATTGTCGCAGTACGCATCCCTGATCCGGTCTTGGCGCTTCGACACCAATCGAGCGACGAGGAGACCCCGGAATGGACAGCACCGAAACCAGCAAGGCACGCGCTGGCGAAGGCTCCGAAACGGAGAGATTTGTCAGGCTCGCTGACCGGTTCATCCGCGTCGCCAACACGGCCAACGCCAAAAACCCCGCCACCGATATTCACATGGCATTCCTGTACGGCGCGGCGCGCTACAATGCCTTCGTGGCCAAGAATGTGATGGAGGTGGCCGACCACGAGGCATTCGTCACCGAGATGGCCGCCGCCTATACCGAAATGTTGCGCAATCATCTGGCCGATCCCAACGTCTGACAATCGCTTCATCCTTTCAGCCGTTGTCTAATCGAGACGCGCTTTTGTTGCGGCGGCTCCGAATTCGGGATTTCGTCGGCTTCTGGCTTTAAGGCGGCTGCATCAGCCTCATCCGGCACCCCGGGATCAGTGTCACCAAGCGATTGAGTTTCGGCAGTGCGCGCTGCGTCGATTGGAGTTGCCGCTTCGTCCGATTCTTCCTCCAGGTCTTCGGATTCCAGGTCTTCGGGCAAGCCTGCCGACGACGTTCCCGTGGGCGGCACATCCTGAGTGAGCCGTCCTGTTGCCTGCTGCAGCAGCTTCTCGCTCTCGGTCAGGAATCCGCGGCCCGGATCCCAGTTCGATTTGTAGACCATGTGCAGCGGGTTGTTGTAATCCTCATCATAGTCGTTCAAGCCGTCCAGATTGGCGAGGACAGGGTTGGAATTGAAAAATTTCTGCAGTGCCTTCTTGCGCAACAGGTTGGACACACCGCGTTTCATGAAAATCGAAAAATCAAAACCGTAACTTACCTCTTCCAAATCAACAGCTTCGGCAGCCAGACGGTTGGCCTCCGCTTCGGTGCGTTCGGCTTCGAGTCGCTCTTCATAAATCTCAAGCGGATCGGCTGCGGGCTCTTCGTCGTCGGGGTCGACATCGGGATTGGACAGTTGCGCCTGCTTGCGTTTTGACCAACGGGCCAAAAATCCTTCTCTGTCTTCAGCCATCCAGATCTCCCCGGTCTGAGCGTTTCCGGCTCAGGAAAATCGGCTGCTTGCCGAATTTCTGTTCTTCGAGGTCAACCTTGTCGCGCCGCCGTTTTATGAAGGTCGTCTCAACGTGGTAGGCATCCAGAAAATCGAGGATTGCCTCGGCAATCTCGGGTGGCATCGGCAAGCGCTCGATGATGTCTTCGCTGCCGACTTCATAGTCTTGCGCGGCGTGCGGCGACGCCGTGACGCTTTGGACATACCAGTCAAGCGGATGCTGGTTTTCGCTGTCGCGCCGCAGCACCACGTAGAGTGCCGGATTGCCGCTGTCGAAATTTTCGACATAAGCCTCGGTATCGGCAGCATAACAGGTGAGATCGACCCGCCCCATGTAATAGCGCGTCATGCGGTCATCGCTGATCAGGATGTCGCCCGGATTGAGATCCGCTGGCGCCAGCATCACGCCGACGGGTATCCAGTAGTCCTTTGCCCACCGCGAAATCGACTGCCGCTTCTCCGCAATCACCCCCAGCATTATTGTCAATTCCCGCGACACGCCGGTCAGTCCCTCCACGGTGTTGAGGCAATCACGGTTGTCTCTTCCCGTTGAAAGTATAAGGTGTTTGCAGACGACAACAAGGGTGATCCAATGGTTTTAGACGCAACCAAGCTTTTTGTATGCAACTGCGAAAAAACCATGGCCCTCGACCCCTCAAGATTGGGGTCGGCTTACGGGGAAGTGTCCAGTCATCACCATCTTTGCCGCAGTGAGATGGGTGTGATCGAGACCGCCTTCGCGACTAAGACCCCGATCTGTATTGCCTGCACCCAGGAACGCCCGCTATTTGAGGAGATTGCCGCTGAAGCCGGTCACCGGGCCCTGTCATTCGTCAATATTCGCGAGATGGCAGGCTGGACCGCGGACAAGACATCGACGACGCCGAAAATGGCAGCGCTGCTGGCTGCGGCAAAACTGCCAGCCACACCCGCGCGCCTGCGCTCGATTGAAAGTGACGGGCTTTGCCTCGTGATCGGCAAAGGTCAGTCGGCATTTGATACGGCGCTGCGTCTGAACCGGACATTGTCAGTGACCCTGCTGCTGACCGGAATTGACGATCTCGTCTTACCCTCGGAACTGCCGTTCCCGGTCTTTGCCGGCCGTGTGGCTTCGGCCGGCGGATCGCTGGGCGCTTTCCACCTGGTTGTCGACGGCTATGCGGCCATGCTGCCGTCTTCCCGCGCAAGGCCCGAATTTGCAATGGCGCGTGACGGAGCAAGTACCTCCTGCAGTGTCATATTCGACATGTCCGGCGACCCTGCCCTGTTCACAAGAGCTCATGGCCGTGACGGCTATTTCCGGACCGACCCCGGCAATCCCGTGGCGGTACTGGAAGCGGTGCTTGAGGCTTCAGATTATGCAGGAAGTTTCGAAAAACCGATCTACGTCACCTACGATGCCTCGATCTGCGCGCACGAACGATCAAGGAAAACCGGCTGCACCAAATGCATCGACCAGTGCCCAGCAGGCGCGATCACCGGCCAGGGGGACATTATCGTCGTCGATCCCGGCATTTGTGGCGGCTGCGGCAACTGCGCCGCCCATTGCCCCACCGGTGCTGTCGCCTATGCCTATCCGACCCGGACCGACCAGATCTCACGGGTCCAGACGCTTTCCCGCACATTCCTCGCTGCCGGTGGTCAAGCGCCGGTTTTGCTGCTTCATGACGCTGGCCACGGCACGCCGTTGATAGGCGCGATGGCGCGGTTTGGCCGCGGTCTTCCTGCGCGGGTCATTCCGCTGGAAATGCATGCGACGAGCGGCGTCGGCCACGATCTGATGGCTGCGGCGCTCGCCGCCGGATTTCGCCAGATCGTGGTGCTGGGCGACCCTCATAAGACCGAAGAATTTGGCGCGGTTGCCGAGGAAAGCCAGCTGATGGAAACCCTCCTCGCCGGTTTCGGCCACAAAACCGGGCGGGTCGTGACATTGCTGGAAGCCGACCCGGATCAGGTCGAAGCCGCTCTCTACGCGCTGCCCGAACTGCCGGAAGTATCACGCGCCGCCCCGATCCCGCTGGGCGGAAAGCGCGAGGTAACGCGCGCGGCACTCGGCGTACTGGCTGCTGCCGGCAAACCCGTTTCCAGCCTTGTACCGCTGTCAGGCAGCGCACCTTATGGGACAGTTCTGGTCGATACAGCCGCCTGCACCTTGTGCATGGCCTGTGTCTCCTCCTGCCCCGCGGATGCACTGCGCGATACACCCGAGACAACGCAGTTGCGTTTCGTCGAAGCGGCTTGCGTTCAATGCGGGATCTGCGCGGCGACTTGTCCGGAATCGGCGATAACGCTGCAGCCTCGCTACAATCTTGCCAACAACGTCATGCAACCTCAAACCCTGCATGAGGATGAACCCGCTTGCTGCACGTCCTGCGGAAAGGCCTTCGCTGCGGCTGGAATGCTGCGCGCGGTGGAACGGCGCCTGCAGGGCAACTGGATGTTTGACACCGACGAGCGCCGAGCTCTTATCCACATGTGCGAGGATTGCCGGCTTGAATCCCTCTCACGCGACGGCGCCGATCCCTTCGCAATCGCCCATCCGCGCCGCACCCGCACGACCGACGACTACCTGGAGGCCGGCCGCCGGGGGCTCACGATCGATGATTTTCTCAATGAGGACTGACCGCGCGACATAGCAATTGGTTGGTGTGGGCTTATCGCCAGCCCCCTTCGAGGCTGCGAGGCGATCGCGGTGGACCGCTACTGCAGCACCGCGGTGAGCGGCAGGTTGATCAACAGGTTTTGCGGCTTCATACGAATGCGGTCATGGGCATCCACGGCCAAGCCGAGAAAGGCCGGTTTGCGGCGCATTCTCTCCAGCACCCGATCCTGGTCGAGAAACTCCATCCGGAAAAGTGCCACAATACTGCCCTGCCCCTCTTCGGGGAGATATTCGCCTTCGTAGAGCGCATTCATGATGCGGGTCGCTTCGGCATCGAGTCCGACATGCCAGGACCAGCGCTCCTCCTTGACTGACTGCAGCGGCTGCACCCGGACCCGCAAATCCAGAAAATGCCTGATCCAGCGTTCGATCAGTCGGGAAAAGGCATCCTGACCAGGTTCCGAGAATCGGAAATCCAGAGCCAGGTCGAAATGATCCGCGCGGGCCCAATAGTCCTCAGCGCCTTCCGAATTGAGAATTTCGAGAGCAACTTCTGTTCGCCCGGGATCGGTCAAAGCCAGGAGAGCCGCTTGCTGCGCGCGGGTTTCGACCACTTCGGCATCAGCCAGCATCATCCGCTGGTTTGACGTGGTCACGGTCTGTTCGCGGAAGAACAACTCGGCAGCCCGCGCCACCATCGCATCGCTTTCACCCATCAGAATGTTACCCATGATCAAATGCGCCATCTGGCTGATGAACACCGGCGGGATCAGCGGTGCACCGGGTGCGAACAGGGATGCGTAGGCTGCTTCGATTGATCCCTTGGCGACCAGGTGATCGCGAAACCGCAGGACCAGGGCATAGTTATCCGCTGCATCCGGATCGGCGATTGCGGCGAGATCGTCAGCGTCAATCGACGCAAACGGATCCGCCATCAGCCGCTCGAACAGGGCATGCTCGACAGCGCAGCTTTCCTCGACAGGATGGATTTCCGGACGCGTGTAATAGGCACGCAGGAAATCATCGCTGACGGCCAGCCAGCCGTTGTCCAGCCTGTGCGTCAGATGCTGTCCCGCGGATTTCCAGATCATGCCCTTGTCTTTTGTCAGCTTCACCCGGCAATCCCCAATCCCTGAGCAAGCGACAGGCAGCGGACACCTTCGGCGCCATCGAGCAGCAAACCACCATCTTCATCTATGCCGATCATCCGGCCTTCGTGCGTTACCGGTCCGATTTGCACCGCGATCTTGTCCGCCGGTTGGATGCGGCCAAGATAATCAGGGTGCGCGGTGCGGAAACCATCATGCTCCCAGGCATCGAGCCAGGACAGGAAATGCCGCGCCACCGCCTCGATAACCTGTGTCCGGTCGAGATCGCCGCACCCCTCCTCGAAGAGCGCGGTGGCATGCCGGGACAGACCCGGCGCCTCACTGAGGTCCGCCGGCAGGCTCATTGCCACGGAAAAACCCAACACCATGAATTCCGGCGTATCCTCAAGTCCCGTGCCTCCGGGCACATGCAGAAACACCTCGCCAACTTCGCCGCCATTGACAAGAAGCGTCGAGGGCCATCGGTACATCAGGGCCAGATTTGGCGGGCCGATCGCTCCCAGCGCATCGCCGATGGCGACCATCAGCAACGGCGCCATTTGCAACGCCTTGGCAAGGCAACAGTCGGGCTCCAGAACTATGGCTGCGCGCCCATGTGTTTCGGCCATCGACCAGCAGAGGTCGCCGGCACCGAAGTCACGCCGGCGCACACCTTCCAATGCCACCTGCAACGGGTCTTCCGAGGCGGGCACCGCATACCCCGTCAGGAGCGGCGGAAATTCGGGGATGGGCAGCATGTCGGAGGTCAGGGCAACTCAACTTCGCCGGTGACAATGTGTTCCAGGCCGGTGCCTTCGGCTGTCAGCACGACCTTGAGCTTCAAGGGTCCCGAGCCTGCAGCCCCGGACCGGACCAAATCTTCGATCTGCTGCTGCGATGTCACGCCGACTTGCTTGAGGAATTTCCGCATCGACAGGTTAAAGGATTCGTCGCTCATCATGTCACTTTCATTTTTCAGGCCCGTATCAATTCAGGCGCACATTCTCGGTGGAATAAGCCTTGTCCGATGACGTCTCCCATAACGGCTTGAGCCCATAATGCGCGCCGACAACCACCAGCAACATAACCGCAATGCTGAGGAGAAATGCTTTCATGTCCCGTTCCTCCCCACCATCACTCGGCCGGCGCGGCAACCGCGCCGTCAGTCTCTTTCGTCATGACCTCATCGACCCAGAGGGAATGGTGTTCCCTGGCCCAGTTCAAATCAACCTCACCCGAACCCATTGCATCAAAGGCACCCTGCATGCCGATGGTGCCGATGTAGATGTGGGCCAGGATCAGGCATATCATCACCACCGCGACAATCCCATGCCAGGCACTGTTGAATTGCTGTTCCTGGATGGCGCTGTAGGGCGGTTCCGCCAGACCGAGGAGGTGCGGCACATCAATGCCGATGTTGCCGAGAAGCACGAATGTGTCGGTAAAAAAGCTGTGTTCGAATGGAAACAACAGCGTCCAGCCCGAGACCGACACCGACAAGCCAAGCAACATCACGCCCCAAAAAATGATCTTCTGGCCTGCGTTGAATTTATTTGCCGGGGGGTGGCTCGACTTGCTGAGCAACCCGCCACCTTTTGCCAGCCAGTTCAGATCGGTCCGGTCCGGAATGTTGTGGACTATCCAGAGCACGAAGGCGATCGCCAGTCCGAGCATGAAGGCAAAGGCGGTGTAGTTATGGGCAAGTTTCAGAAAGCCCGACATGGGCCCGAACAAGTCTTTGCCGATCAGCGGCAATATTAGCGAGCGTCCGAATGTTACGTTCAGACCGCTTATCCCCAAAACAATGAACGATAGCGCCATGAGCCAGTGAGCCATCCGCTCCAGGGTTGAGAAGCGCTTTATCTTGACGCCAGACAGACCGTGTTCGACCTTGATGCGGCCGCGAATTGCAAAAAACAACGCCAGCAATACCAGCGTTGCAAGGATCGCGTAGCCAAGATAGTCATGGACTGGACCCTCGCGGTAAAGCCGCCAATCCTCGCCCTGCGACTGGATCATTTGGCCAGCGGACCGGTTCGGGATCGACACCGCGCCAACCTCGCCAAGGCGGATATCATGCCAGATCTCCGCATCCGACTGATTGCCCTGAACGCCGCCCTGAAGAGCCGGCCCGGGCGGCGCGATGGTTGTCGCCGCATTTTCCGGCGGGCGAACCGTGCTCTGGGCATGGGCCTGAAGCGGCAGGTACAGCCCGGCCAGAGCGAAAATGGCAAAGGCGATCCCGGGTAGGAGATATCGCCCGGACGCGCGGCGCGTCTTCAGATTCTTCATCGGTGAACTCCCGGTGTCCGGATACAATCTAGCAAAGATTGGCAGGCGGAACCATGTCCGCCTGCCAATATGACAGCGATCTGATCAACCGCTGCCCTTCTGGTCGTAGGCTGTACCCCAGCCCCAGGCGCCAGCGCCGAAGCCGCGGGCAACCACACGCTCGCGGTAGATCTGCGACACGGTGTCTCCATCACCGGCAAGCAGCGCCTTTGTCGAGCACATCTCGGCGCAAAGCGGCAGCTTGCCCTCCGCGATCCGGTTGCGCCCGTACTTCTGGAACTCGGCTGCGGAATTGTCCTCTTCCGGACCGCCGGCGCAAAAGGTGCACTTGTCCATCTTGCCACGTGAGCCGAAGTTGGACGCCTGCGGGAATTGCGGCGCGCCAAACGGGCACGCATAGAAGCAATAGCCGCAACCGATGCACAGATCCTTGTTGTGCAGCACGATGCCGTCCGCCGTCTGATAGAAGCAGTCAACCGGGCAGACCGCCATGCACGGCGCATCCGAGCAGTGCATGCAGGCCACCGAGATCGACCGTTCACCGGGCTTGCCGTCATTGATGGTGACGACACGGCGCCGGTTAACGCCCCAAGGGACTTCATTCTCATTCTTGCAGGCGGTGACGCAGGCGTTGCATTCAATACAGCGCTCGGCGTCGCAGAGGAATTTCATTCTAGCCATGGTGTGTCCTCCCTAAGCCCGCTCGACGCGGCAAAGCGTTGTTTTTGTTTCCTGCATTTGCGTGACCATATCGTAGCCATAGGTCTGCGCAGTGTTGCACGCTTCGCCAAGCACGATCGGGTCGGCGCCTTCAGGATACTTGTCCCTGAGATCAACGCCCTGGAACTGGCCGCCAAAATGGAAGGGACAGAAGACAACGCCCTTGCCCACCCGTTCGGTGACCATGGCCATGACCTTGATCTTGCCGCCGGACGGGCTGTACAGCCAGACGGTGTCGCGATCCCTGATGCCCAGATTGTTGGCGTCGAAGGTGTTGACCTCGACGAACATGTCCTGCTGCAACTCGGCCAGCCATGGATTGGAGCGGGATTCGTCGCCGCCGCCTTCATATTCGACCAGGCGCCCCGAGGTCATGATCATCGGGTAGTCCTTGGAGTGATCGACATCCTGGATCGACTTGAAGGCCGTCGGCACACGCCAGAAGGTCTTGTCCTCGATGGTCGGATAATCGGCCACAAGCTCGCGATTGGGCGCGTAAAGCGGTTCGCGATGCAGCGGCACCGGATCGGGGAAGGTCCAGACCACCGCACGGGCCTTGGCGTTGCCGTAAGGGGCGCAGCCATGCTTGATCGCGACCCGCTGGATGCCGCCCGAAAGGTCAATCTTCCAGTTCACCCCCTCGATTTTCTTGTCATAGTCGGAGGGTATATCACCCTGGTCGGATGTCTCGCCAACCTCTTCCGCAGAAGGCCGTTCTTTGAGGATGCCGGCGACATATTCAATCATGCGCCGCTCATAGACGGTCAGATCTGCGTCCCAGCCAAGACCTTTCAGCATGGCCATCGTGAATTCGGGATAGCCGTCCTCGATCTCGGAGCCAACCGGCCAGCTTTCTTCCGCCAGCAGGTTGTCGCCGTTGCGTTCAACGCCGAAACGGGCGCGGAAACCCATCCCGCCCTGAGCCACCGGGACCGAAACATCGTAGAGGTTGGCAGATCCGGTATGCTTCATCTCAGGTGTTCCCCAGCAAGGCCAGGGCAAGCCGTAGAATTCACCGTCATGCGGTCCGCCAACACCACGCAAGCTGGTCTTGTCGAAGGTGTATTGATGCTCCATGTGCGATTTCAGCCGCTCGGGCGATTGCCCGGTCATCCCGATCGTCCACATGCCACGGTTCCACTCGCGCGTGATGTCCTCGATCAGTGGCTCCTCGCCATTGACCTCAATGTGGCGGAACATCCGTTCTTCGAAGCCGAACTTCTTGGCAAACTTGTACATGATGGTGTGATCGGGCAGTGATTCAAACAGCGGTTCGACCACGGTCTCGCGCCACTGGATGGACCGGTTGGACGCCGTCACCGAGCCATAAGTCTCGAACTGGGTCGAGGCCGGCAACAGATAGACGCCATCCTTGCGGTCCTGAAGCACCGCAGTCATCGTCGGGTAAGGGTCGACAACGACCAGCAGATCCAGCATCCCCATCGCCTTCTGCATTTCAGGCAAGCGGGTCTGCGAGTTCGGCGCATGCCCCCAGAACACCATGACCTTGGTGTTGTCGGGCTGCTCCAGGTTTTCCTTGGCTTCCAGAACACCGTCGATCCAGCGCGACACCGGAATCCCGGTCTCGTTCATCATTGCCTTGTCCTTGCCGTCCTTGCCTTTCATCGTGGCAAAGCGACCCTTGAGCCAATCAAGGTCTTCGCCCCAGACGCGGGCCCAATGGGCGTAGGCTCCTGCCGTAAGGCCATAGTAGCCCGGCAAAGTGTCGGCAAGCACCCCAAGATCGGTCGCGCCCTGCACGTTGTCGTGGCCACGGAAGATGTTGGCGCCGCCTCCGGCCTTGCCGACGTTGCCAAGCGCCAGTTGCAGGATCGAATAGGCGCGGGTGTTTGAAGACCCGTTCGAGTGCTGCGTGCCACCCATGCACCAGATCAGCGTGCCCGGCCGGTTGTTGGCCAGCGTGCGTGCCACCCGTTCAAGCTGCGAGCCCGGAACTCCGGTCACCCGCTCGACTTCAGCCGGGTTCCACTTCTTGACCTCATCACGGATCTGATCCATGCCCCAGACGCGGGTCCGGATGTAATCCTTGTCTTCCCAGCCATTCTCGAAAATGTGGTAGAGAATGCCCCAGATCAGCGCCACATCGCTGCCCGGACGGAAACGCACAAATTCGTCGGCATGTGCGGCTGTGCGGGTAAAGCGCGGATCGCACACGATCAGCGGCGCGTTGTTTTCTTCCTTGGTCTTGAGAAGATGCAACAGCGATACCGGATGCGCTTCGGCGGGATTGGATCCGATCAGGATCATCGATTTTGAATTGTGAATATCGTTGTAGGAATTCGTCATCGCGCCATAGCCCCAGGTGTTGGCAACACCGGAAACGGTGGTCGAATGGCAAATGCGCGCCTGGTGATCGACGTTGTTGGTCCCCCAGTAGGCCGCGAACTTGCGGAACAGATAGGCCTGCTCGTTTGAATGCTTGGCAGAGCCGAGCCAGTAGACCGAATCCGGTCCGGAGGCTTCGCGCACCGCCAACATCTTGTCGCCGATCTCGTTGATGGCGTCATCCCAGGAGATGCGCTGCCATTTGCCGTCAACCAGCTTCATCGGATATTTCAACCGGCGATCGCCATGGGCATGCTCGCGGACGGAAGCTCCCTTGGCGCAATGGGCGCCCAGATTAAACGGAGAATCATAGCCCGGGGCCTGACGCGTCCAGACACCGTTTTCGACCTCGGCAATCACCGTGCAACCGACCGAACAATGCGTGCAGATCGATTTCTTGGTTTCAATTTTCCCGGTGCCTGCGGCTGTCTGAGCTTCTGCGCGCTTGACCATTCCGCCCGAAAGCGTGGAAATGGCTGCAGCCCCACCAATGGTGAGACCCGAGCGTTTCAGGAATGTCCGGCGGTCAATCGCCGTAACTCCAAGCTCTGCTACCGTCGAGGACAGCCGGGGGCCTCGCGCAACCCCATTTGTCTTCTTCCTGAGCATTTTATCCTCCGTTATTTTATCCCGTCGCATGCGGCGACCAGCGGTGATTCCTAGAATCGCGTGCTGGCGTAGTAAGCCTTGATATGATCGGTTTCCCTGTATCCGGCGCCCGCCTGCGGTTCGGCAATCTCAACAGCCTCACTTGCAGTGCCTGCGACCAGGGCCGCCCCGCTGGCAATCGTGCCGAGCCCGGCGAACTTCAGAAAACCGCGACGGTCGGTCGTGGCATCTTCTGTCTTTGCCTTCATGTTGGTCTCCACTTCAAGACACCCGGAACTGTCTGCAGCAGTCTGGCCGGGCGTCTCCGCCAGACTGCAATACACGCTCACACAACGGCTCGCCGCGAAAGCGGCCTACATCTCGAACGCACCCCGCTCGATCGCCATGAACAGGCGTCCGATGCGGCCAACAGGTTTGAAAAAATCTGCCGATGGGCAGCTTTCGAGATCCTTGAAAAAATGTGGTGTCCAACTGCCAACATGGCTGTCGTAGAACGCCTTTTGCGCTGACACCGGCTGAACGGCGCCGAAGCTGCCATCAATCAACCCGGCCATCATTTCCATCAGTGCGGCAGCATGGTCCTCAGGATCCTTGACGTCATCGCTGCGGGCAATGCCGAGCGGACGCATGTCGTCGCGCAAACGCGCCAGCGGCTTTTCGTGCATGAAACCGGTGAGATAATAAGAGCCGAACGGGGTCAGGATACCCCGGCCCAAACCAATGAACAAAACATTGTATTCGTCCCGAGTTGCCGCCAGACTTGTCTCTGCAGCGGCATTCGCAAGATCTGTGATCGCCCGGCCAAGTTCGGAATCGTCGCCCGTCATCTGGGCCAGGAGGGCAAGGAGCAAATCATCCGGCGGCTCACGCAACAACCGCGCCAAAAGCCTGTAGACGTTGACCCGCGATTGATCTGCTTCATCAATGCGATCAATTGAAATAGTGCGCTGATTCAACACATATCTCCCCCTGATATGTGAGAAGATCACTTTTCCGGCTGCAAATCAATCCAATTCCATCCGCGTCGGTCAGGATCGGATCTGCTAGCGCGGCCAGCAACCTGCCCGGTGCAACAGGACTTGTCGTGGTAGGCCTTCAATACTTCCGACAACCTTTTCGCCGGGGATTTCCGCAACTTCCGTCGGCACGGGTAACGTAAGACCCCGCGCCTTGGCCACCGCGACGATGGCCTGCGCGACCGGGTGCTTCGACGCCTGGTCGAGGGAGGCAGCGAGACTCAGGATCTCGTCCTCGCCCATGCCGGCGTGACTGTCGATCGACACGATCTGCGGGCGCCCATGGGTCAGCGTGCCGGTCTTGTCGAGTGGAACATCCTCGAGTCCGCCGTTCCGATGGCGCGTCGCGGTCCGAGGAACGCGCGACAGCAGGTCATGCATTTCGCGCCGGGCGCGTCCCTCGGCGAAGCTTTCGAGGAATGTGCCGCCCGAGCACATCACCGCCACGACCGCCGCGGCCAGCGTCTTGCCGAAGACGAGCGCCGCGGTCATGGATTGCACGGCCACGATGTCGAGCCCGACTTCGCCCTGCCCGATGCTGCGCAGGATCTCGATCACAAGCGCGGCAAGAGCGGGCGTGACCCCGATGAATCATGCGCTGCTGGTCATATCGGCCCTGCCCGCAAGGTAGAGGCCAAGCCCCGAGACGAGGCCGGCCATGGCCACGAGCGGTATCGCAGTCCTTAAACGGTCTGTGGTGGTATGTTCCATTCAGCTTAATTCCCCAGGGCTCAGGCGTTCGCCGCGAGCTCTTTGGAAAAAATCCGTCCGACTCCCACGCCCCTCATGCTCCCGTTATCATCGCGCAAGAGGAAGAGCGCATCGAGCCCTCGTTCCCGCGCAAGCTTTGCGCCCTTGTCGGGTCCAAGCACCATCAGCGCGGTCGCCCAGGCATCGGCCTCGGCACAGCTTCGTGCAACGACGGTGACCGATGCCGGCGACGCGAGGATCGGCGCGCCGAGGCCCGGATCCATGGTGTGCGAGAGACGGCGGCCCTGCACCTCGACCCAGTGGCGGTAGTCGCCGGAGGTTGCCACGGCGGCGTCCTTCAGCGCGAGAATGGAATACGGCGCACGGCGCTCCGCATCGGGCGCTTCCACCGCAATGGTCCATGGCTCCCCATCCGGCCTGAGCCCGAGCGCGCGCATCTCTCCGTCAATGCCGACGAGGCCTGCCTCAATGCCGAACTCGCCCAGCGTCTCGGCCAGACGGTCGACGCCGTAACCCTTGGCTATGCCATTCAGGTTTAGCGCGAGGGGAGTTGTCTTGCGGACACTGCCCTCTCCGATCTCAAGCGCCGCATGGGCCGGGACGCGCGGCGCGGTCATCGCTGTACGGATACGGTCGGACTCGGCGGCTTGAGGCCCGAAGCCCCAGGCCGTGACTGCATCGCCCATGCCGATGTCGAAGGCACCCCCCGAGGCGCGCCCAATCTGAATCCCGAGCCGCAGGACCTCCAGGAGCCGTGCGGGAACCTCCACCCATCTGCTCACAGGCGCCGCGTTGAGACGCATCAAGTTGCTGTCGGGCTTCCAGGTTGACATTTGCGTGTCCACCTCATCCACCGCCATCTGCAATGCGGTCCGGATGGGCTCCGTGTCACAACCAGGTGCCATGAAGAACAACGCTGACCAGCGGGTGCCCATGGTGGGGCCGTTCAGCGCGTGCCGTACCAAGTCAGTAGACATCTTCGACATACCGCCCCTCTGCCTTCAACGCTGCTGGCGTCAGCCCGACAGGCGCAAGGATATCGGCCAGCGCGTCGGCCACGCCCGCAGCCATGTCGCGGCCGCC
>LADQ01000063.1 GCA_000961635.1 Hoeflea sp. BRH_c9 | reverse complement strand
AGGGCGGCCAGGGCAAGGGCGGCCCGGGCAAAGGCGGTCATGGCAAAGGTGGCCAGGGTAGAAGCGGATCTGGCGAAGCCGGCGCAGGCAAGGGCGACGACCGTGGCAACCGGACCGAGCGGCCGCAGCGCAAGGAGCGGCCGATTGATCCGGATTCGCCCTTCGCGGCTCTGGCGGCCTTGCGCGACAAGCTGAAGAAATAGGCCCAGGTCTGGTGACCCAGCCGGCGCGACAGCGGATCGACAAATGGCTGTTTTTCGCACGCGCCGTCAAATCCCGCACCCTGGCCGGCAAGTTCGCCGCCAGTGGCAATGTCAGGGTCAACCGGGAGAAGATCGACCAGGCCAGTTTTCTGGTCAAGCCGGGTGATGTGCTGACGATCTCGCTGGAACGGCGCATTCTGGTGTGGAAAATCCTCGGCTGCGGCGAGCGGCGCGGCCCGGCGCCGGAAGCACAGTTGCTTTATGAGGACCTCACCCCCAAAGCCGCCGAAGCCGGACAGGCGGAGACGGTTCCGGCGCTGCGCGAGCCGGGCGCGGGCCGTCCGACCAAGCGCGACCGGCGAAAAATAGATCAATTCAACAATCCGGACGCTGACGCATGATTTTGTCTTGACCGGAGCCCGGGCGGGCAAAGTCATGCGCAAATAGTCGCCGCCGCCGCGACATGGGTTCCTGACGCAGGCGGCGCGGCGTTATGGCGATATCAGATACCTTGCAAAGTTCTGGCAAAGCCGGTACCTCACGCCGTTGTTTGCTGCAGCGCCGCGGGTCCGTCGGGACGCGTGAAGATGGCTGCGGCGCTTGGAAATGATGCGCGACATTTCGCTCAGGCGGAACCACTCGTGCGCCACGCATGAAGCCTCAGGAGAGACGTATGACCTATGTGGTGACTGACAATTGCATTCGCTGCAAATACATGGATTGCGTTGAGGTCTGCCCTGTCGATTGCTTCTACGAGGGTGACAACATGCTGGTCATTCATCCCGATGAGTGCATCGACTGTGGTGTCTGCGAGCCCGAATGTCCTGCCGAGGCGATCAAGCCGGATACCGAGCCCGGGTTGGAAAAATGGCTCGAGGTCAACACCGAATATGCCGACAAATGGCCCAATATCACCATCAAGCGTGAGGCCCCGGAAGACGCGAAAGAGTTCGACGGCAAGGTAGGCAAGTTTGAGTTGTACTTCTCGCCGGAGCCGGGCGAAGGCGATTGAACGCCAGCCGCGGTCCATGCCAGGGGTGATAGGCGCGAGCCAATCAGAGATGATTCCCGCCAAAGTAGCTTCTGGACCGCCCGCGCGGAATTGAATGCACGGCGCCGCGACGGCAATTGGTGCCGCGACGCAGCATTTTGAAGGTTGCGCCGCGGCACGAGTGACCGATTCTGGCGTAATTTTGTCACGGCGTGTTCCACCGCTCGTGCAAATCATTGATTTACCCCATATTTCGTGGTACACATTATATTACTGACATCTTCAAGGCGCCGTCTGGGCGAAACAAGAAGCAAAAACGGAAGCAAACGTCCCTCACAGCGGTAGAGCTTTCCTTGCAGCGCAACGCTGCCGGATGGTCTTATTCCGCGCGGTGTTCGCCTGCGGTAATTTGCCTCGTCTCGCTTTTCAACGACGCAGTCAGCGCGATGTGCCTCCCGGCCTTCGCAGGACCTGTCCGGGCAACCCATGTCCGGCCGCCAGTGTCCGTTTCCGTAACAGGGAGTTTTGAAAACGCATGACAACCCAGCAAAAAAAGCCTTCACAGAGACAGGGTTTCAAGACCGGTGAATCGATTGTCTATCCCGCCCACGGCGTTGGACAGATTGTCGCCATCGAAGAGCAGGAAGTTGCGGGCCACAAGCTTGAGCTGTTTGTGATTGATTTCGAAAAAGACAAGATGCGCCTCAAGGTGCCGGTCGCCAAGGCGTCAATCATCGGCATGCGCAAATTGTCCGAAACGGATTTTGTCGAACGCGCGCTGAAAGTCGTTCAGGGCCGCGCACGGGTCAAGCGGACCATGTGGTCCCGCCGTGCACAGGAATACGATGCGAAGATCAATTCCGGCGATCTGATTTCGATCGCGGAAGTTGTGCGCGATCTGTACCGTGCCGAGAACCAGCCGGAGCAGTCCTATTCGGAGCGTCAGCTCTATGAGGCAGCGCTTGACCGGATGGCGCGCGAGCTTGGCGCCGTCAACAAGATGTCGGACACCGAGGCCGTACGCCTGATCGAGATCAACCTCAACAAGGGCCCAAAGCGCGGCAAGGCCAGTGATGAAGAAGCGGCGCAGGAAGAAGCCGCCTGACCGGCGATTCCATCTGCAGACTGATCAAGGCCCGGGCCGCACAGCGCGCCCGGGCCTTTTTGCGTCCGGTGCGCCTCAGTTTTGACCGGTTCTGAGCCGAGCTTTGGCAGGCTGTCGACTGCGGTCCGGCTTGTCGCGTTCCCACATCACGGCAAATTTACCGGGCTTGATGAACCAATTGCCATCCTCGTGCGTAGAGTCATGCAACAAACCGACAAATGTCTGGAGGGTGTCATGAAGGCGATTTCCGAAAACCGGCAAATGGTTCGAGCGGCGATGGCCGCGCCCTATCTTGAACGCGACGAAGAACATGATCTGGCAGTGCGCTGGAAAGACAACAAGGATCAGGAGGCGCTTCATCGCATCACCATGGCGCATATGCGGCTGGTGATTTCGATGGCTGCGAAATTCCGCAATTACGGCCTGCCGATGAGCGATCTGATCCAGGAAGGCCATGTCGGACTGCTCGAAGCCGCCGCCCGCTTCGACCCCGAACGGGAGGTTCGCTTCTCCACCTATGCCACCTGGTGGATCCGGGCCTCGATCCAGGACTATGTCCTGCGCAATTGGTCGATCGTCCGCGGCGGCACCAGCTCCGGCCAGAAAGCGCTGTTTTTCAATTTGCGGCGGTTGCGCATGCGGCTTGCGCAAGACGATCCGGCGCTCACCGAAAGTGCGATCCATTCCCGGATCGCCGATACGCTCGGCCTTCACGCAAAGGACGTGGCGGTGATGGATGCGCGTCTGTCGGGCTCGGATTCATCGCTGAATGCACCCATGTCGGATGGCGAATCGGGCGCTTCCTCGGATCGGATGGATTTTCTCAGATGCGACGAACCTCTGCCCGATGAGCAGGTTTCGACGATGATTGACGACGAACGCCGTCATCTCTGGCTCTCCAATGCGCTGACCACGCTCAATCCGCGCGAATTGCGGATCATTCGCGAGCGCCGGCTGGCTGAAGACGGCGCGACGCTTGAATCGCTCGGCGCCGATCTCGGCATTTCCAAGGAGCGGGTGCGGCAGATCGAGAATCGGGCGCTGGAGAAATTGCGCGTGGTGCTGACGACGCGGACACCGGAAATCGCCAGTCTCTGAACCCGGCCACCAGGCCCGGCAAGACGCCTCTACCGGTCTGTGACGATCTTGACCCTTTGACCCGGGGTGAGAACGGCCCCGGGGGTCAGCGCATTGAGCAATCGGAACAGTTCGACCTTGCGTTCGACGCCCCTCATTCGACCCGCCATCGAGGCGATGGTGTCGCCTTGGGCGCTGGTGACAATGCGGATACGCAGGGGCTGAAGCGCGTTGATCTCGCTCGCCGACATTTGCTTGAAGCTGGACCGGACCACCGACGCGGTGGCGCCGAGATCGGCGCTGTTGCGCGGCGCAGCCGTGAGAAACCGGTAGATGCGGTCCTTCAGGCGGATGACCGTGATATCGAAATCCCATTCGTCGGCGCTGGCCCGGGCCGTTGCCGCAGGCAGGCCATTGATGCTGGTTGTCCGGATCGAGCTTGCGTCGAGCCCGGTGACCCAGCCGCTCGCCATGTAGTCGGACAATGACCGGCGGCCATTGTCGGTCACCCCGTCAAAGCGGATCGCCAGCTCGCGCGGACCGGTGGCGACCACCGCATCGGCATTGTTGTCGATCTTGAAGCCGCTAGGCACCGTGAAGCGGACGCCGAGCACGGGGTGGAGGAATTCTGTGCCGCGCACATAACCCTCATTGGGGCTGTCGCCAAACAGCAAGCCGTCAATGCCGTCAAGATAGAAGCCCTGTCCGCGGTCGCCAACGCCCTCCGGCCCGAACGCCCTGGCGTGACCCTTGGCGAGATCGATCCGCTGCGGCGCATTGGGGTGACTGGCCAGGAAGTCGAGGCTTGCATCGGCGCCGGGATCAATGGCGCCAAAGCGCTGGTTGGCGTTCATCGATTCGAGGAACCGCGCCGCCGCATAGGGGTCATAGCCTGCCTGGCCCAGCATCCTGACCCCGATGACATCGGCCTGGAGTTCCTGGTTGCGGGAGAAGGCGGCAAGCGTCAGCTTGCCGCGGGCCGCGACCTGGCGTCCGGCGATGGAGTTGGCGAACAGTTCCTCCGCCACCTGGCCGGCGATCTCGACCTCTTTTTCGCGGCGTTGGCGCTCAAGACCGTGATTGGCGGTGACGTGGGCCATCTCGTGCGAGAGAACGGCGGCGACTTCGGAGGCGTCATTGGCCAGCGCCAGCAGGCCGCGGGTGACGTAGAGATAGCCTCCGGGCAAGGCGAAGGCATTGACCGCGGGCGAATTGAGCACAGTGATGCGGTAGGCCTGCTGCGGATTTTCCGAGACCAGGGTCAAGGCGCCGACAATGCGGGCGACCAGCCGTTCGGTCTTGGCGTCGCGGAATTCGCCGCCATAGCTTTGGATGATGCGCGGATGCTCGTTTGCCCCGATCCGGGTGCGCGGATCGGATGCTCCGGCCTTCTCGGCGGTTTGCGGCGTAGCCGAAGGGCTGACTGTGGGTTGGTAGACATCGACCCCAAGCGTCTGGCAGCCGGACAGCAACAGAACGCCACCAAGCACCGCGATAGCGACCCGGAGCATCGTTCCTCCTGAGGTTGCTGCTTTGGAATGAGGGGCTGCGATCTTGGCCATGGTCCGGTATTATGCTCGATCGTGTTCATGCCGGGACGGAGGCTTGGGGGCTTTGCAAGCCGGGGCGATAGCCTACGGTCTATAGGACTTCGCGCCTGTTCTCCAGTGCCAAACACTCGCGTCGAAATTGTGGCGGGGGTCAGACGCCGGGCGCACCGCCCAAATAGGCTTCGAGATCAGGCAGATCGTGGCGGTCGAAAAACCCGTCCGCCGGCGCATCGGCGGCGATCCGGCCCTTGGCGATGAACAGGATTTCACCGGCCGCGGCGCGGGCCTCGTCGGGGTCATGCGTCACCATCAGCACGGTTGCCCCGACCTCGGCCCTTATCTCGAGCATCAAGCCCAGCATGTCCGCGGCCAGGCCTGGGCCGAGGCCATCGAAGGGCTCATCGAGCAACAGCAGCGGCTGGCGCCGGACAAAGGCGC
>LADQ01000064.1 GCA_000961635.1 Hoeflea sp. BRH_c9 | reverse complement strand
GGCGGCGACGGCGGCGCGCTCGGTCACCCGCGCGATTTCCAGCGTGAGAATACGGTCCAGACCGCTTGTTTCAGTCGGTTTGCCTGACATGGTTCATCCCCCAAGCTATCTCGTTGGGCCGCTCATACAGCCTTGAAACAGGGCAAGGCAATCCGAATTTGATTTAAAAAGCCGTTGCTTTTCAGGATTTTGACCTAATCCAGCACTAAATCGATTGAAGTTCGGACCTCGCTGCCGTGCCTTGTTCAAGCTTGCCCGCCTGCCGGACCAGGCCTCAGCTTTCGCGGGTGCGCTCGATGCGGATCACCTGGGGCTCGCCGGACAGATAGCCTTCGGTCTTGATGCCATCGACAGCGGCGCGCACTTTCGACTCCGTTGTTGCATGGGTGACCAGAATGACGGTCTGCGGCCGGGCTTCCGACCCGGCCGGCCGCGCCCGCTGGACGATCGATTCCAGTGAAATGTCATTTCTGGCCATCATGGTGGCGATCGCGGCAAAAACACCCGCCCGGTCATCGACCTTGAGCGAGATGAAATAGCCGCCCTCATGGCTCTGGATCTGAGCCCGCTGGTAAGGTTCAAGCGTGGCGGCGGGCCGGCCGAGCGCCGGGGCATGCTGGTGACCAGGCCGGCTCTTGGCTATATCGGCAATGTCGCCCAGCACCGCCGACGCGGTCGCATCGCCACCGGCGCCGGGGCCCGAGAGCATCAGTTCGCCGAGAATATCGGCCTCGATCGTGACCGCATTGGTCACGCCTTCGACCTGGGCGATCATCGACCCCTTTGGCACCATGGTCGGATGGACGCGTTGCTCGATGCCGGTCGCTGTCCGCTGCGCCACGCCGAGCAGCTTGATCCGGTATCCCAACTCATCGGCGGCATGAATGTCGTCAATCGAGATATTGGTAATGCCTTCAATATAGACTTCGTCGGCCGCGATCCTCGTGCCAAACGCCAGGCTTGTGAGGATCGACAGCTTGTGCGCGGTGTCGTAGCCCTCGATATCAAATGTCGGATCGGCCTCGGCATAGCCCAGACGCTGGGCTTCAGCCAGGCATTCGGCAAAGCCAAGATTGTCCCGCTGCATCCGGGTCAGGATGTAGTTGCTGGTGCCGTTGAGGATTCCGTAGACCCGGGTGACGGAATTGCCGGTCAGCGATTCACGCATGGCCTTGATCACCGGAATGCCGCCGGCCACCGCGGCCTCGAAATTCAACAGCACGCCATTTTCCTCGGCCAGCAGCGCCAGTTCGACGCCGTGCTTGGCAAGCAGCGCCTTGTTGGCGGTAACCAGATGGCGGCCGCCGGTGAGTGCGGCAATCGCCGCCGCATGGGCGGGATCGGCGTCCCCGCCGATCAACTCGACCAGCACGTCGATATCGGCGTCGCGCGCCATCGTGACCGGATCATCATACCAGGTGACACCCTCAAGATTGATCCCGCGATCGCGCCCACGGTCGCGGGCGCTGACGGCGGTGATCAGGATCTCGCGGCCGCAAATATCGGCAAGCAGATTGTGCCTTGTGGTGATGGCGCGAAACAACGCCGACCCTACGGTGCCAAGTCCTGCAATGCCGATTTTGAGGGCATCAGTCATGATAACAATCCACTTGTCTGGCTTCTATCGGAAAAGTCCGCATCGACTGAGCGGACCGAAGAAATGCAAGGGCGGGTTTACCGGCGCGCGGACCGGCGGTCAATGTCGGCCCGGCCAGTCAACGCCGGCCAGTCAAAGCCGGCCAGTCAACGCCTGGCGGTCAACGGCACCACATTGTCGCCGCCGCCATCGGTCACGGTCGAAAAGAAGCGCTTGATGTTGCGCGCAGCCTGCCGGATCCGGTGCTCGTTTTCCACCAGCGCGATGCGGACATGCTCATCGCCATATTCGCCAAAGCCGATGCCGGGCGCCACCGCCACGTCGGCCTTCTCGACCAGCAGCTTGGAGAATTCCAGCGAACCGAGATGCTTGAATGGCCCCGGAATCGGCGCCCAGGCAAACATGGTTGCCGGCGGTGGCGGCACCACCCAGCCGGCCTTGCCGAAACTCTCGACCAACACGTCACGACGGCGCTTGTAGATCGAGCGGACTTCGGCGATGTCCGAGCCGTCACCGTTCAGCGCGGCGGTGGCGGCGACCTGGATCGGCGTGAAGGCGCCGTAATCAAGATAGGATTTCACCCGGGTCAACGCCGAAATCAGCCGTTCATTGCCAACCGCGAAGCCCATCCGCCAACCCGGCATCGAAAATGTCTTCGACATCGAGGTGAACTCGACGCAGATGTCCATCGCGCCGGGGACTTGCAGAACCGATGGCGGCGGCGTGTCGTCAAAATAAATTTCCGCATAGGCAAGATCGGACAGCACGATAATGTCGTGCTTCCTGGCGAAGGCGACGACATCCTTGTAGAAATCAAGCGTCGCGACATAGCTCGTGGGATTGGACGGATAATTCAGAATAAGCGCTAAGGGCTTGGGGATCGAATGCCTGACCGAGCGTTCCAGTGCGGAAAAGAAACTGGCGTCGGGAACCACATCCAGCGAGCGGATCACGCCGCCCGACATGATGAAGCCGAAGGCGTGGATCGGATAGGTCGGATTGGGACACAGGATCACATCGCCCGGGGCGGTGATCGCCTGGGCCATGTTGGCAAACCCTTCCTTGGAGCCGAGCGTGGCGACAATTTGTGTTTCGGGATCGAGTTTGACGCCAAAACGCCGTTGGTAATAGCCGGCCTGGGCCCGCCTCAGACCGGGAATGCCACGCGAGGTGGAGTAGCGATGGGTGCGCGGGTCCCTGACTGCTTCGCACAGCTTGTCGACGATGGCTTGTGGAGTCGGCAGATCCGGGTTGCCCATGCCAAGATCGATAATGTCCGCGCCGCCTGCCCGCGCCGATGCCTTCAGCCGGTTGACCTGCTCAAACACATAGGGCGGAAGTCTGCGGACCTTGTGAAATTCTTCCATAAAATTCCCCGGAATTGTGGGCTGCCAGCGCGCGCCCTGTTGGGATGGGTTTGCGTCCAAACCGGTTCAAACGCAAGATCTAATTCTCGATTTCCTGCTGCGTATCCCTGGCATGACTGGACGCAAGCGCCTGAAGTTCCTTGAGCCGCTTTTCATATTGAGCCTTGGCATTCGGCGTCGCTGCCCTTGCACGCAACAACGCTGCCATTTCCGCCTCGGCGGCTGATTTCTCCGCATCCGAAAACTGCGTGTTCGCCGCGTTCGGCAGCCGGCCAAATGTCGGAGTTTGCCCGGTCCGGTTGGCGCCGGTCGCCACGAATTCCTTGTTCTCCACTGGCACCGTCTTCTCGATCGGAATGGGCGAGGTAAATCCCGGATTGCGGCGGATCACGGTGGAGGCTTGCGCGGTTGCCGCTGCGTCGGGCGCGGCCTGCGATGCGCCATCCGCCACCACTTCCACGGTGCCTGCCGGCGCCGCAGCGCCAGCGTCAAACGTGCTGACGAGGGCGCCTTTGGGAGCGGCGTCTTCCAGGGAGGCGGTCTGGCATCCAGTCGCGACAAGGGCGACAAGTGTAAGAAACGCCGGGCGGACATTCAGGATCATGATCGCGTATTTTCCGGTCTCCACCAAATGGTGGTCATGACATAGACAAAAAAAGCCCGTATCAAGAGAGGACTGCAGCTTGTCATGGCAACATGCACCATAACCAAGCCGATTTAAGGCAGAAGACAGGCCGGAGGCAAGCTCTGGATCTCAGCAGGAGGCGCGAGCATGGCGGAGACGGGCAAAAACACGACATCGCAGGGCAAACCCGGCGCCGAGGCGTCGCCAGCCGAAGCCTATGTCGTCAAGGATCCCGAAGCGTTCGCCCGCAACGTCGCGCGCATGCTCGAGGAATTGGGAAAAGCAGCCTCGGCCTGGGTGGAACCACGCGAAAAAGGTGAAGTTGCCGACACCATGTCCGAACCCATGACCGACATGGTCAAGACCTTTTCAAAGGTTGGCGAGTATTGGCTTTCCGATCCGAAACGGGCCATCGAGGCGCAGACCTCGCTGCTCACCGGCTATTTCGACATGTGGAGCCAGTCGGTCAAGCGCATGTCCGGCGAAGATACCACGCCGCGGCCAAAGTCCCGTGACAAGCGCTTTTCCGATCCCGATTGGGAAGACAATCCGTTCTTCGAATTCCTGAAAAACGCCTACTTCCTGACCTCCGACTGGGCCAACAAGCTGGTCGCCGACAGCGAAGGGCTTGATGAACACACCCGCCACAAGGCGGCCTTCTACATGAGCCAGATCACCTCGGCCCTGTCGCCCGCCAATTTTGTCGCAACCAACCCGGAACTTTACAAGGAGATGGTTGCCACCAATGGCGAAAACCTTGTCCGGGGCATGCACATGCTGGCCGAGGATATCGCCGCCGGCAAGGGTGAACTCAAGCTCCGCCAATCCGACGCCTCGAAATTCGCGGTGGGTGAAAACGTCGCCGTCTCGCCGGGCAAGGTCATTGCCCAGGATGATATCTGCCAGATCATCCAATACGACCCCGCAACCGAAACCGTGCTGAAGCGACCCCTGCTGATCGTGCCGCCATGGATCAACAAGTTCTACATCCTTGATCTCAACCCGAAGAAATCCTTCATCGGATGGGCGGTCGAACAGGGCCACACGGTCTTCGTGATCTCCTGGGTCAACCCCGACCGGCGTCATGCAAACAAGGATTGGGAAGCCTATTCGCGCGAAGGCATTTCGTTTGCGCTCGACACCATCGAGCAGGCTACGGGCGAGCGGGAAGTCAACGCCATTGGCTACTGTGTCGGCGGGACACTGCTAGCCGCAACATTGGCGCTGCACGCACAAGTGGGTGACACACGGATCGCCACCGCCACATTTTTCACCACCCAGACCGATTTCACCTATGCGGGCGATCTCAAGGTGTTTGTCGACGAGGACCAGATCACCTCGATCGAAACCGCCATGGAGAAGAACGGCTATCTCGACGGCTCCAAAATGGCGACCGCCTTCAACATGCTGCGCGCCTCCGACCTGATCTGGCCCTATGTCGTCAACAACTACCTCAAGGGCAAGGATCCGATGCCCTTTGATCTGTTGTACTGGAATTCCGATGCGACGCGGATGCCGGCCGCCAATCATTCCTTCTACCTGCGCAACTGCTACCTGGAGAACAATCTCTCCGAAGGCCGAATGAAACTGGCCGGCAAGACCCTTAACCTCGCCGACGTCAAGATCCCGGTCTACAATCTGGCCACCAAGGAAGACCACATCGCCCCTGCCCGTTCCGCCTATATCGGCGGAAAACTGTTTGGCGGCGACGTCACCTATGTGATGGCAGGCTCCGGTCATATCGCCGGCGTCGTCAATCCGCCCGAGGCGGGCAAGTACCAGTTCTGGTCCGATGGCCCGAAGAACGCCGAATTCGACGACTGGGTGGCGGGCGCCAAGGAAACGCCCGGTTCCTGGTGGACTCACTGGGACGAGTGGATCCGCTCCAAATCAGACGAACAGGTGCCCGCGCGCCAACCCGGCGGCGACAAGCTCACCGCAATCGAGGATGCGCCTGGCTCCTATGTCCGCGCCCAGGTCTGAACGGAAGCAAACCCGCGGGCGATCTGAAATCGCATCAAACCAGGCGGGGCCAAGGTATTTGCAGGCCATTGCAAAGCCTGCTATGCGCCCGCGTCATGAACTTTGATCCGCCGCTGATCCCCGCCAGGCTTGTCCGTCGCTACAAACGCTTCCTGTTCGACGCGGAACTGGAAAGCGGTGAGATGATCACCGGGTTCTGTCCCAACACCGGCTCCATGCGCGGTCTGACAACGCCGGGATCAAAATGCTATCTCGCCAGTCATTCCGGCGGCACGCGCAAATACTCCCGCGCGCTGGAACTTGTCGAAGCCGATGGCACGCTGGTCGGCATCAACACCGGACGGCCCAACCAACTGACCGAGGAGGCGATCAGCGCAGGCCTGATCGGTTCACTCGGGCGCTATGCCGTGCGCAGGCGCGAGGTCCGCTACGGCGTCAATTCCCGCATCGACATCCTGTTGCAGGATGCTGGGCTGGGCCTGGCCTATGTCGAGGTCAAGAATGTGCATTTTCGCAGAAGCGCCGGTCTGGCGGAGTTTCCCGACAGCGTCACCAGCCGCGGCGCAAAACACCTGGAAGAACTCGGCGACATGGTCGAGGCCGGGCACCGCGCCATCATGGTCTATCTGATCCAGCGTAACGATGTGGATCGTTTCAGCCTGTGCCGCGACCTTGACCCCGCCTATGGCGCGGCGTTTGACCGCGCCATGAAACGCGGGGTTGAAGCTTGCGCCTTGCGATGCGAGATCACATCTGAGCAAATATCTGTTCAATCGCTGGTTCCCGTTGAAGAATGCGGTTTAAACAGCGTATCATGAAACCCCGCCGCCGCGCTGGCCGGGACAAGCAAAGCGAGCCTGCCATGGTTACCTATATTGACGCCGCATCGGCCCCGATGAAAAACACCGGCCAGATCCGGCTTTACGGCCCCGACGGCTTCGCAGGCATGCGCAAGGCTAGCCAGCTCACCGCCCGCTGCCTTGATGAACTGGTCTCCCGAGTCGTCCCCGGCATGACCACCAACGAAATCGACCGGTTCGTGTTTGAATTCGGCATGGACAATGGCGCCCTGCCGGCAACGCTCAATTACCGTGGCTACACCAAATCCTGCTGCACCTCGATCAACCATGTCGTCTGCCATGGCATCCCCAATGACAAGCCGCTGCGCGAAGGCGAGATCGTCAATATCGACGTCACCTACGTGCTTGACGGATGGCATGGCGATTCGAGCCGCATGTACCCAGTCGGCGAGATCAAGCGGGCCGCCGAGCGGCTGATGGAAATCACCCACGCTACGCTGATGCTCGGCATCCACGCCGTCAAGCCCGGCGCGCGCATCGGCGCAATCGGCGACGCCATCCAGCGTTTTGCCGAAGCTGAACGCTGCTCGGTGGTGCGCGATTTTTGCGGCCACGGTGTCGGCCGGCTGTTTCACGATGCGCCCAACATTCTGCACTACGGCCGCCCCGACGAGGGCCCGGAAATGCGCGCCGGCATGATCTTCACCATCGAACCGATGATCAATCTGGGCCGGCCGCACGTCAAGGTGCTGTCGGATGGCTGGACCGCGGTGACGCGGGACCGCTCGCTGTCGGCGCAATATGAGCACACGATCGGCGTCACCGAGAGCGGATGCGAGATCTTCACCCTCTCCCCGGCAGGGCTGGACCGGCCCGGCCTGCCCGCATGACATCACGCCGCCGCCCGGGCCGGAACGACAAGGCGCCTGGTGACGGCGGCTTGAGCGAAGAAAACCGGGACTACGCGCCGGAAGACGAGCGCAGCTTTTTCGCCGAAAGCCGCCAGGGCAAGCCGAAGGGACGCGAATTCGATGGCGAACCGCCCGTCGCTTCTCCCGGCGAACATTATCACGGCCATCGCGACCGGCTGCGTCAACGCTTTCGAGACAGTGGCGACCGCGCGCTCGCCGATTATGAATTGCTCGAATTGCTGCTGTTCCGGCTGATACCGCGGCGCGACACCAAGCCGATCGCCAAGGCGCTGCTCGCCCGGTTCGGATCCCTGCCCGAAGTGCTCGGCGCACCGACCCATCTTCTGACCGAGGTCAAAGGCGTTGGCGACAGCGTCGCCACCGACCTCAAGCTGGTTGCCGCGATTGCCCACCGCATGCTCAAGGGCGAACTCAAGGACCGCCACGTGCTGGCGTCCTGGACCTCAGTGATCGAATATTGCCGCGCGGCCATGGCCTTCGAAGCACGAGAGCAGTTCCGCGTGCTGTTTCTCGACAAGAAGAACGCACTGATCGCCGACGAGGTGCAGCAGACCGGCACGGTCGACCACACGCCGGTCTATCCGCGCGAAGTGGTCAAGCGCGCGCTTGAACTCTCCGCCACCGCGCTCATCCTTGTGCACAACCATCCATCCGGCGATCCGACCCCGTCCCGCGCCGATATCGAGATGACCAAGCTGATCATCGACACGGCCCGGCCACTCGGCATCACCGTGCATGACCACATCATCATTGGCAGGGACGGACACGCCAGCCTCAAGGGATTGAAGCTGATTTAGGCGCAACGGCCCATGAGCAACAACCGTCCGTGTGATCCCGACAGTGACTCATAGAAAAACCGCCCCGAAAGGCGGTTTTCTTGTCTCTTGAAGCGTTTCAGGCAGCGCGGACCGTTTACTCGGACTCGGTCGCCGTCGCTTCGTCCTTCTTGGCGGCCTTCTTTTTCGCCGGCGCCTTTTTCTTTGCAGCGGGCTTCTCGGCCGCCTCGGCCTCGTCGTCGGCCATCAACTCGTCCTTGGTCACGGTCTTGTCCGTCACGTCGATGATTGTCATCAGGTGATCAATGGTCTTTTCTTCAAAGATCGGCGCCCTCAGCGAAGCGACCGCACCAGGAGTCTTCTGGAAATATTCGTAGATTTCCTGTTCCTGGCCGGGGAACTTGCGGACCTGCTCAAACAGCGACCGCTGCAGTTCCTCGTCGCTCACCTGAATGCCGGCTTCCTCGCCGACCTTCGAAAGCACCAGGCCAAGACGAACCCGACGCTCGGCCAGCGTACGGTATTCCTCGCGCGCGGCCTCTTCGGTGGTGTCTTCGTCGGCGAAGGTCTTGTTGTTGTCGGTCAGTTCCTGGTTGATCTGGCGCCAGATGCTTTCAAACTCGGCATCCACCAGCTTGGAGGGCGTATCGAACTTGTGGGCCTCGTCGAGCTGATCGAGGATCTGCCGCTTCAGCTTCTGGCGGGTCACCTGACCATACTGGCTTTCGATCTGCGAACGCACGATCTCGCGCAGTTTGTCAGCTGAATCCAGCCCCAGCGTCTTGGCGATCTCGTCATTGATTTCGAGCGGGCCCGGAGCCGCGACCGCCTTGACGGTGATGTCGAAGGTGGCTTCCTTGCCGGCCAGATGGGCAGCCTGATACTCAGCCGGGAAGGTCACCTTGATGGTGGTTTCGTCACCAGCCTTGACGCCGATCAACTGCTCTTCAAAACCCGGAATGAACCGGTTGGAGCCGATCACCAGTTCTGCGTCCTGATCGGCGCCGCCTTCGAAAGGCTCGCCGTCGAGCTTGCCGAGGTAATCAACCGTCACCTTGTCGCCGTTGGCGGCCTTGCCGGTCTTGGGCTCATAGGTGCGGCTGTTTTCGGCCACGCGCAGCACCTGTTCTTCGACTTCTTCCGCCGGAACGTCGACAATCTCGCGCACCACCTTGAAGCTGGTCATATCCGCCACATCGAAGGCCGGAATGACTTCATAGCTCATGGTGAATTCGAAGTCGGCGGCGCCGCTGAGGATCTGATCGGCTTCCTTCTCGTCCTCGGTCATGGCGATTTCAGGCTGGGTTGCAGCCCTTTCGCCACGCTCGGCAAGGATCGAGGTCGGCTTTTGCTGGATCATGTCATTGACCAGTTGCGCCATCATCGAACGGCCATAGACCTTTTTCAGATGCGAGATCGGCACTTTGCCCGGGCGAAAGCCTTTGATCTGCATTTTCCCCTTGGCTTCGGCCAGCTTTTCATTGAGCTGCGACGCCATGTCCTGGGCGGGAACGACAACCTTCAATTCGCGCTTCAGCCCTTCGGCCAGCGTTTCGGTAACCTGCATGTTCAAAACCTTCATTTCCTCGCGACTGCGACCGTTCGGGTTGGCCCCGCGACTGGGCCGGTTATCCGGCGTCGCCTGTGGCATTCTTCAAAAACAAGCCCCAAACCGGAACAACCGGCTGGACGCTTTCTCATGCTCGTCCTGCCCTCCTGCGCCAAGCGGCGGCCGGACCGGACAACAAACTGGAGCGGCTGGATCTCGCCAAGTGGATCAAACAAGTTCGCCATCTCTGGCGACAACCCACTGATTGATTTCGCTCTTTCCGCATCTGGAGTCTTCGCATCCAGCGTTGTGCGTCCCAATCGAACAAGTCAATCGGGCGCCATTTTCCGCAAACAGATACTCCGGCGAGGCCAAGCCTCACCGACATGCCCCGCAACTATGCGATTTTGCTGCAAATGGCAAGCCTAAGCCACGTCCGGACTGGAGACGAACCAGCACTGCCGGGCCACTAAGAACTGGCGCGCATCATGATGTCACGCGTGGCCGAGAAGCCTTCGAGCGACAGTTCAAACACAAAATCTTCCCCATCCAGCGATTTCGCCGATACCTTGAAAACCTTGCCCTTGCGAAGAGCATCGGAGAGTTTCTGATCGAGCGGAAACGTCGCGTAACTGCCCGATCCGTCCGCGTGCGATATGGTCGCCACCGATTTCGGGCCGTCATCGACCCAAAATGTCACCCCCACATCGAGCAGAATGCCGTGTGGGAGCGAGAGCGTCGCAACAATTTGATCTCGGTCTGACGGGTTGCGGACAAGCTTCATCGACAACAGCCGCTGCCCGGAGGCAGACACAAAGAGCGTCTGTTCCATCGCGCATTGAAACGCGCCCAAACTGTTGGCGTTGCTGCAGGACACGATCCAGGCGGGCAAAGTCGCCGCCGTTTGCGCGCGCGGCCCTTTTTGCCCGTCCGTTTGGGCGGATACGCTTGTGCTTGTGATCATGCACAGCGTGACCACCGCAACGGGCAGAGCGCCGTCCAACATCGAGCCAATCCGGCCAATCCGGTGCGACGTCAGAACTGCAGCCTCAGGTTTGCCGTGATGCGGCCACCCAGCAGGTCCTTGTTGAATGTCACATCTCCACGGATGCTGGCGCTCACCTCACGCAGGCTGCCGTTTTCCGCATCAAGAATATTGCGGTAGTTCACGCCGGCGGAGAGTTCTCCGTAAGTCCCGAAATTGGTTGTCGATGTTGGCGTCACGGCACCGCTTGGCGCGATGTAGTTGACGACTGGATCCTTGGCGAAATCATTGTAGATGGTCGCCGTGACAAAAGGCTGAAGCGCCGATGTTTCGTTTGGCAGGATGTAGGTCTTGGCCACCGACAAACTGGCAAACCCGATCATGTTCTCAACATCATTGAACTGCAGCGTGCCACCCGGAGCGGCGTCGATGGTCACATTATCCGCCGATGTCCGCGAGTAACTGAAGCCAGTCGTTGGAACCACGGACACATCGTCGAATGCGAAGGCATAGCCCATCGAACCGCTGACCGTGAAGCGGCGGGTGTCGAACTTGTCATCCTGCACAAACAGCTGACCATTGGCCGTTGAATTGATTTTGAACCTGGTCCAGTCAAACACGGTCTGAATGTCGGCGAAGAAACGGCCCTTGGAATAGGTGGCGTAGGCTCCCACGTTTCTTGAGGTGAAGCGGTTGCTCGAGGAAATCAGGTTCTGGTTCTGACTGGCTGTGCCGAGACTGACGCCGCCCAGCAGACCCAGATTGACCGATGCCCCATCGCCGCCGATGTTGAAGCAGCCATAATCCACGCCGGTCTGGAAACCACCGTAATTGACGTCAACCTCGGAGGATGCGGACGCCGAAAGCGGGCTCGACGTGGTCGCCGACGCCGTCGACGTTCCACCGGTCATGCGGCCATAGACGCCTGGCGCGCAGGTGTCCGGTTCGACCCCGATCGGAGTGGCGACAAAGGCGCTGGTCGGGCGGTTGACCGCGGAATTGACGATGTTCTGAACCGAGCTAAGGCTGCCGACCAGGCCACCCAATGTTCCCAGGTTGAGCGTCGTGCGGATGACATAATCATTGCCGCTGTCAACGAGGTTGTATTGGACGAAGGGGCCGCTGATCAGGCCGGTGACGGTTCCAACGGCGCTGCCGCTGTTGTCCGTCGACGAGATCACCAGCGTATCGCCCGGGGTGTCGCGGGTCGAGACAACAGTCGGCGTGAAGTTGACGTTGACTGTCCCGCTCAGCGAACCATTGACCGCAATCCGGTCGACAAGGCCGGTCGCGGCATTGGTCAGCGCCAGATCAAGATTGTAGGTGCCGCCCCCGCCATTGGCCACATTGCCATTCATGGTGAGAAAATCGTCCGTTGCGCCGTCGGCAAGCGATATCGTGCCGCCGGTATTGGTCACCACGCCACCGCCAATGCTGCTGGCGCCGAGCGCGTTGATCGTGCCGGTGTTGGTGAAGGCCTCGACACCGGAGAGCGCGTTGCCGTTCATGTTGAACGTGCCGGAGTTGTTGATCGCATCGGCGCCGCCAAGCAGGCTCGACGAATTGCCGGTGTTAAGTGTCCAGGTTCCCGAGGTGTTGATTATCGCCGACGTCACGCCCGCGGCAGTCTGGATGTCGCCGGTCGCGATATTGGTGTTGGTGAACGTGCCCGACCCGAGACTTGAGAAATTGAGCGCATTGCCAGCCGAGGTGATGGTTCCCGCATTGGTTCCCGTAAGCACGCCGCCGGTGAAATTGACCGCATTGGCGCCGCCGGTGATGGTGGTGCCCGCGCCGGTGATGGCGAGCGCCACGGCGCCGGTGCCTGAACCCAGGCGAATGCCGTCGGTGGACGTGCCGGTCACATTGTTGGCGACCGCGACATCGATGGCCCCGGTCCCCGTGGTGGTGGCGATAATGCCGTCGGCGCCGCCGGTTACGGTCGCGCCAGCCGCGGTCTTGGTGACCGTCACATTGCCGTTTCCGCCGGTGGAGGTGGCGCTGATGCCTGCTGCTGCGGTCCCCGTCACCGAACCGCTGCCGTTGACGGTGATGTCGCCGCCCAGAGACTGCGCATCGACGCCAAAGGTGGCGCCCGAAATCGAACCGGCGCCATTGACGGTGTTGAGCCCCAGATCGGTGCGGGTGATGACGCCCGCGCCCGTGGTGCCGGTGATCGACTGGCCGGCAAAGGAGGTGACCGTCACCGTGCCTGTGCCCGCGCCTGCATTGGACGAACGGGCATCGACGCCGGTGGTGGTGCCGAGAATGGCGCCGTCACGGTTGATCAGCAGGTCGCCATTGCCGCCGGTGGTGTTGGCGAGAACGCCCTCGTCGCCAACGCCTGTCACATCGCCAACGCCATTAAGGGTGAAACTTGCGCCGGCAGCCGAATTGAACAGCACACCGGGATCACCCAGGATCGCGCCGTTGACGCTGACCAGCGTGGTGCCGTCGGCAGTGATGTCGATGCCGTCATTGCCCGCGCCATTACCGCCTGTGACGTCGCCGTTGCCGGCGACAGTCACGGTGCCGCCTCCGGTGGAGGTGATGTTGATGCCGTCGCCGCCGGTTCCGGTGACATTGGCGCCCAGCGTGACCTGCACATTGCCGCCGGTCGAATTGGCGAGCGCAATGCCGTCGCCGGCAGCATTGCTGATCGCTCCGCCAGCCGAGGTGGTGACCGTGATGCCATTGGCCGATGCATTATTTGCAGCGACGCCGCCCGCCCCGATGGTCGGGATGGCGCCACCGATGGCGACGACCTGAGTGGGCGCATTGATCGTGCCGGAGTTGGTGCCGCCGGTCTGGGCAAAGGTTGCGGCATTGAATGTTCCGGCGGCGATGGCGCCAGCCGACAGATTGATGATCGATACGGTCTCGGCGCCAGTCGATGCCAGCGTTCCGCCGGCCACGTTGAGCGTTGCTGCAGCCGAGAGCCCGCCGCCATCGGTATTGAGAGTACCGCCATTGACATTGACAGTGGCGGACGAAAGCGTCGCCGTTCCGTTCACATTCAGTGTACCGCCGGTGATCGTGGTGTCTCCGGCGACCGAGCCGCCGGTGTTGTGGTTAAATGTGCCGCCAGACACGTTGAGCGTTCCGCCCACTGATCCGGTGTTCGTCGTCGTGCCGGCCGTGTTGGAGGCATTGCCGGTGATCGTCGCCGTGTTGCCGAAGGTGCCGCTGTTGTCCAGCGAGGCAATCGTGCCGGCGTTCGAACCGGTGCCGCTGTTGGTCACGGCGCCGGCGACGCCGCCGGCTTCATTGGTGAACGTTCCCGCATTGGTGAGGCCGCTATTGAGCGTACCGGTGTTTTCGAACGTCGCGCCGGCGTTGTTGGCAACCACTGCCGTCGACGTCAGTGTGCCGGCATTGGTGACCTCGCCGCCGGCATTGTTGACGAGGGCCGCCGTATTGAGAATGCCGCCCAGTGCAATGTCAAGTCCGCCAACTCCGCCCACCGCAGCGCCTGGCGATGAGTTGGTCAATGTGCCTGCCACATCGAGGCGACCGGCATTGACATTGATCTCACCCGCGCCCTGATTGATCAGATCATTGTTGCCGGTGGGACCGACATTGACGATTTGAACGTTGGTTCCGTTCAGATTGATCTGGCCGTCATTGGTGATCGGCTCTGCGCCGGCGTTGTCCGTGTCGGAATCAAAGGTGGCCGCGCCGGCAAAGTTAATTACGCCCGTCGCCAGATTGTTGATGGCGCCGACATCGATGACGGAGCCGGTATCGACGACGTTCATGACGCCGCCATTGTTGATGGTGTTGGAAAGGCCCGCCAGCGTTGCGCCGGCGTTGATGGTAACGATAGAGCCGTCCGCCGTCGTGATCGTGCCGACGGAAAGGGTCTGGCCCGCCGCGATGTCCACCGTGGCTCCCGCGCCATTGAGATCGAGCGTGCTGGCGGCGCCAAGGTTTTCGGAGCCGTTGACGTCAAGCGTACCCCCGGCGGCCACATCGATGTCGCTGCCGGTTTCCAGTGCCCCGCCATCGGTCTGCAGCGTGCCGCCGTTGTTGATGTCGATGTTGGTGGAATCGAGCGAGCCCGCGCCGGTCAGCGCCAGCGTTCCGCCACTCACCGTCGTTGCGCCCGTATAGGTGTTGACGCCGGTCAGCGTCTGGGTTCCCGTGCCGGTCTTGGTCAAACCGTCAGTGCCGGTTGCGATGCCCGAAAAGGTGGTCGAGGTGTTGTCGCCGCCGGTGGTCAGGGTACCGGCGTTCAGCGCCACCGCGCCCGCGCCGGCCAGCGAGCCGATGTTCAAATTGGCCTGCACGTCAAGCGTGCCGCCGGCATTGACGGTGACGGCGCCATTGTTGCCCAGAGCCGACAGGTTGTTGGCAAACACAGTGCCGCTGTCGATCGTTGTGCTGCCAGAATAGGTGTTCGCACCGGTAAAGGTCTGGTTGTCATTGCCGATGTTGACGATGATGTTTCCGGTTCCGGATATAATGCCGGTATGCCCGGCCCCAACCAAAACACCGGACCCGTCGCCCGCAAGCGTCAGCGTGTTGCCATTCAAATCCACGCCGACGCCTGAGCTCAGAAGACCAATGGTTTCATTGCCGAGCAGTTCAAAGGTTCCGGGGCCAGTGACAATCTGGTTATCGCCAATGGCATTTCCGCCCGAGACCTGCAGCGTGCCGGCATTGATACTCACTACACCCGCCCCGGTCATGCTGTTGGTCCCGGTCAGCGTCAGGGTGCCGCCGCCGTTCTTAACGATCGCACTGCCAAGAATGTTGGTAGCACCGGTGAAATCGCCGGCAAATGTCTGGTTCGCCGTCTGGGTGACGGTGAGAGAGCCACCGGCAAGGATATTGATCGCGCCGCCGGTGCCCGAAAGATTGGCAACGGTTTCATCAAAACCCTGCACATCGAATGTGCCGCCATTGACTATCAAGTCCGACGTATCGGCGATCCGCTCATTGGCGCCCATCTGCAGCGTGCCGGCGGTCACCGTTGTCGCGCCGGTATAGGTGTTGGCTGCGGCGAGGACCAGCGTGCCTGCACCGATCTTTTCAAGCGGCCGCGGACCCGCCGTCTCTGAAATGATCCCGGATTGCGTCGCGGTGCCGACGAGCACCTGCAACTGGGTGGTGTTGGAGTTGATGTTGATCAAATTGGCGATATTGACGCCATTGGCATAATCGATCACCGACCCGGTGGTGGTGATCGTGCCTGTGCCGGCCGCCGCGTCGGATCCAAGCGACAAGGTACCGCCCGCAACCGTCGTGCCGCCAGAATAGGTGTTATCGGTTGACAGCGTCAGGGTTCCGGTCCCGGTCTTGACCAACGCCCCCGCGCCGGAAATCAAACCTGAATGGGTGGTCGATGTGTTGTTGCCGCCGGTGGTCAGGGTATTGGCGCCTAGCGTCACCGCGCCCGCGCCGGCCAGCGAACCGATGTTCAAATTCGACGACAAAAACAGCGTGCCGCCGGCATTGACCGTGACCGGGCCATTCACGCCCAGCGCCGAAGCGTTGACAGCCTGCAAGGTCCCGCCGTTGATCGTGGTGCTGCCGGTATAGGTGTTCGCACCGGAGAATGCCTGGGTATCATTGCCGACGCCCACGACAATGTTGCCGGTTCCAGAAATAATGCCGGTATGGGTAGCCAATATGACAGTGCCGCTCCCCTCACCCGCCAACGTCAGCGTATTGCCGTTCAACTCCACGCCGAGGCCTACGCTCATAGTACCAATGGTTTCATTGCCGAGCAGTTCAAGCGTTCCGGCGCCAGTGACAAGCTGGTTGTCGCCAAGGGCATTTCCACCCGAGACCTGAATCCGGCCGGCATTGATCCGGACAGACCCCGCCCCGGTCATGCTGTTGGTCCCGGTCAGCGTCAGGGTGCCAGCGCCGTTCTTAACGATCGCATTGTCAAAAAGGAGGGAACTACCGGTGAAATTGCCGGCAAATGTCTGGTTCGCCGTCTGGGTGACGGTGAGAGAGCCAAAGATATCGATATTGATCGCGCCACCGGTGCCCGAAAGATTGGCTACGGTTTCTGTCAAGTCCTGCAGATCGAATACGCCGCCATTGACTATCAGGTCCGACGCATCAGCGATCCGCTCACTGGCGCCGGTCTGCAGCGTGCCGGCGGTCAATGTCGTCGCGCCGGTATAAGTGTTGGCTCCGGCCAGAACCAGCGTGCCTGCGCCGATCTTTTCAAGCGGCCGCGGACCAGCGGTTTCCGAGATTACCCCCGTTTGCGTTGCGGTGCCGACGAGCACCTGCAACTGGGTGGTGTTGGAGTTGATGTTGATCGGGTTGGCGACATTGACGCCGTTGGCATAATCGATCACCGACCCGGTGGTGGTGATCGTGCCGGTGCCGGCCGCTGTGTTTGCCTCCAGGCGCAAAGTGCCGCTCGCAACCGTCGTGCCACCGGAATAGGTGTTGGCGTTCGTCAGCGTCAATGCACCGCCCGTCAGGGTCAGTTGCCCACCGCCCTCAAGCAGGCCGCCGATGGTCATCGGGGCTCCAACGTTGACATCGAAGTTGCCGCCGTTGAGCGTGCCATTGATGACGCCACCGGTAATGGTGTGGTCGCCGCTGAGAACGGCACCCGCCGACACCGTGCCGCCGGAGATCGAAGTCGTGGTGGCAGTCACGATCCCCGGCCCGTTCAGAATACCGGTAGCCGAAAGATTAAATGTATTCGCGACTGTCAAAGATCCTGCCACGTCGATGGTCAGGGAACCATCGGAAAGATTTACGATATCAACCAACTCAGCGCCCGTGACAACCGGTTGATTACCCAGCCCGGCGTTGTTGATATCCACTTCATCCAGTGCGCCTGGAGCGACATCCCCCACCCAGTTCGTGTTGGTTGAAAACTCGGTATCGGTGTCACCGTCCCACACAGTTTGCGCCGAGGCAGGCGCCATGAACAGTGACAGTGCAAGAACCGGAAGTGCAGTGCCCGAAAACAAGCTCGGTCTTACTTTTGCGGCCAAGCCCTTGCCGGAAGAACGCATCGATAGCCGGTCCACACCATTCGTCATGTCAATCCCCATCCTGCATACATGCAATTTCGGACGCCATCCGATCAGGGAAAGGAACAAACTTGTTCCACCCATCCTGATTTGCACCTCACCCACTCTTTGGCTACACGCAAATTAACACAATCGCAACAAGGTTGTTTCCCGAAATCGCCTTAATTCTATGAGCGCAGAAGAGTGTTGCCTTGGCGCAACGGCAAATGCAAACATATCTTCTGCGAACACTCGGGTTGATTCTTGCATCGCCTTGGAATGCTTGGGTTAATTTTCATGATAAACAAAGGCTTAACGTCAAGGAAAGTAATCTTAGCCGACGTCACGCGAAAGATACTGGACCCCGATGGCTATCGCTTTGGAGCGCAACCTTGCCGGCCCCGCCAACTCCTTGCCGCTGCAACTGCGTCTTGCCGAATGCTGCGGAATTGATTCCCCGGGACGTCCAGGAAGTATCGACGGAGACTGCGGCCGTGACTATTTTGCGCTGTTCTAAACCCCGCCCAGCAACGTCTCCAGGGTCTTGCGGTAGAGCATGAACTCAGGCGAAGCCTGCTGCACTGACTGGGTCACCTGCCGGGGCGCGCGCGAAACGCCCCCGCGCCTGTTCATCTTCCGCTCGGCCCAATCCTTGATATATGCCACGTTTTGTCCGGTCAGGAACTTGTTGGCGGAGATCACGCCGGAACCAAGCAACGTCAGCAAGTCCGCGGTGTCATCGTTCGACAACACGATGCGGGCCCCCTCGGGTCCGAGGAAATGCGCGAGATACAGCCGCCCGGCGGTGATCGTATGGCCGCCGGCTTCAAGATAGGCCTTGTTCTCCCGGGCCAGATTAGCCACCATTTCGCGCGACAGGGTTGGATCAAACCGGAGCGCGAGCTGTTTGTCGCGCGGCAATGAACTGGCCAGGTCCGGCCTGTAGGTCCGCATCATCCGGAGCCAGGTCGAATCGATGAATTGGCCGAGACCCGTCGCCGACGACAACGGATTCTTGGCCGTCGCGTCGCCACCGCTTTCAACATGGATGATCCGGTCGACCAGAAGGCCGACCGCGTCATCCCCGACGGCGGCGCCTGCAAGTTCCGGTTCAAGCGGGTCAATCGCCGTGCCATTGCGGTAGAATTCGAAGTGCAGATGCGGACCGGTCGACCGGCCCGTGGTGCCGACATACCCGATCATGGCGCCGGCCTTGACCTGCTGCCCCGGCGCCACGCCATCGGCGAAGCGGCTGAGATGGGCGTAGCGCGTTTCGGCGCCGCCCGGGTGCGAAAGCTTGATCAAGTTGCCGTAGCCGCCGGCATCCCCGGCAAACGCCAATGTCCCGTCATAGGCGGCGCGAACCGGCGTGCCGGTCGGGGCGGCCCAGTCCACACCCTTGTGCATCAGCACCTGCTTCAGAATCGGATGGCGGCGCGGGCCGAACCGCGATGTCATCACCCCGCCCGAAACCGGGGTCACCATGCCGTTGCTGACGGAGATCGTGCCGGTCTGGTCATATTCGTCAAGGCAATTGAAATCATTGGCTCCGGCAGGCTTGAATATGAAGCACCTGATCGGTTTTTCGGCCTTCTCCAGCGCCACATACAGCACCTTGCCCGCGCTTTCGCCGCCGTCGCGGGGCGAGTCGGTGAAAATAAGGGTCAGCTTGTCCTCAAGCGAGGCGAAGTCACTCAGATCATGTTTGCGCGACAGATACATGATCACTTCGCCGACAACACTGCTCGGCACCCCGCTTCGAAGTCCCGTGGAGAAGACCGCATCCAGAATGCGCACCCGGATTGCGGCGGCTTGCGGCTCGTCCTCGATGCGCTCGAACAGGTTGCGGTCGACCCACGGGTCCACCGCCGATTTGAAACTCCCGTCGGCGGTGACCGCAAGCGCGCCAAGAAACCGCTCCGGCAGATAGACCGCGATCTGCACCAGTTTGCGGTCGTCGCTCCGCCCGCCGCTGCGCAGCTGGCGCATCGCCACGATCGAACCCGGCTGCAACGCGTCCATCTCGAGCGCCGCCTTGAAGGCGTCGCTCACCCGGGTTGAATCCAACAGGTTGATGTTGTTGTCGGTGAGAAAGGCTTTTGGCGTCGAGGCGGTGACGACATGCACGAACACGTCTTCGGTCGGCTCATAACGGTCGGCTTCCTCGATCAGGCGGGCGGCACTTGTATTGTTCTGGATTTCGGTCTGCTCAAACTCGGCGTCGGCGCCGGAAATCCCCGCATCCTGAATGTCGCCCCAGCCTCCGGTGTCATCATCGGGCGCGGCCAACGCGTCCGCCTCGCCGGTTTCCGCTGTTTCCTGGGGTTGTGGAAGGCTTGCCTCCATCAATGCAGGTTCCCCGGCGGCATCGGGTTCCAATGCGGAACGATCGCGCTGCGATTGGAAAAACGCAAAATCCTGCTGTGTCGAGGGAACGCTCACCGTCAGCCGCTTGCCCGATTCCATGATCCGCGCCGAGACAAGGCGGAGCGGGCCGGACACGCCCTGCGCAGCCAAAGGCGCGGGCACGGGCAGATCCTTGACCGCGCTGCTGGCGTGGGCGCCCAGATCGATGCGGATGGGATCTCCGGGCAGATCGATGATGGTGGGAACATAGACCGGGACAATTGCTTCAGCGACCTCGGTCGCCGTCATCTCGTCGTCGCCGGGCAGGTTTTCGTCGGGCCTGTCGAGCCAGTAGCCAATGCCCAGCGCCGCCGACACCAGGACACACAGTCCTATCCCGCCCAGCAGGCGCAGCCGCAACGCCCGGCGCCGGCGCCTGATCCTTAGGGTCTCCCTGTTCAGCCGGAAACTGGTGTCCAATTCATGCATGGATCAAGACTTTGGCGCAATCCAGATCAGCGGGCCGACCGGCGAGGCGTCCAGATACGTGCCACCTGATTGCCATTGCCCGCGAAATCCCCCGATCCTGTCACATCAATCACTTTACCTGAATGCGCCAATCATACTGCCGCTCTTGAGTTTCTTGCTCTTCGAGGTCGGCGCCGCGGCGGCTGTCGTTTTGGCCGGGGACGAGCGTTTCGCCACGGGCTTTGCCGCCTGCGGTTGTTTTTTCGAGACCGGCGGCGCGCCTGCCGTGCTTTTTTTCCTGGCCGGTGTTTGCGTGGGCGTTGCCTTCACCGTCGTCTTGCAGACAACGGTGGATTGAGCGGACAGCATGCTGATCAGCGCCTCGGTGGGCTCGATCTCATCCGGCGTCAGTTTCTGTTCCGCGTAGTAACGCAGCAAGGCGCGCGCCGATTTGGGACCCCAGTCGCCATCGATGGCGCTGCGGTAGCAGCCCAGCCGTTCAAGTTCGCTTTGCGCCCTGGTCGCCAGCGCTCGCTTCTGTTCCTCCAGGTCCACCACCGGCGCCGGATCGGGCAGCGGGCTCTCGGGCAGTGCCTCGAGCTCGCCGGGTCCGGCCTTGGCCAGGTCCAGCGCGGCGAGCTCGACCGGAGTTTCGGGAACCACGGGTGTGTGTGTGGGTGTGGGTGTCAGCCTTGGCGCTGAACTTTCACTCGGGACCGATGGAGCTGGCAGAGTCGCGGCGGGCAGAGTGGCGACCGGAGGCGCTGCGGCAATTGCCTTGTTTTCAGTGTTCGTGACCGTGGTCTGCTCGACCAGGTCTGGCGCACCGGGAACAATCGCGGGCGCCTTGCTCAACTCGACCGACGGTTCGAACGCCGGCATTTGCGCGGCGATGTCCCTGGCCTCGGGGACAGCCGGAACAATCGTTTCAGGCCGCGGATCCGGCGCCGCGATGATCATTTTCGGCGCCGGTTTGGACAATGGCGCAATGACTGGGTCGGCAACCGGGTCGGCGACATCCTCCGTCGCGTCGACCTCCGGAGCTTCCGGCGGCGTGACCAGCGGGATGGCGGGGGAAGCCGGCGCGGTCAGTTGCGATCCGTCCGGTGCGGGGACTATCGGCCCGGCAACCGGCGCAGGAACGGAGTCCAACATGGGCCGGGGATCCGCCAATGCGATTTCGATTTCAGGCTCCGGACGTTGCAGCGGAATGGGAACGGTGAATGCCGGATCATCCCTGACAGCATCCGCGAAGGCTCCGGTGTTTGCCTCGGCGTCGAGATTTGCCGTGTCGGAACCGACGTCCACGACACTGGGGTCGACCGCTGCGACGGTGTCCACAGCCGGCGTCGTTTCAACACCCGGCGTTGTGTCCGCAGCCGTGTCCGGAACAGGCGCCTCTTCCTCGGTTGCAGCCGAAATCATCAGTCCCGGCGAAATCAACAGGCCGGGTTGCGGGTCCGGCGTGTCAAGCGCAGCAATATCCGTCGGCATCTCGGGCGCTTCGATTTCCGTCGGCATCTCGGGCATGGCGATTTCCGTCGGTATCTCGGGCGCGGCGATTTCGGTTGACGTCTCGGGCGCGGCACGGATTGACGTTTCAACTTCAAGGCCGGGCGCTGGCGACGGTTCGACGCTGGCAATCTCGGGCGCCGGTTCGTCCGCTGCCTCTATTCGCAACGCCGGAACGACAGTGGCGACCATCTCACCCTGGGCTTCACTGCCATCCGAATTGTCGAAATTGAGACCAAAGCGCTTTTTGAACTTCTCCAGAAGCTCCGGATCCAGTTCCGCCAGCAACTCAAGATCCTCAGCCGTCAACGCGTCACTGTCCTCAGTCAGCGGATTGAAATAGAATTGCGAACGCAGCGAGGATTGATCCCAGGGCGTCTGTTTATCCAGCGTTGTCTCCTCAACCGTGTTGCGCACCCGGATCATCATATCGGAGATGCTGATGCCTTCGGTCGGCATATGTTCGGCCAGCGCAACACTGAAAGGGCTGTTGGCGCCCGCGCCGTCATTGGTGATATTGCCCGGCTGGGTGGCAAATGCGACGAACGTGCCGCTTCCGGTCTCGACCTGGGCGAGACCATCGGTGGAGAAATTGTCTCTGGATGATTGCGGCAAGGGATTGTTCCGGCAGGCGTCCAGCAGCAGCAATGTTTGCCGGTCGCGGCTTTGCAGACGGCTGATCAACCCGTCAAGCGACAATGTTTCCTGTGATATCAGCCCCTTGTCCGTGAGAGTGGCATCGGTCGGCACCAGATAGTTGCGGCCCGCCAATTGAAACCCGTGGCCGGCGAAGTAGAACAGCACCGCATCTTTGTCCGCCGCCTTGTCGAGCGCCTCCGACACTGCCGCTTCAAAGCCCTTGCGGTCCAGATCGGTTTTCTCGATCACGTCAAAACCCAGATCCCGCAGCGTGGCGGAGATCAATTGGGCGTCGCGTTCCGGATTCTTGAGGGTTGGAATATGCTGGTAGTTCGAGTTCCCGATCACCAGCGCCAGCCGCCCGGCGCCGACGCTGCCAACTTGCGCTTGCGACGCCAGTGGCGCCTGCACAAACACAAGCGCGACGGCAAGCACGGTGCGAAAGACAACAACGAGTCCGGTTTTGAACCAACCAATCATTCGAAACAGTACCCCTGGCTATCGCGAACCATTACAGTTCCGATCCTGGAGGGCCGCGGGCTTCAGCTGTTACAGGCAACCGGCAAAATTGCCCTGGGCGCGGAAGCATAGTCACTACGGACAGGCGGAAATAAACACTTTTCCGGCCGCATCCCTGAAGAAACAATTGCCCGGCTGCGAGCTCACCTTACCAACCAAGTCTGGTTTGGTTACCTGGGGGGTGCCGGGTGCGGTGGTGGCGCTACATCCAGCCATTGTTACGCAGGCCAAGGCGACAAAAACAACAACTCTCATCCAACCGGCTCCCTCGTTTAATCGCGCTTATTAGAAACGACAGCGTGGAAGCAATCAAGTGTTATCTATACCGTCCGAGAGAAGAACTGTTTTTCTCGGTTCAGCGATACACCCCGATAATGGGTGGCATCGGCGACGGAATGCGCCGTTTTCCCAAATTCACCGCGACGTTGCTCGGCTTTAAACTGGCGCCAGCGCTCTGTCTGGGTTTTGTCACGCTTGCGCCGGAACGAACCAGTCCGACCGGCTCCGCTACAGAACGCTCTGAAATGGATGGCTTGGGAGTGGGGACCGGCACGCGGCCGAACAGAAAGGAGAGCACCGGATAACCGGCCTCAACAGACGCATCCATGGAGAGAGCCTTCTCATCCACGGTGATGGCGGATACGCTGGAGACGGTTTCCAATGAAACGGCGGCTTCACCATCAGAGCCCGGCAACACCATCAATGTGGGTTCCACCGGCCCGGTACCGACAACGGAATCAGCGTATCCAGCAGTACTCGCAGACGCCGCGAGCAACAAACTGATCGCAATGGTTTTTCCGCAAAATCTCATCGCATTTCCCTCGTTTTATGCCTCAATCATCGCACGATAACCGAACTTTTTCAATGCACGCTATTTTACACCCAATAACAATAATTTTGACCTAACAAATATCATCAGGATTTAATGGCAGGCGCGCAGCCATTAATGCCGAGATAGAATGAACCGGTCGCAAGGATATGGGTATTGACTGACTTAGTGCAAGAGTTCCGCAAGTTCATGGTCCTGTCGGCAGCGTTGCTTGCCGTTCTTTTCGGCGCATTGAACGAGGTTCGGGCCGAACTGCTCGTGTGCAATCAATCACTTGATATCCTCAACGTGTCGCTGGGCTATGAAGAGACAGGTGAATTCCAGACCGAGGGCTGGTGGAGCGTCGGCGCCAACCGCTGTTCGGAGGTCATCCGCGAGCCGCTGGGAAGCCGCTATTATTACATCTATGCCGAAGATGTTTTCGGCCAACCGGTCTTGGCGGGTGACGTGTCGGCCTGCGTGGACGTGGCGAAATTTTTCATTCGCGGCACCGAGGAATGCTGGGTTCGCGGACACAGGGCCGTCGAATTCCTCGAAGTCGACACCCAGTCGCAACAGCGATGGACCGTGTTTCTGAGGAGTTTTGATTAACCCGCCGCGTGCGTTTGCCCGCTTCAAAGATGCATCGGACCGGCGTCCGCCTTTTCAGCCCGCCCCCTATGATCCTCCGAGCAGGAAGAAGGAAAATGCGTATTCAAGCTCGATACCGTCGCTGCGGATGGTTTCCAGCAGCTTCGGCATGAAATTGGCGACCGTTGCGGGGCGCTCCAGCGCCGAGCCGCGGATCGGCTCGTCGGACGACAGCGCAATGACCACCTGGGGCAGAGGGTCCCTGGTCGCCAATTCCACCAGCTTGATGTTGAACGTCCCCTGATCGCCATCACGCTTGAGGAACTGGTCGATCTGGTAGACGAATCCGTCATTGTCGACGAGGTAAAGCACCGTGTTCGGTTTTGTCAGGCCCGACAGTTTTCCCTGAAGTGAATCGCCGCTCTTCAAGCGGTCACTGTTCAACTCCATCCGGACGGTGGGAAGCTCATTGACGGCCATGCCGGAAAGAAACTGGGTGATGCCGCATTGGCGCTCCACGATCGGACGCACCTCAATTCCCGGTTCAAACCCGAATTCACCGGTGAAATCGCGCTCCAGAGCGGAAAACTCCGCATTGTTCATGCCGATGCCCTCGATCCTGATCTCCTTGGCGCCAGCGGCTGTTCCGCGCGCAAAAAAGCAATCCCCGCCATCGTATTCCCGCACCCAGGCGAGCCGCGCCCCGATCTCGCCAAGTTCTCCGCGGAGATTTTCCTGGTCGGATGAATCGGGAACTGGCTCCGACGTCACGGCCGGAGGCGGTGGCGCCACTTTGCGCGGCCGGGTCGGCGATACAGGCGGCGTCAGGATTGCGACCTCGTCCTTGCCATCCGAACCATCAATTGCATCGTCTTTTGTCACCGTCGGGGTGAGCACCGAAGACTGATCGGACTGTGGTTGCGCATCCTGGTTCTGGGTGACCAACCAGTAGCCGCCGGCGAGTGCTATGCCCAGCACACCCACCGCCGCGACAACTATCCCGGCCTTGCCCGATCGCCTGGCCGGTTGCGTGGCCGCCGGGACTGACTGTACTCCACTGCCCTTCCCGCCCGCATCGGGGCGGGGAGTGAGCGGAAGCGGATCGTCGGCCGCTGCCGCGCCAGTCGCAGGATCAGCCCCGATCTTCGAGCCTTCGCCCTTCAGCGCCATCAAGGGTTCAAGCAGCGCATCAAGATCGGGATCCGGCTGCTTGCTGGCGCCTGAGGCGCCCATGCCTGGCTCCGGCGGATGATCGCGGGCAGGTCGGCGCGGCCCGGTCGCCGCTTTGACGGTTACGGTGGGTTGGTCTGGAGGC
>LADQ01000190.1 GCA_000961635.1 Hoeflea sp. BRH_c9 | reverse complement strand
TGTCGGGCGGCCAACAGCAGCGCGTCTCGATTGCGCGCGCGCTGATGAACGACGCGCGCCTTGTCCTGGCCGACGAGCCGACCGGCGCGCTGGACAGCCACAGCGGTCAGGAAGTGCTGCGCATTCTCGACGAGCTTCATGCAGAAGGCCGCACGGTCATCATCGTCACCCACGACAGATCGATTGCCGGCCGCGCCGGCCGCATCATCGAGATCAGCGACGGCATGATTATCTCCGACGAACAAACCGACACTCTTGATCAGGGGCCGGAAGGTGCTGCGGAGACCGTTGCCCCGGCTCCTGTGTCCGGCGGGCTGCGGGGACTCCTCAATCGAACCGGGGAGGCGTTCCGGATGGCGGTGCTCGCCATGAAGGCGCACCAGCTTCGCACCTTCCTGACCATGCTCGGCATTATCATTGGCATCGCCTCGGTGGTGTCGGTGGTCGCGCTTGGCTCGGGCACGCAGCAGCGCGTTCTGGAAAACATCTCCAGTCTCGGCACCAACACGCTGCAGGTCTTTGCCGGCACGAGTTTCGGCGACATCCGGTCCGGCCGCATGACCACGCTCGTGGTGGACGATGCCGATGCGCTGGCGCGCCAGCCCTATGTGGCGGCCGTCACTCCAACGGTCTCGGCCTCTGTCGTCGCCCGCTTCGGAGCGACGGAGGCGAATGCGCAGGTCAGCGGCGTCGGCGAGCAATATTTCGAGGCGACCGGCATGACGCTGCTGGAGGGCCGCTTCTTCGACGCCGAAGACGTGCGGCAAATGTCACAGGAAGCCGTGATCGACGAGGACACGCGCGACACCCTGTTTCCCGACGAAGCGACGAATCCGCTCGGCCAGATCGTCCTTTTCGGCAAGGTCCCGTTGCGTGTGATCGGCGTGGCCGAGACGCAGCAGAGCGGGCCGGGCGGCAGCCAGAACCTGACCATCCATGCCCCTTACACCACCGTCCAGACACGCCTGCTCGGCTCATTGTCGCTGCAGAGCATCACGGTGAAGGTCGCCGACGACGTCGACACCGGCCTCGCCGAGACCGCGGTGACGGAATTCATGACGCGGCGTCACGGAACCAAGGACTTCTACATCATCAACAGCGATGACATCCGCCAGACCATCACCTCGACGACCGAGACCATGCAGATCCTGATCGCGGCCATCGCGATCATATCGCTCGTCGTCGGCGGCATCGGCGTGATGAACATCATGCTGGTCTCCGTCTCGGAGCGGGTATCCGAGATCGGCGTGCGCATGGCGGTCGGCGCCAGGCAGGGCGACATCATGCAGCAATTCCTGATCGAGGCGGTGCTGGTCTGTCTGATTGGCGGGTTTCTCGGCATTGCGCTCGCCCTTGGCTTCGGCGTGATCTTCAGTCTGTTCGACACTGGTTTCAGTCTGGTCTTTTCGACCACCTCGATCGTGGCTGCCTTCCTGTGCTCCAGCCTTATCGGTGTCGTGTTCGGTTACCTGCCGGCCCGCAATGCCTCGCAACTCGATCCCGTCGTGGCGCTGTCGAAGGGCTAGGAGTGATCTCCGGAGCATGAACATCGCTCTCCACTTATGTGAAGCAAGTCCGGATCGGATATGTTCCCTTCACGCCGAAAGGGTTTATGAACAGGGACCGCCCGCCGAGAGTCTCGGTAATCCGCAAGGCGAACGAACTCAAGCTTTCTTGCGGAGCCTGAGGAAGGCCGGGCGTTTGTAAAAAGGACCTGACATGACGACAGCGCGGGAACTGGGCCTCTGGACAGAGGGACAGAACAGCCTCCCACCGGGACCACTTAACATGATCACCGATGTGCCGGGCATTTGCGTGGGCCATCGGACCCTATCGGGAAACGGGCTGGCGACCGGCGTGACCGCGATACTGCCGCATGGGGGCGACCTGTTCCGGGAAAAGGTGCGCGCGGCCGTCGAAGTGATCAACGGCTTCGGCAAATCCGCAGGGCTTACCCAGATCGCGGAACTCGGGACGGTAGAGACACCGATCCTGCTTACCAACACCTTCGGCGTCGCGGCCTGCACTGAGGCTCTCATTCTCCGCGCCATCGCCGCCAATCCGGCTATCGGCCGCGAAATGTCGACCGTCAATGCGGTGGTGCTGGAATGCAATGATGGCGCGGTCAGCGACATCCAGGCCCTTGCCGTAGCTCAGGAGGACGTGTTCGCGGCCCTTGACGCGGCAAAGCCCGGGCCGCTGCCGCAGGGCGCTGTCGGCGCGGGAACCGGCATGACCGCCTTCGGTTTCAAGGCCGGAATCGGCAGCGCATCACGCCGGATGCGTATCGGATCGCAGGACTTCATGCTCGGGGCGCTGGCGCTTGCCAATTTCGGGCGCGCCTGCGACCTCATCCTGCCGGACGGTCGCCGCCCCGATCCTTGCGGACCCTCCGCTGTCGAAAAGGGCTCCGTCATTGTTGTTCTCGCCACCGATCTGCCCCTGTCCGACCGACAATTGCAGCGCGTGACGCGCCGGGCCGGTGCCGGTCTTGCAAGGCTCGGCGCGTTCTGGGGGCACGGGTCCGGCGATATCGCATTGGGGTTCACGACCGCCGACCGGATAGCCCATGACGCCCCTGCTTTCCAGGCCGTCAGCCGTCTGGGTGACCACTATATCGACACACCTTTTCGGGCGGCGGCTGAAGCAACACATGAAGCGGTGCTTAACGCGCTTTGCGCGGCGCCGGCCACGACCGGCCGATCAGGTCAGCTCTATCCGTCGCTGGCCATTTGGGCAAAGGAGAATCCAAAGTGAAAGTCTTTTTATCCGCCGATATCGAGGGAACCGCGGGGATTGCCCACTGGGACGAGGCCGAACGGACCCATCCCGACTATCAGGAGTTTCGCGATCTGATGACCGCGGAGGTCCTGGCTGCCTGCGAAGGGGCACGGGCCGCCGGCGCGACCGAGATCCTGGTCAAGGACGCCCATGACAGCGGCCGAAACCTGCGTCTTGATCGGCTGCCTGATTATGTCCGGATCCTGCGAGGATGGTCGGGTCATCCGGACGGCATGATGTTCGGGCTCGACGCCGGGTTTGCCGCGGCCATCTACACAGGCTATCACGCCAAGGCGGGCTCCGAGGCCAATCCTCTCGCCCACACGACCAACCTGCGGATTTCGCGTCTGGTCCTGAATGGCGAGGTTGCCTCCGAGTTCACCATCAACGCGCTCTGCGCCGCCCGCTACGGTGTTCCGTCTGTTTTCCTGTCAGGAGATGCGGAAATCTGCGCCGACGCGGAGGCTTTGGTATCCGGCATCAAGACGGTTCCGACCTTGGAAGGCTTTGGACGAGCGGCCCTCTCGATCAGTCCCGCCCGGGCGTGCGACGCGATACGCGAAGGCGTGGAGACCGCTCTCTCGTCAGCTCCATTCAAGCAGATCCCGCCGCTGGCTGGACCCTTTGAGGTGGTGGTGGAGTTCGTCAACCCGACGGATGCCTGGCGGGCATCCTGGTATCCCGGCGCCGCCGCCCACGGTGCGAAGGCGATCGCGTTTAAGGCGGACGAGTTCTTCGAGATCCAGCGAGCCCTGCGCTTTCTGACTGTATGACGCTCTCATCCCAGACAGGCAATCCTTCCTAAGTCAATCGGAACGCACGCCGCTCCAGATTACTCCATGACGCTGTCGACCCCGATTCGGTTGCGGCCTGCCTGATGCCGGTCGCCTGTCCGGCGAAAGCCTGGTCGAGATTGATCTTCGCGCGGTTGAATTTGATGCCCGCGGTGACGACCGGGGAGTGGCCGGAGAGCCCGGCTCGATGGCGATTCCGAGCCACCACACCAGCCGACGGGAGCGGTTGAACCGCGTATCGGTTTTAGCCTTGGCGCAGCGATAGAGAGCCGGATCAGGCTGGCGCGAACGGCTCAAACCGATGAAGCCGGGGAGGGGTTTGACCGGTTCGGCCGATGGTTTCGGCAAAAAGCTCTTGACAGCGGAAGCGAAATCCATTCTTTGACATGGAAGATAAATCAATGATTGAAATATCTTCCAGTCTGGACCGGTGGGAGCCGGCGGACACTTGTTTCAATTGGGAGGAGAGCAAAATGAAGACGAATCTGGGGAAATTGCTGGCCGGAGCGGCCCTATTGGGGCTGTCGTTCGGCATGGCGCCGGCCAGTGCCGAGGAGCCTGGCCCGTTCCGCTGCGCGCCGGGTGACCTTTACGCCATGAACGTGATGGTTTCGGGCGTGGAATACTGGTTTCCGGTCTACGAGATGTTCAAGCAGGCAGCCCAGCAGATGGGGTGCGATACGATCTACACCGGCACGCCCGACTATGACGTGACCAAGCAGATCGCCAGTTTCGACCAGATCCTTGCGCGTCAGCCCAAGGGCATCATGGTCCATCCGATGAATTCGGATCCTTTCATCGAGCCGATCAACCGGGCGATCGAGAGCGGCACCGCGGTCGTCACCTTCGCGGCCGACTCGCCCAATTCCAACCGCACCGCCTTCATCACCTCCAACAATGATCTTGAGGGCACAGGCGCCGCCGACGCGGTTGCCGGGGCCATGGGCGGCAAGGGCGAATATGCGGTGCTGGAAAATCCCGGCCAGGACAATCATGACCGCCGCATCGCCGCGTTCATCGCACGGATGGAGGAGAAGCATCCGGACATGAAGCTGGTGGCCCGCGCCGCCTCCAACCAGGATCCGAACAAGGCCTATCAGGCTGTCCTGTCGATGGCGCAGGCCAATCCCGAACTCGGCGCGGTGTTCATGCCGGAGGCCAATTCGGCGCTCGGCGCGGCCCAGGCCAGCGTCGAACTGGGTGGCAAGATCAAGGTGATGACCGCCGACGTCAACGCCAAGATCCTCGATATGATCAAGGCCGGCGAAGTCTTCGGATCGGTCAACCCGAACCAGGGCATGCAGGGCTATATCGGCTTCATCACGCTGTTCCTCGCCGCTCATCCGGAGATGATCGACCCGATGAACGGCGACGTCGCCGCCGGCAAGAACCCGATGGTGATTCCCTTCATCGACAATGGCTATGCCGTGGTGACCGCCGAAAACGCCGACTCGTTCTACTGGGACAGCTATCTCAAGCGGCGCGGCACCAAGGGTATCGACGAGTAGGCATCGTCGCGTCACAAGTTCGCTGGCCGGGCCCACATGTCCGGCCGGCCCATCCATGCGCGGGTTTTTGCACCCGTTGAGGTCACCATGCCCGATTCAATTCTCACCGTTCGCAACATATCGAAGTCGTTTGGTTCCATCCGCGCGCTGACCGATGTCCGCCTTGACGTCAGGGCCGGTGAAGTCCACGCTTTGATGGGCGAGAACGGCGCCGGCAAATCGACGCTCATGAACATTCTGGGCGGGGTGTTCCAGCCCGACGCCGGCGAGATCGTGCTCAAGGGGCAGGAGCGGCGCATTGCCAGCCCGGCCGCCGCGCAGGCCTTGGGAATTGGACTGGTTCACCAGGAAATAGCCCTTTGCCCCGACATGTCGGTGGCCGAAAACATCTTCATGGCCGAAACCAACGCCAGCCGCGCAATGTGGATGAAGCCCGCCGACCTCAAGCTGCGCGCGGAGGCGGCCTTGTCGGAATTGCATCCGGTGCCTGCCGGCGCCAAGGTCGGCGACCTGCCGATCGCCAGCCAACAGATCGTCGAGATCGCCAAGGCGTTGACGCTCAAATGCGACGTGCTGATCTTCGACGAACCGACCGCCGCGCTGACCGAAACCGAATCCCGGTCCCTGTTCCGCATCATCGAGAAGCTGAAGGCGCGGGGCATCGCGATCATCTATATCAGTCACCGCATGGCTGAAATCTTCGCGCTCGCCGACCGGATCACCGTGTTTCGCGATGGCCTCTATGTGGGTACGCTCGAGGCCGGGAGCACCGATCCGGAAGAGGTGGCGGCCAAGATGGTCGGGCGGCCGCTGCTCGATCTTTATCCGCCGCGGCGGCAGGGAACTTCCGCGGCGCCGGTCATGACCGTAGAAGGCCTGTCTGACAATGAGTGTGTTCGCGACGTCAGCCTGGAGATCCGTCCCGGAGAAATTCTTGGCCTTGGCGGCCTGATCGGGTCGGGCCGCACAGAATCGGCGCTGGCGATTTGTGGCCTGGTCAAGCGCGGTTCCGGCAGGATTTGCTATGACGGCGCCGAGATCGCCCAGGAAGATTACCTCGCATCGATCCGTCAGGGCATCGTCTATCTGAGCGAGGACCGCAAGGGCAGCGGTATCTTTCTCGACCTGTCGATCGCCCAGAATATCTGTGCCCTAGACCTGCGCCGGGTGTCCGGAAGGATGGCCGTCAATGCCTCCGCCGAGGCGGCACTGGCCGAAAGGATGCGCGACCGGCTCGGGATCCGCTGCGCCGACGTCCATCAGAGCGTGGGAACGCTGTCGGGTGGCAATCAGCAGAAGGTCGCGCTGGCCAAGCTGCTGGCGGTGGAGCCGAAGGTTCTTTTCGTTGACGAGCCCACCCGCGGCGTCGACATCGGCGCCAAGGCGCAGATCTATGCGATCCTGAGATCGCTTGCCGACAATGGCTGCGCCATCGTGATGATCTCGTCCGAAATGCCCGAACTCATCGGCGTCAGCGACCGGATCGTCGTGCTGCACGAAGGCCGGGTCGCGGGCGAGGTCAGCGGCGAGCGCATGACCGAGGAAATCATCATGCATCTGGCCTCCGGCCTGGCCGATGTGCCCGCCGGCTCCGCCGCCAATCCAGTCAAAAATTCGAGTGTGTCCCTATGAGCAGTGAAGCCCTCCACCCCCTCAAGCGCCTCATACGGGTCCGTGAATTCGGCCTGTTGGCGATCATCATTCTGATCTCGGTGACGATGAGCTTTGCCTCGCCCTATTTCCTCACCTGGTCGAACATGCGCGCGATCATGCTGTCGTTTTCGATCGAGGGAATTGTCGTCATTGGCATGACGATTTTGCTGATCGTCGGCGGCATCGATCTGTCCGTCGGTTCCGTCGTCTGTTTGTCGATGGTCATTGGCGGCGCGCTGTTTCTCTCGGGCTTCGATCCCTGGACTGCAAGCGTGATCGCCATCCTTTGCTGTGGGTTCATCGGCTTCCTGATGGGCCAGATCGTCACCCGTGTCGGTCTGCATTTCTTCATCGTCTCGCTGGCCGTCATGGTGATTGCGCGCGGGCTTTGTCTGCTGATCACCCGGGGAACGCCACAATCGCTGTTTTCGCTGCCGCCTTCGTTCAAGTTCATCGGCCAGGGCACGATAAAGGGCCTGCCCTTCGTGATCGTCATCTTCTTCGTGCTGATCGCGCTGTTTGATGTGTTGCTGCGGCGGTCGACCTTGTTCCGGCGGGTCTATTACACCGGCAGCAATGAAAAGGCCGCCCGGTTCTCCGGCATCGACACCAACCGTACCAAAGTCATCTGCGCCACGATCTGCAGCACGCTTGCCGGTGTGGCGGGCGTTGTCTACATGGCCCGGTTTGGCGCCGCGACGCCGCAATTCGGCGTCGGCATGGAACTCAGCGTCATCGCCGCGGCGGTGATCGGAGGCGCCAGCCTCAACGGTGGATCGGGTACCATCGCCGGCGCGGTGCTGGGCGCCGGGCTGTTGTCGCTGGTCACCTCGTCGCTGATCCTGCTCAACGTGCCGGTGTACTGGCAGGACATCATCCGCGGCGCAATCCTGCTGGTGGCGGTCACGGCCGACCATTTGCTCAACAGCCGCAAGGGGAGAGCCTGACCATGGCGACCCCGCTCTACAGTGAAAGTGAACGGCTCAGGCGCATCTATCAGATACTGGTGCTGTTTTACCAGGAGCACCGCTCGCAGGCCGAGATCGCCAAGCACATGGGCATCTCGCCGGCCACCATCAACCGCATGATCCGCGAGGGCCATGACAGGGGTCTGGTGGAAATCAAGCTGCACGCGCCCTTCGGCATGGAGGCCGAACTCAAGACCAGCCTCAAGCAATTGGGCAATCTCCATTCGGCGGTTGCCGTGCACGCGCCGTCCAGCGATCCGGCCATCGTCCTCAAGGCCGTCGCCGAAACGGCCGCAACGGCACTGCTGGATCAATTGTCCGACGGCATGACCATCGCTGTGTCGGGCGGCGAAGGATTGTGCGCGCTCATAGAGGCGATCTCGCCAAAGCGGAAATATGATGTGCGGGTGATACCGGCCACCGGCGGCGTGCAGGGCCGGTTCCGCACTGATGTCAACCATGTCGCGATGACGCTGGCGGAAAAGCTCGGCGGCGTTGCCTATCAGCTCTATGCGCCCGTCTTCGCCGCCAACGAAGAGGAGCGCGCCGCATTGATGCGCGCGGAGGTCAACCAGTCGGTGCTCGACATGGCCAAGCAGGCCGACATCGCGGTTTTCGGCATCGGCTCGGTCCAGGGCGACGGCTCCACCTATCTTTCGCTGACCGACGCCGTCGGCCGCGAGGCGTTGAAGCTTGCCCGGCCGGCGGGCGAGGTGCTTGCCCATCTGGTCACCGCAACCGGCGAGATTTGCGATCATCCGACCAACCGGCGGCTGGTGGCGCTGACGCTTGAGGAACTGGCGCGCATTCCGCACCGGATCGCCATCGCCTCCGGATCGAAAAAAGTGGCGCCGATTGCCGCCGTGCTCAGGGGCGGTCTGGCCACAAGCCTGATCACCGACGAGCGCACGGCGACGGCTGTCGTGGAATTCATGAAAGGTGGAAAAGATGCAGATGAAGCGTGAAATCGGGTCAAGTGACATCTTCGCAAGCGCTGTTGGCCTCGGCACATGGGCGATGGGCGGCTGGCTGTGGGGCGGCGGCGACGATGCGGCCTCGGTCGAGGCGATCCGTGCCTCGCTGGATGCGGGCATCACGCTGATCGACACCGCGCCGGCCTACGGGCTTGGCCGCGCCGAGGAAATCGTCGGCCGCGCCATCAAGGGCCAGCGCGACGAGGTTGTGCTGGTGACCAAATGCGGCCTGGTCTGGGATACGAACGATGGCCGTCCCTTCGTCGAACAGAACGGCAAGATGGTCCACCGCTATCTCGGCGCGCAGTCGGTGCGCGACGAGCTTGAGGCCAGCCTCAAGCGGCTCGGCACCGACCATGTCGATGTCTTCATCACCCATTGGCAGGATCCGACGACGCCGATCGCCGAAACGATGGACGCCCTTATGGCGCTCAAGGCCGAGGGCAAGACCAAGGCGATCGGCATCAGCAATGCCAGTGCCGAAGATCTGTCGGCCTATCTCGATGCCGGTCCCGTCGATTGCGTGCAGGAAGCCTACAACATGCTCGACCGCGGGTTGGAGAAGACCCTGCTGCCGACCTGCATCGAAAGGGACATCTCGGTGATCAGCTATTCCAGCCTGGCGCTCGGCCTGCTGACCGGCCGCATCAGTCCGGACCGGGTGTTCGAGGGCGATGATTTGCGGCGCACGAACCCTCGGTTTTCGCCCGGCAACCTGCGGCGGGTGTCCGATTTCGCGACCGTGCTGAAGCCGATCGCGCAGGACCATGGCGTCAATGCGGGCGAGATCGTGATCGCCTGGACCTTGGCGCAACCGGGCATCACATTCTCGCTGTGCGGGGCGCGAAACGCCGGGCAGGCGGTCGAGAACGCGCGCGCCGGAGCTTTGCGGCTCTCCGCGCAGGAACTCGCCCGCATCGATGCCGCCATCGCTGAGCATCTCGGTCCCGTTGCATCGGCAGCCTGAGCCATGGATGTGCAGTCATCGCCGTTCCCCAGTCCCGTGCCGCCGCCCGAAACAGTCGATGTCCTCGTCATCGGCGGCGGCATCAACGGCATCAGCACGTTCCGGGAACTGGCATTGCAGGGCGTCAACGTGGTTTTGATGGAACGCGACGATTTCTGCTCCGGCGCCAGCGCGGCGCTGTCGCGGATGGTTCATGGCGGCCTGCGCTATCTGGAGAACGGTGAATTCCGGCTGGTCCGGCAATCGCTGGAGGAGCGCGACCGGCTGCTCAACAATGCTCCGCATTGTGTCTCGCCGCTGCCCACGGTGGTCCCGATCATGACCTGGTTCCGCGGCACGCTTTCGACCGCCGCGGCGTTTTTCAATCTGGCCGGCAAGCCGCGCCACAGGCCCGGCCTGATGATCCGGCTGGGGCTGACGCTCTATGATCTGATGTCCTGGCGCAGCCGCTCAATGCCGCGTCACAGCGGGCTGAGCCGGGCTCAAATCCGAGAGCTTGTGCCCGGCATCACCGGCGAGGCGGTCGGCGGCGTGCTCTACTACGATGCCCGCGTCACCAATCCGGAACGGCTTGGCGTCGAGATGGTGATCGACTGCGAAGCCGCCACCCAAGCCCGCGCCTACTCCTACACCGAAATCGTGGCGGGCGACGGAACGGGTCTTGCCTGGCGTGACCGCCTCAGCGGCGCCGAGGGCCGCATCGTCCCCAAAGTCGTCATCAACGCCACCGGCGCCTGGGTCGACCAGGTCTCGACGCGGATCGACAGGACCAATGCCCACAAGCGGGTTGAAGGGACCAAGGGCTCGCATCTGATGATCCGCAATGAAGCCCTGAAATCAGCGCTCGGCGACCACATGGTCTATTACGAGAACGCCGACGGGCGCATCTGCATCACCTTCGCCCATGCCGGCGCCGTCATGGTCGGCTCCACCGACATACGGGTCGAAGACCCTGACAACGCCGTCTGCTTCGAGGACGAGAAGGCCTATATGCTCTCGGCGCTTGCCAGCGTTTTTCCATCCATCCGCATTGCGGATGAAGAGATCGTCCATGTCTTCACCGGCGTGCGGCCGCTGCCGGTGAGCGCCGAAGGTTTTACCGGCCGCATCAGCCGGGATCATTCCATCGAGGTGGAACCGCCGGGCGCGCGCGACTACGCCGTTCTCACGCTGATGGGCGGCAAGTGGACCACCTTCCGCATTTTCGGCGAGGAGGTTGCCGATCTGGCGCTGGCGCAACTCGGCATTGCCCGCACCGTCGACACCCGCAATCTCCGCATCGGCGGCGGCCGCGATCTGCCGGTCGAACCGGTGGCGCGCGAGCGC
>LADQ01000239.1 GCA_000961635.1 Hoeflea sp. BRH_c9 | reverse complement strand
AATTGTTCGGCAAGCCCCCGCAAGACATCGGTGGTGTCGCGGTTGAGCGTGCGCGGCCGTTGCAGCGGCGCCAGGATGTTGCCGTTTGCGTCGGTCGCTGTCTCGGCCACCTGCGGTGTGGCTTTGGGCGTTGGCAGCGGGTTTTCGACGCCGGGAATGGCGCGCAGTTCGATGCCCTGATGGGCATAATCCATCAGCCGCTTGAAGGTCATCGCCGGCAGCGAGCCGCCGGTCATCCGGTTGGACGAGGTGTAATCATCATTGCCGAACCACACCGCGGCGGTGAAATTGCCGGTGAAGCCGCCAAACCAGGCGTCGCGATAGGCTTGCGTCGTGCCGGTCTTGCCGCCGGTGAGAACGCCATCGACGGCGGCGCGCCGCGCGGTGCCGACATAGGGAACGCGGGTCAGCATCTGGTTCATGTAGTCGCCGGCGGTCTCCGACAGCACCCGTTCGGCCGGCGGTTCGTCGCGGGCGAAATCATAGAGCACGTCGCCATTGTAGTTCATGATCTGCGAAATGCCGTGGCGGCGGGACTGGTAACCGCCGGCGGGAAATACCGCGAAAGCGGTGGCCTGATCCATCACGGTGACTTCCGAGGTGCCGATGGGGATGGTGACATCGCGGCGGATCGGCGTCTCGACGCCGAATTTCTTCGCCATCGCCATGATCTGCCCGATCGCGTCCTCGCCGAGCTTCTCCTTGGCAAGCCGAACCGGAATGGTGTTGATCGATCTGGCCAGCGCGGTCTTGATGTCGATGCGGCCGGAGTAACCGCCGCTGTAATTGCCCGGGGCCCAGTTGCCCCAGCGGATCGGCGCATCGACGATCGGGCTGTCGGGCGTCATGCCGTGTTCCATCGCCAGCGCATAGGTGTAGATCTTGAACGAGGAGCCGGGCTGCCTGAGCGCGCGGGTGGCGCGGTTGAACTGGCTTTCGCCATAATCGCGGCCGCCGACCAGCGCCCGCACCGCGCCGCCATTCTCGATCAGCACCAGCGCCGCCTGGCTCGCCCGGTAGCGCTCGCCATCCTGCCTGAGGCTGGTTTCGACAGAGGCTTCGGCGGCCTTTTGCATGCCGGCGTCGATGGTCGTGCGCACGATCAGCGAATGCTGCTCGAATCCGCCTGCGATCCGCTTGACCTCCTCGAAGGCCCAATCGAGGAAATAATCCGGCGCGTCATGATCGCCGCGGTCAATCACGCTTGCCGGATTGCGCCGGGCGCCGATGACCTGGCCCTCGGTCATCAGATTGCCCTGCACCAGGTTGGACAGCACCTCGTTGGCGCGGCCGCGCGCCGCCGGCAGGTTGATGTGCGGGGCGTAGCGGGCAGGGGCCTTGAACAGGCCGGCCAGCATGGCGGCTTCGGCGAGCGTGACTTCGGTGATGTCCTTGCCGAAATAGAATTGCGCCGCCGCCGCCGCGCCAAAAGTGCCGCCGCCCATATAGGCGCGGTCGAGATAGAGCCGCAGGATTTCGGTCTTGGGCAGGTTGGCCTCGAGCCAGAACGCCAGAAAGGCTTCCTTGACCTTGCGCTCAAGCGTGCGTTCATTGGTCAAAAACAGGTTCTTGGCCAGTTGCTGGGTGATGGTGGAGCCGCCCTGGACCACGGAATTGGCCTTGACGTTCTCGGTCATGGCGCGGGCGAGGCCGAGAAAATCGATGCCGAAATGCTCGAAGAAGCGCCGGTCCTCGGTGGCCAGCACCGCCTTGACGAAATGATCGGGCAGTTGGTCGACGGGGGCTGAATCCTCGTGGATGATGCCGCGATGGCCGATCTCGTTGCCGTAGCGGTCGAGGAAGGTGACCGCGAAATCATCGCGCGCACGCCAATTGCCCGCGGTTTCCTCGAACGCCGGCAGCGCCAGCGCCAGCAGGAAGACAAAGACGGCGGTGCCGGCATTCATGCCTTCGCCGGCGATTTCGAAGACGGCCTTCCAGGCCCCGCGGGTGCGGAAGCGGCGGAAGAAGATGGTGATTTCTTCCCAGATCTCGCCCGCGCTGAAGCCGGTGTTCCAGATCGAGGAATCGATCCAGGAATCGATGCGCAGCAGAATGTTGGAGCGCTTGCGCGGCCGGTCTTCCTGGTTGAACGGGTCCTGCACGGGTCTTTATCCATCAAGGGCGGCGGCAGCGTCGCGCCTGTTTGCCTTGCCGGCGGCAAGATTACCGCCAGATTTGCCGCAAGGCCTATGCTTTTGGCGCATTTTCAGTCAAAGGACAAGCCGGACACGCGGCGCCAACCGCGCCGGACCGAAAAAATCCGGAACGTGAAAAAGCCGAAACGCAAAGAGGAAGACGCCATGGGCGACAAGCCCTTCTGGAGAACCAAGCGGCTCGACGAGATGAGTGCTGTGGAATGGGAAAGCCTGTGCGACGGCTGCGGCCGCTGCTGCCTCAACAAGCTCGAGGACTGGGACACCGGCGAGATTGCCTGGACCAACATCGCCTGCCGGCTGCTCGACGGCGACAGCTGCCGCTGCACCGACTACGCCAACCGCCAGGCCCACGTGCCCGACTGCATCGGGCTGACGCCGGACCAGGTCGAGACCATCAGCTGGCTGCCGCCCACCTGCGGCTACCGGCTGGTGGCCGAGGGCGCCGATCTCTACTGGTGGCACCCGCTGGTGTCGGGCGACCCGGAAACCGTGCACGAGGCCGGCGTCTCGGTGCGCGGCCGCACGCTGAGCGAGACCGACGTCGCGGTCGAGGATTTCGAGGATTACCTGGTCGAATGGCCGGGCGAGGAGGCCTGAGCCGGGCCGGTTTTGGGCCTGGCGGCAGGACATCCAGCGGAAAAACACTGTTGCCGGGGAACCATTGGCCGGGGCCGGCGTTGGCATCCTGTATTGCCAAATGGAGGGTTTTTCGATGATCCAATGGATCCTGATTTTGTTGATTGTCGCCGCGGTTGCCGGCCTGCTCGGCTTCGGCCGGCTGTCGGGCGCGGCGCTGAGCGGCGCCAAACTGCTCATCGGCATCGTGCTGGTGCTGTTCCTGCTCGCCGTGCTCGGCATCATCGCCATAGCCTAGGTTCACCTCCCAGGACCAACTGAGCCGCCGGAGAGGTGTTCTCTCTGGCGGTTTTTTTGTGGGGTGGGGGCGGGGGTCGAATTCTCATTACAGGAAACGGCGCCAAACGCTTAGCATGGGCGGCACTACAGCCAGCTATCCGGATTCCTCCCGCCATGCACGATGGCGACGATGAGAATGCCGTAGGGCATTGGCTCATAGATGAGGATGTAGTTGCCTTCGATCAGAATTCGCGCCGTGGGGCTCAGTTCCGAACGGGCCACCCCCATGTCCGGCTGGGTTGCGGCGAGATCGGCCCTGTCGAGCATGCGACGGAGCAGGGCGTCAGCGGCTGGTACATTGTCGATGGCGATGTTGCGCCAGATGTCGCGAATATCCTGCTCGGCCCTTGGGCTGAACCGGTAGTCAGCCACGGCTTTCCGCCTTCAACTCCGCCAGCAGCGTTTCGGCGTTGACGGAACGGCCTTCGCCGCTGGCCATGCCCTCGTCATAGGCGCGCTTGAGGCGGTTCATTTCAAGCTCGCGCAGTTCCTGCTTTTGCTCCCACAGCCGCAGCGCATCACGCAGCACCTCGCTGTTGGAGGCATAGGACCCCGACGCCACCGCTTGCTGCAGCCGCGCGATCTGCCGCTGGGACAGCGATATGGTCAGCGTTTTCATTGGTTCGTGTTTCATGGGATGAATATAGCAAAGCTAACAGGAACCAACAAGTACTGTTAGGATGGGCAGGCTGGGCGGTGGCGCCATCGGTCTCGGGGTTGCCAATTTCGAGGCCGTCCTGCCGGTCTTGATCCGGCAACCCAAGTCCTTGGGCTGAAAGAGTCTTCTGACCCGGCGGACGCCGGGTCGCTGGATCCCGGCACGGGGGCCGGGATGACGGAATGAGGGCTTCCGCCGAGGGGCAATATTGACGATGCGGGGTGATGAGGTCGCCCACTTGCACCGATATCTGGCTGAATTCGATTTCCGCTATAGCTGCTGTACCGCGTTACGGTTTCAGACCGCGAACGCGGCGATGTGCTGAAGCCATTCGCGGCAAGCGCCTGACCTATCGGTGGATTGGTGAAGCCAATTACGCCTGAGCAGAAGGCACGAAAGATTAGGGCGAATAAAAAGAAATAACTGAATTCAAAGATTCGATTCCGACAACCATTTGTGTCATTCTTAGCTTTCGCGACGCTGGAGAGTGCCAATGCAAGACATCAACGTAAATATAGTCACAGACATGACTGAGCCGCAACAGGCCGTCGATTCACTCAGGGAAACGTGTCGTCTCTTAACCAAAGAACTCGTTCAATCTTCACCTGAAGCGGCAGAACGGTGTGCTAATGCGGTTTCGGAAATGTCGTCACAACTTCGTCCGGGAGTGAGGCTTTTAATTGATGAAATTGTAAGCTTGCTGCGCCAAGAGACAGCGAATTAGGTACGACTGCGCGTAGCCGTCCGTCTTTCGCTATTTCAACCCTTATCGTTAACTGGTGGCCTGCTTTTTGCTCCATCATTTGAATATTCCGTATCACTATCGTGAGGCTTCGGCGGTGTCTTCAACATCCGCTTTAGCGTGTCGGTAAACTTGTTTTCGTCTGTGTCCTGATCGGTGTCATTCATGTCCGGTAAAATCTCCTATGAAGAAGGTGAGCGCCGTCTCAATGTAGCGAGCGGACGTATCGTCCGCGCCTGGGCAGATCTCGAAACGACACTTTGTTTTGGCCTTCAGAATTTCTTGGCAACTGACCAGTTCCGGACAAGAATCGTTTGGATGAGCCTTTCGAATTTCAGGTCTCGGCTCAACTTACTGATGCGTCTCGGCGAAACCTATCTCTCCGCTGAGGGCGTTGAGCACATGAGGCGATTAGAGCGCCGTATGAAGCGATTAGCCAAAACTCGAAACACTATAGCGCACTGCGTAGGTGGGTTCCACACAGAAGACCAACTAGTCCGCTATATAAACGACATCGACGCCGACGACGTTGGTGTCGACTTCATTGGCGAGCAAACTTTCACGATTCACAACCTTGAGTCATTCCCAGATGCCATTGATGCAGTCAGGAGAGATTACTACAGTCTTGGCGAAAACGAAGGCGTTGTCCTCTACAGAGAGACAAAAATGCATCGAGAACCGCCAGATCGTCATTCCCACAGAAGCGGTCCTCGCAATCGATCCAATCCCGAAGCGCAGCCTTCGCCTGCTCCAAAGCCGCTTCAGATAACTCAACTCCAATTTCGCTCCGGCACAACGCCAATAGACCCGCTTTCGTATAGCTGGTTTGTTCGTCCGTTGCCTTGACCCCTGATTGGTCACCGTTCTCTATCATAGGAATACTTTCTGCTTTGTCACGTATATAATTGGGAAAATAATCCTAATTATATACTTGACAAAAGCAGCGCCTTGGCCGATAAAGAATCCAAGGAGTTACGAACATGACAGCTTTCAACGACCCAATCTTTCACGACGAAGACGCAGCCCGCGCCCATCTTGAGGCGATCCGCTGGCCGCATGGTCCGAACTGCCCGCATTGCGGCAATATCGACCCGGACAAGATTGCCAAGGTCGAAGGCAAGAAGCAGACGCACCGCAAGGGCCTCTACTACTGCAATGAATGCGGCGGTCAGTTCACCGTGACCGTGGGCTCCGTCATGGAGCGATCCAAGGTTCCGCTGTCAAAGTGGGTCTTTGCATTCCATCTGTTTGCAGCGTCTAAGAAGGGCATGTCCGCGCACCAGCTGCACCGCATGCTTGGCGTCACCTATAAGACTGCATGGTTTATGGCGCACCGTATCCGCGAAGCCATGAAAGAGGACGTTGCCTCGTCTGGTCCTCTTGGCGGCGAAGGCATGACCATTGAAGCCGATGAAACCTATATCGGTAAGCGTGAGACACCTCGCGTTTATGCCCGCCCTCGTGCCCGCAAGAACTTCAAGCCTACCAAGTCAGGCAAAGCCGGTGGCGCTGACAAGCGCATCGTGGTTGGCCTTGTCGAGCGTGGCGGCAAATCCCGCATGTTCCATGTCCAGAACGCTACCAAGGACAGCGTTCGCGAACTGCTGGTCCGCAATGCAGATCGCAAATCCAACCTCTACACCGACGAAAGCCGTCTCTACACCACGACAGGCGCGGAATACGCGACCCACCGCACCGTCAAGCATTCCGCCAAGGAGTATGCCCGCCGCGAGGGCGATGCTGTCATTCACTCCAATACGATTGAAGGCGTGTTCTCAGTCTTCAAGCGCGGCATGATCGGCGTTTACCAGCATTGCGGCGAAGCTCACTTGCACCGCTATCTGGCTGAATTCGATTTTCGCTATAATCGTCGCACCGCGCTCAAGGTATCAGATCGTGAACGCGCCGAAGACGCAATTCGCGGAGCATCCGGCAAGCGCCTCACCTATAATCAAACTGGTGAAGCCAATTACGCCTAAGCAGAAGGCGCGCAAGTTGATGCGCCTACGAAAGACTAAGTGGTAGGTTGACTCCCTGCTATTTTGGCGCGCGTAATCCCTCCGGCAAGGGGAGGGATTACATGGCTATAACACTTCGGAATATTGATGTTTCTGGCGACCCGTCATCAAGCGACATAGCCGAACTGATGGTTCAGCTAACTTACGCAGACGCGGATGATCTTAACGACGCCAAAGAATGGCTACAGGTCCAATTGAAATCACCCGCAGGCTACGGGCATGTTCTTGCAGAAGTCGAACGATACGCCCTTGAGACGCTGCAAAAGACAATAAGTGAGCGAATTCGCTTTCTTCAATCGCTCGAAAATCAGCGTCAATAAAGGATTGTTGAAACCGCGCCCACGCTATTTCACCGAGGCTTTTGGTTGGGTTTTTTGTCACTCTTGCCTCCATCCTCTTTATCCGCCGGGCTGGGGGAACGTTTCAACGGCGGGGTCGAGAGCGCGCGGCGTAGCGCATCATCGCGGCGCTTTTTGATTTTCTGATCTGGTAATTCGTCTGACTTCGAAGGTAGTGCAATCATGGCTTGGATCCTACAAAACGATCAAGATAAGGCAATCATAGAAGAACTTACCCGCGAGTCCGATAGAGGGCTTATCATCATCGGGACCTCATTCCTTGAAGCTAGGCTTGAGCAAATAATCAAAATCATGATGCCAGCCAAGGACAGAGATGTCGAAGGGAAGATTTTCAGTGGTTCTGGTCCGATGGCAACCTTTTCCGCGAAAATCGATGTCGGCTATCTGATGCAGTTCTATCCCGCTGAAACCCGCGCTCTCTTGCACAAAATACGATGCATCCGGAACGATGCTGCACATTCAACCGAACCAGTGACTTTCGAAACACCCACAATCAAAGACCGATCAGAGAACTTGGTTCGGGATACAGATCGGAGCATCAGAGCCTTCTACCCGCACCTTAGCAGATTGAAGTTAGCTACACAGTATGCAGTCAATAAGCCGGCAGAAATTTTTCGCGTACTGAATGACGACGGCACCGTCACAGAAGGGCAATTCCATGTATCATTTGATGATGCGCGTTCATCTTTTTTGGCCGCGATCAAGCTTCTTCTTTTTTGCTTTTACGAAGTGAACGCACCGATGGAAAAGGTGAGGCTCTCTCTTCCTGACAAAGCTTAGCTCGTTCCATAGCTCTATATACTCGCTCTGTAATCCATTCACCTGGATCTTCATGCCAAAAGCGGTTCTCGTATAACGCGCCCACCCCCGCCCCGATCATCTCTGGCGTGATTTCAATCTCGTTTGCCGGCCTGTCGCCAACTGGTTTATCCGAATCGGTCACTTTTGTCACGTATATAATTGGGAAAATAATCCTTGACACCGTCACGGTGCTTTGATAGGGTTATGTTATCGTTACGGAACTGCGCCGATAGCGGGCCGGGCGGGGTTGCCGCGTAAGTGGCGCCTGAAAATTTGATGATTGCGCCAAGCGCCTTGGAAATGGTCCGGGGCGCTTTTTTGTTGGGCCGGAATTTTCGAGGATACTATGACGCACAACCTGCACCAGGCGGGGCGGACAGGCGTGTCCGCGCTCGACCCTTTTGCCGTCGATCAGGTGCTGGATGCGCTCTGGGCGCTGTGCGCCGACGGGGCGGCCGATTCGCTGGCATTTCTGGCGGGCGATCCGCGGTTGTGGCTTGGCATCGAGCTCAAGCATCTGGCTGCGCGCGGCAGCGACGACGGGGAGGACGGGGAGGACGAGCCGGCCGC